>NZ_JBBPCC010000003.1:0-350364 GCF_038070315.1 Paenibacillus filicis | reverse complement strand
GACCGGGATGGACGTACCGCTGGTGTACCAGTTGTCTCGCCAGAGGCACGGCTGGATAGCCAAGTACGGAAGGGATAAGCGCTGAAAGCATCTAAGCGTGAAGCCCCCCTCAAGATGAGATTTCCCAGTATGTAAGACCCCTTGTAGACGACGAGGTAGATAGGTTCGGGGTGGAAGCGCGGTAACGTGTGGAGCTGACGAATACTAATCGGTCGAGGGCTTATCCAAATAAACAGCATTCAGCATGCTAAGTTTCGTATCCAGTTTTCAAGGTGCAAGCCTTGAGAGAATTACAGGTTTGGTGATGATGGCGGAAGGGAACCACGCGTACCCATCCCGAACACGAACGTTAAGCCTTCCAGCGTCGATGGTACTTGGACCGCAGGGTCCTGGGAGAGTAGAACGTCGCCAAGCCTGTAACCTAAAGTTATATATCAGTACGGCCCGTTGGTCAAGGGGTTAAGACACCTCCCTTTCACGGAGGTAACAGGGGTTCGAATCCCCTACGGGTCACCATTTCATGAACGCTTAGCTCAGCTGGGAGAGCATTACCTTGACAGGGTAAGGGTCGGCGGTTCGATCCCGTCAGCGTTCACCATACTATCGCGGGGTGGAGCAGCCCGGTAGCTCGTCGGGCTCATAACCCGAAGGCCGCAGGTTCAAATCCTGCCCCCGCAACCAAATTTTTAAGTGTGGAGCCGTGGTGTAGAGGCCTAACATGCCTGCCTGTCACGCAGGAGACCGCGGGTTCGAATCCCGTCGGCTCCGCCATTAAACGTTCGGTGTCAGAGGGAAATATTAAGTGTGCGGAAGTGGCTCAGCGGTAGAGCATCGCCTTGCCAAGGCGAGGGTCGCGGGTTCGATTCCCGTCTTCCGCTCCATTCTTCTTCATACGTCGGGATGTAGCTCAGCTTGGTAGAGCACCTGGTTTGGGACCAGGGGGTCGCATGTTCAAATCGTGTCATCCCGACCATAAGTATGACATAACTGCCTGTCGATTGTGCTTTTGCGCAAATTGACGGGCTTTTTTTATTATCGATAACAAGTACAGACCCACCCTCGCAACGAGACAAGACAAAGTCCCCTGAGATGGGAATCTTGTCTCGTGGCGCATGGGCATCATGGATACAACGGCCTTCCTTCGCTGAGGAATCAGCTAGCCTATAGCCTGCCCCGAAACTTCTTCTTCCTCCAGCACATCTACTCCATAACGGGCTAGAGCTTTGCTTGCGGACTCTGCCATACGCTGCTGCAAATAGAGACCCTCGATGACCCGGACGCGCTTACCGAGAAAGCGGAGCTTGGATAAAACGTATTCGCTCTCATCGCTCATAAACTGAAGCCGGATGGTATAGCGATGCTGTGCCTCATCATAAGCGACCTCCTTCTCAAAGCAGGAGAAGGCATACAAAATGCGGGATAGCTCCTTGTGGTAGCGTTCGACAATCTCGACGAGTGCTGTGCGCTTCTTATGCTCCAGACGCCCGGCTATAGCGGTCATCAGAGGTTCACTCTGATCAGCGGGGATCTGTTGCTCCGAGACGGCCGTGATATGGGCAAGCTTCGTATTCATGAGCGTTTTGTGCCGGGTGTGATACCAGATCAGGTACCATTCCTGTTTAACCATCGAATATTCCAGCTTATACGGGAAGCCGGACTGCTGCTGAAATTCCAGGCCATGCTTGGTGCGGCAGGTCAGCCGCAGCCCGGATTGGGTAGCGATCAGGCGCCGCAGCACTCGCAGCAGCGGATGATAAATCTGCCGCTGTGAGCTGCGGGCCTTTTCCACGAAGTGGGTGCCCTTCGGAGTGGGGGCGTCTGTCTGCAGCAAGCTCCGCAGCTTCTCCAGGGTGTCCGAACTGAAGGCTTCCTCCGCCGATGGATGCTCCAGCATCGTACCCAGCCATGCCCGCTCATGGGCCGTGACGGTGAAGGTTCCTGACTCCTGCAGGCGCGACATGACCTGGTAATTAAAGATTTTCTCGAACGGGTTCATAGTAGCCCCAAATCTCCTTCCACTCGGCTATGATTTCGCGTCTCAAGCCAGATGGCTCCAATACCTCGCAGCTGGACCCGAAGCTTCGCAGCCACGGCTTGATCTCGGTAATTCCATTGACGGTAATCTCATAGATAAACGAATGTTCTTCCTCTTCCGTAATCTGGCCCCATTGACCCTGAAGCAGTACCCGTTCCCTGACGAAGTTGGTTCGTGCGCCTTCGGGGTTGAAGAACCGGGCCCGGACCGTTACCGGGTTGCCCGTATCGACGAGCCAACTGAAGCGGCTCTTGTCCTCCCAGTGGGCAAATCTCGATTGCCAGACTTCTTCGGGCACCTCTTCCTCTTCTTGAACGCGGGTGAGTCCTTCCATACGGAATTTGATCAATTTCTGGCGGGAATGATGCCCGATCAAGTACCAGCGGCCGTATTGGTGATCGTAAACGATCTGTAGAGGAGTAACGGTTTCTTGACGCCCCGCGGATTCCTTCTCGAAGAGCGGATTGGAGTTGGCGGAGCCGTAGCTTTGTTCATTTTTGGGTGAAAAGTATAGGAAGGAAACCTTGCGCCTGCGCCGGATCGCATGAAGCAGGCTATGGAAATGTGCTTCGTCCAGGATGCGCGAATAGTAGTGATATTTATATAGAAAGACTTCCGCTAGTTCCGTTTCTCCCGGCTGCATAAGGGTTTTCTTCAGATTGTCGCGAAGCAGATAGCCTTGCAGGGAGGGAACGCTCGTATTGGCCATGATATCAACAAAGTCATACAGGTCCGTCAACTCGTCGGAGGATAGGTCCTCCACAAATTCATTATGCAGCCGATACCGGTAAGGGCGAGCACCCGGCAGCCTGCGGATGACGCCGACCTCTTCCAGATATTTGAGATCGGAACGGATCGTCTTCTCGTCAGGCATCGCCATGTAGGATGGAATCTCGCTCGAGCAAACATCCAGCAGCTCCAATGCGGTGCAGGACCGGTCCTTCAAAGAGGCCAGCAGCAAAGAGAGACGTCCGCTTTCAGATTCCTTCAATGACTTGGCACGGAATAGAAACAGCAGCAGCGGCTCGGCAGATTCATAATATTGAAACCGCAGCGTCTCCGCGAATTCGCGTCCTTGCTCCTCGGGCAGCTGACGGTGTACCGAGCTTACAATTTCTTTCAGCCGGCGAAGGGTTTTGTCGAACGTATGAACGGAGATACCAAGCCTCTGGGCAAACTGCTGCCGGTTGTAGGCGCCGCTCGTCAGGGCGAGCATGCGTAGAAATTGTACTTCTTTGTCAAAGCTTTCTCTAGCCATCTGGCTCCTCCGTTCGGGTCCGCGTTGTTTATTCATTGTAACAAAACGGATCATGACTGAACAATACAGCTTAGCTTCTTTTATGGCCCATCGTCATACTTATGCCATGTTCCGCAGGGCGAGAATGTGAGATCATGAGGTCAATAAGCAAGCAGAGGAGGGGCGGCCATGAACGAGATTCAGGCACGTATACAGGAAGAGCTCCGCAGGATTGAGAGGGAGGAACAGGTTCGCATTCTCTTCGCCTGCGAGTCGGGAAGCCGGGCTTGGGGGTTTCCGTCCCGCGACAGCGATTATGATGTGCGTTTTCTCTATATCCGTACAGAGGACAGCTACTTATCGATCTTCGAAAAGCGGGATGTGATCGAGAGGCCGATTAGTGATAATCTGGATATCAACGGCTGGGATCTGAAGAAGGCATTGAATCTGTTCCGCAAGTCGAACCCACCGCTGTTGGAGTGGCTTCAGTCGCCGATCAGGTATGAGGAGAATTGGAACGTAGCGGAGAGCATCCGGCGTCTGTCGCCATTCGCCTTTTCCCCGAAGTCCTGTATGTATCATTACTTGAACATGGCCAAGGGCAATTACCGGGATTACTTGCGGGGCGAGCAGGTTAGGATTAAAAAATACTTCTACGTACTGCGCCCGGTGCTGGCTTGTGTATGGATTGAGCAGTTCGGCACGATGCCGCCTATACAGTTTGAAGAGCTGCTGAAGGCTATCGTGCCGGAGAGCAGCGAGCTGATGCAGGTTGTCTGCCGCCTGCTGGAGAGGAAGAAGGCCGGGGAAGAGCTGGATATGGAGCCGGCGATCAGGCCGGTTCAGAATTATCTGGAGGCAGAGCTAGAGCGTTTGGAGCAAGTGGCTCTGCAGTTTGCAGGCTCGGGAAACAGCCAGGATCGCGAGTTGGATATTCTTTTCCGTTCGGCTCTGAGGGAAGTATGGGAAACTACGAAGACATAAGGAGTGAATCAGTATGGCTTATCAGACGATAGACGGCGTACGCGTATGGGGGGAGCCTGATCCAGGAGCGCTTGCGCAAGCGAAAACCTGCTCGAAGCACGGTCAAGTCGTGCAGACGCTGCTGATGGCGGATCATCATAAGGGCTACAGCCAGCCGATCGGCGGGGTGGTGGTCTATGAAGGGCAGATCTCGCCGTCCGGCGTCGGCTACGATATTGCATGCGGCAATAAGGCGGTGCGTACTAATCTTCTAGCCGCCGATATTAAGGCTCAGCTATCCGGGATCATGGATCGGATTGCCCGGCAGATCTCATTCGGCATGGGCCGGGTGAATAAGGAGCAGGTGGACCATGAGCTATTCGATGATCCGGATTGGAAGGTATATCAAGCGATCGGGAGGCAGGAGCATGACAAATTGAAGGCTTTGGCCCAGTCGCAGCTCGGTACGGTGGGCAGCGGCAATCACTTTGTCGATTTGTTCGAGGAGCCGGTAACGGGACAACTGTGGATAGGCAATCACTTCGGCAGCCGGGGCTTCGGTCATAAGACGGCGAGCGGATTCATGAATCTGGCCGCTGGGCGGGAGTTTCTCGGACGCGCACCGGGAGAAAGCATGGAACAGCCGCCCGTGCTGCTCGATCTGAACAGTGAGCTGGGCGATATGTACGTCCGTGCGATGAGACTGGCCGGACGCTACGCTTATGCAGGGAGGGATTATGTGATCGGGCAAATGCTGTCGATCCTGGGCGCCGAGGCGGAGCTAGAGGTGCATAATCACCACAACTATGCATGGCAGGAGAGGCATAACGGCCGGGATACGATGGTCGTGCGCAAGGGCGCTACGCCATCGGCTCCGGGGCAGCTAGGCTTTATCGGCGGCAGCATGGGCGACATCTCGGTCATTGTCAGAGGCAAGGATACGGCCGAGAACCGCGATGCCTTCTACAGCACGGTGCATGGAGCCGGACGGACCATGAGCCGCACTCAGGCAGCTGGCAAGATGAACTGGAAAACCCGCACCCGCTCGGGCGGACTGATCAGCGAGGAGCGGATGCGGGAGGCGGTGAGCAGCTTCGGCGTAGAGCTGAGGGGTGCGGGTACGGACGAGAGCCCGTTCGTGTACAGACAGCTGCAATCGGTGCTGGATGCCCATGCCGAGACGATTGAGGTGCTGCACGTGCTGAAGCCTATCGGAGTCTGTATGGCCGGTGCGGATGAGTTCGATCCGTACAAGGATTAGGATGAGGTAGCGATAGGCGGGCGAGCTGCTGTGTGTTTGAATCTGATATGCTGTTACTTCCCAGCCTCTATGCGGATAGAGTGGTGATCGGCATCTGCATCGGCGAAGGCCAGCAGGCGGGCACCTTCTTCTTCCAAGGCACTGCGGTCCCGGTCTAATACCGGCTCGAATAATTGAACTGTTAACGTAGCCTCGCTCTGTCTGCGCTCGATCGTCCACATGCCCCGGACAAAGCCGTCTACCAGAACGGCAGCTCGGATGATGCCGTTGACTGTAAATAGTAAGCGCCGGTACGGCTCTGCCAGAATCCGGCTGCGGTCCGCATAGGAGAGCAGCATGTTATCGAATTCGGATAAGAAGCGCACAGGCGCCGGCGAATCCGGGTCGGGGCGGGGGGCGTCCGGCAGATCGAACAGCTCATTGCCGGCCTCGTCCCGAAATACAGCCAGCCGAGGCCGGAGCCGCTCGAAGACGTCGCGCAGCTTGGTCAAGCCTGACCAAACTTGGGCGTCCTTAACGGTTGCCGGGCCGAATGCACCCAGATAACGCAGGATGGTCTCGTCGAGCGGTGCATCGTCGTCCAAGGCGGAGCCCAGCCAGGCTTCGAGCGACGTGTGCAGTGCCTGTCCGCCTGCGCCCCAGATGCCTCGGGGCGGCACCTGGACAAGCGGAACCAGCGCACGTGCGGCTCTAGCCAGATCCTCTGCGGCGTAGTCCGGCCATTTCTGCTGAAGCAGCAGACCGAGCTCCTGATACGACCGGCTCCGCTCCTCGACGAGCGAACGGGCAGCTAGGGCGACTGCTGCGGTATCCAGACCCAGCAACGGCTTGTTCATCAGCCCCTTCAGCCACCGGTCCAGCATCGGCTGGGTGTGAGGCCGCAGCTTCAAGCTGTCTCTGGCGCTCACGAGATGAATGGTGCCCCGCATCAGCACGATCCGTACGGCCTGCCGGTCTAGGATGAGCGAGGACAAGGCTTCATGGCGAAAGCTCTCCAGCCGGGTCCATAGCCCGAAGTAGGGCGGATTTTGGGCTTGGGCCTGCATCCCAGCCAGATGCTCCAGCATGTCCAAGGGCGGCATCGTAGACCGCTGGAGCAGATGCTGCCTGGCCAGCAGCGCCCGGTTCAGGGCACGCGGCCCGAGTACACCAGGTGGCGTGACGTATTGCGAGTTTATGGATGATCCGGCCTGCACGTTGATTTCCGGCTGATTCATAGGGGCTGCTCCTTCCGGGTGCGCTTGTTTGATACTCCCAGTATACACCGGTATCCCTGACAACAGTCTGTCAGTCTATACAGATCTAGCCTTCACTACCCGTGAGCTTGCAGGATGGCTTCGCCAGTCGCGCAGGAACCATTCATGAAGGCACGGCTTCAGCAGACGGTTCATATCGGGATGTACAGCTCTTCCTTATCCGGCGTATAATCGACTGCAGGAACGTTATGGACGGGAAGCTGAGACATGATCTTGTGAGAACTGGTGCAGGGGCCTGGGCAACAGAATCAGCGGACGGTATTCGCGTCTTTTAATCAGAGGGGGAGAGACTATGATTTTCGGAGATATGCGTCATTATGAAGCGGAACGTCAAACGTATCCGTCCTTTATCCGCCGTGGACTGGAAAGCATCCGCAATCTGAGGCTTGATGAGCAGGAAGTGGGCAAGTATGAGATTGAGGAAGGTTTATTCGCTCTCGTTCAGGAGCCGGTCACGAAGCCGGCGCCGGAGCAGAAATTCGAGTCACACGAGCAGCATGTGGACATTCAATATTTGGTTCGCGGGCGTGAAAGAATCGGTGTTCTCCGGCACTTGTCTGAGCTGAAGGTCGCGGAGAACTATCTGGAGG
Source organism: Paenibacillus filicis (assembly GCF_038070315.1). NCBI lineage: Bacteria > Bacillati > Bacillota > Bacilli > Caryophanales > Paenibacillaceae > Paenibacillus > Paenibacillus filicis. Next base: position 343,022 of record NZ_JBBPCC010000003.1, on the reverse strand, counting down.
ATCAAGACTACGTGTTATATGAGCCGGTGGAAAGAGCCTCAGAGCTGGTGCTTAGCCCCGGGCAATTTGCTGTCTTCTATCCATGGGATGTACATAAACCCGGGTGCTCGGTAGAGGATGCCGGAGAGCCGATTAAGAAAATCGTCATAAAGGTCCATAGAAAGCTGTGGGAAGCGGCATCCGTTGAATAATAGCTACCTACTGTGAGAGTTGCTAGCGTCACTGAATAGGCTGAAAGGAGACGAATCGATGGACATTATGAATCGTATCAAGGGAGGCCTGTACGGCGTGGCAGTAGGCGATGCGCTGGGCGGGACGACGGAATTTATGAGTCGTAAAGAAATTGCCAACAGGCATGGATACTTGACGGAGATCGTCGGGGGCGGCGTCTGGAGCCTAGAACCCGGAGAAGTGACCGATGACACGATGATGACGCTTTGCGTAGCGGAAGGTATCATTCAGAACCCTCTTGATCCGTTAAGAGAGATCGGGGAACTTTTTCTGGAATGGTACCGGTCTGATCCGAAGGATATCGGCAATATTATCCGTCAGGTTTTTCGGAGGTATGAGGGAAGCTGGTTTGAAGCGGCGCTAATCGCTGACCTTGATCTTGGCCGGAGCGCGGGCAACGGCTCGCTGATGCGCTGCCTGCCCGTAGGCTTGGCTTATGTGGAGCTCGCTCAGCTGGAGAAGATGTCGCGCATGCAATCCAGAATGACCCATTACGATGAACGCTGTGACGAAGCCTGCCTGATCTACAACCGGATCGCCTGGCGGCTGATGCGTGGAGAAGAGCTGCGGGCTGCCATAGCGGCAGAGATAAGCGGTACGCCGTATGCGGACATTCTCACACAGACGGAGGAGCCGGACTGCGAGCCAAGCGGGTTCGTCGTCGATACGTTCCGCTGGGTGCTGTACCTGCTGCTGCAAAGCTCATCCTTCGCTGAGGTTGTCCAGAAGGCCGCCAACCTGGGCGGTGACAGCGATACGATCGGCGCCATCGCCGGCGGGCTAGCCGGGGTGTATTATGGGTTTACGGGTATTCCTCAGACATATACGGACGCCATACTCATCCGCAGCAGATTGGATGCGGCGGCACAGAAGATCTGGGAGCTGAGGGTGGGGCAGCTGGAACATAGTGATAGTCCGAAATAATAAGGGAAAGAGCTTTGGCGCCGATTGGCGGCCGGAGCTCTTTTTTCGTTCAACGGATTCAACTGTCGATTGTGGATTGACTTCAAACACGTTCATGGTATATATTTCTAATTAGATATTAACTATATATTATTATCAACTTAATAATATGAAAATCTGCCCAAGGAGCCTCTTCAATGACTGAAAATCCTCTTCGTGACCAGAACGGCTTGACTGAGCCTGAATTTTTGCAAATCTATGATGCCAGCCAGTATGAGCGTCCGTCGGTAACGGTAGATATGCTGATCTTTACCGTGACCAACAAGGAACAGAATAATTATAGGAAACTCCCCGAGAAGGCGCTGCAGCTCCTGCTGATCAAGCGAGGCGAGCATCCGTATCTCGGGCAATGGGCGCTGCCCGGCGGCTTCGTATCGATGCGGGAGAGTCTGGATGAGGCCGCAAGGCGGGAGCTTCATAGTGAAACGAACATCGACAACGTGTACATGGAGCAATTATTCGCCTGGGGGGAGTCGAACCGTGACCCCCGTACGCGGGTTATCAGCTGCTCCTACATGGCCTTAGCAGACCGCACTTCTATGGATGTGAGAGCCGGGGATGATGCGGCCGATGCCGCCTGGTGGGAGGTAGCCTACAGCATCATTCAGGAGAAGAGGACGATGACGGAGCAGGGCTGCGACCTGGAGAGACTGGTGACTATGGAGCTGAGGCATGGTGAAGAGGTTTTGTCGGCGACCGTGCGGGTGACGGAGTCTATGAACGGCAGCGTCACTCAGGTCCGCCGGGAGATCATCGAGGCTGACGGAATAGCCTTCGACCATGCCAAGATGATCGAATATGCCATCGAGCGGCTGCGCAACAAGATTGAGTATACGGATATCGCGTTTCATTTGATGCCGCCACTGTTTACCTTGTCGGAGCTGCAGCAGGTGTATGAAGTTATTCTGGGCAAGGAGCTGCTGGCGGCAGCCTTCCGCCGGAAGATCGCCGATGTTGTCGCAGAAACCAATGAATCGACCAAGGATGCCGGACACCGCCCCTCTAAGCTATACCGTTACAAGCCGAGATGGGAGAGGACTTGGTAGTGAACCTAGTCAGGAAAGAGAGGAACTCAGCATGTAAAAGTTTACACCGTTTTACCGGACGGAATCCCCGTTCTCTCAGTGGTATCCGGCCTCCTTCAACGTGAAGGAGGTCACCTACAACTGTGCGGAGCAATATATGATGGTGCAGAAGGCTCTATTGTTCGGAGACGAGCAAGCCGCCAGGAAGATGCTGAATACTTCCTCCCCAAGGGTACAAAAGGAGCTTGGCCGTCAAGTGCGGAATTTCGACCGTGAGGTATGGGAGCAGCATGCGAAAGCCTTCGTTTATGAGGCGAATTATGCCAAGTTTACTCAAAATAAAGATCTGCTCGATATACTGCTGGACACCCGGGGAACGACGTTAGTGGAGGCTAGTCCGACTGACCGGATCTGGGGTGTAGGTCTGCCTGAGGAACATCCGGATCTTCACAATCGCAGCAAATGGCGGGGCAAGAATTGGCTCGGTGAGATCTTGACGAAGCTCCGGGAGGATTTGCTGCAGCAAGAGAAACATGAACTTGAGGTGAAATAAACGATGAACATACATGAACGCAGTGACAACCGGGTGGCAAGAAGCCATATGGCCCGGGAAACGCTGAATATTCTGGAGCGGGGCTTCTACACGACCCCCTCAGGATCGCGAGTCGATCTCGGTGAGGCGGTTCGAAGAGCTGTCGAAGGCTCGAAGCTGTATACGCCGGATGAACTGCCCCGTATCCAAGAGAAGGCGTTAGCCCGTCTGGATGTGAATACGCAAGAAAGCGGTGAAACCGGAGGGCCTCGTATCGAGGTTACGGGTGAAACGACTCTGCAGGCTGTTCGCCGGCTGGTAGAGCAGGAAGGGCGGGCAGATACGCTTTGCTTGAATTTTGCATCGGCCAAAAATCCTGGCGGCGGCTTTCTCGGAGGCAGTCAAGCTCAGGAGGAGAGTCTGGCCCGCTCGTCCGCTCTCTATCCCTGCATCGCCCAGATGACAGAGATGTATGCCTATAACCGGGAGAGAAAGTCATGCTTGTACTCCCATCATATGATCTACTCACCTGATGTCCCTGTACTGCGGGAAGATGACGGCACCTTACTGGAGAGGCCTCACCTGGTCTCCATGATCACCGCTCCGGCTGTGAATGCCGGGGTCGTACGGGAACGCGGGTTTGAAGATTCCAGCCTCATCGAGCCCGTGATGCTGGAGCGAATCCGCTATATCCTGTCGCTGGCTGCAAGCCATGGACACCGGACGCTGGTGCTGGGTGCTTTTGGCTGCGGGGTGTTCCGCCATGTGCCGGCCGATGTAGCGCGTCAATTCGGACAGGTGCTGACGGAGGAGAAATATGGAAGGTTATTCGACCTAATCGTATTTGCCGTTTACGATCGTACGGTTAACCAGCAGGTACTGGGTGCATTTCAGGTACAATTCGGTTTTAGTTCCTAATAATTTACAAAAAACTATCATTCTCTCTCTTTAACCTGTGGTAGAATAGAAGAGTATTCATCAATTATTTTACTCGGGAGGAATATGATGGGAAAGATAGTTAGATTTAAGTCCGCATGGATGAAGTCCTTGCTGGCGCTGTCCTTGGCACTACCCCTGCAGATTGGCTTGCTGGGAGGAGCGCCCTCCGCATTAGCGGAAGGACCATCTGATCCGGCACCCTACATTGAAGCGAAGATTGTCAATGAAAACGCCGGCAAGAAAGTACTTTTCGACAATACGCATGCACAGACGGCCGGAGCAGCCGATTGGGTCATCGACGGCGGGTTCTCGGATTTTGGGCAAGCGCTGGCGGCGAACGGCTATTATGTGAAAGAGCTTCGCAAGGCAACGCCGTTTACTTATAACGATCTGAAGGACTATGACGTCTTCGTCATTGCAGAACCTAATATTCCGTTCAAGCAAACCGAGCAGGCTGCCATGGAGCAATATGTACAGGGCGGCGGCGCGATCTTCTTCATCGGGGACCACTATAATGCCGATCGCAACAAGAACCGTTGGGACGGCTCCGAGGCTATCAACGGCTACCGGCGTGGAGCCTGGACCGATCCGGCCAAGGGCATGAGCACGGAAGAACGCAATTCCGCAGCGATGCAGGGCGTGGTGAGCTCGGACTGGCTGGGAACCAAGTTTGGCGTGCGCTTCCGCTATAATGCGCTCGGCGATATAACAGCCAATAACATCGTGTCCCCCGCTCAGGCGTTCGGTATCACTGCCGGGGTTTCCGGCGTTGCGATGCACGCTGGCTCGACGCTGGCGATTACCGATCCGACCAAGGCGAAGGGGATCGTCTATCTGCCGCAGACGAATCAGGCATGGCCTAATGCGGTCGATCAGGGTGTGTACAACGGCGGAGGCGTCGCCGAGGGCCCTTATGTGGCCGTTAGTAAAGTAGGCGCAGGCAAGGCGGCTTTCATCGGCGATTCCTCGCCGGTCGAGGATGCGACGCCGAAATACTTGCGTGAGGAAACCGGGGCCAAGAAAACGACGTATGACGGCTTCAAGGAGCAGGACGATGCCGTATTGCTCGTCAATACGGTGAACTGGCTGGCTAAGAAGGAGAGCTATACCAGCTTGACACAGGTACCGGGACTGCAGCTCGATCAGGCAACTGCGCTGCTTCCTATCGAAGATCCGGCTGCTTCCACAGAGCCGCAACCGGAGCCTTGGGCTGCCCCTGCTGCAGGCTACAAGTGGTATGATCCCACGACCTTCAAGCCGGGTTCCTACGGCGGGACTTCTGCTCCTATTAACCCTGCTTACAGCCTGGTGCATCAGGCACAGCTGCCTAATGCGCAGGAGTTCCAGATCCGCGTCGTTGTTGAGAACCTGCCGGCCAATACGACCGTATCCGGCTTCAGTGCAGGCGTCTATCTTGCTGGCGGTACGCAAGTGGCTATGGTTCAGAATGCGGACGGCACATGGCCGACTTCGTATAACTATAGCGCTCCGTTCAGCGTAACTGCCAACAGCCAGGGCCGTGCTTATAAGGATCTGAATGTGAAAATCAAGCCGGGTACGAATGGGGCGGCTAACCTTCGTCTGCGCCAGAACGGGAACAACCTGGTGACTAAAGCCGTAACGATTGCCAATGTGCCGGCTGAGCCACTTCCAGTAGAAGAGGGACCCATTCCGGCTAAGATTACGGTAGCGGAAGCTCGCAGTAAAGCTGAAGGCAAGGTAGTTACCGTAGAGGGCGTCGTCACGACGGAGCCCGGAGCTTTCGGCGGACAAGCCTTCTATCTGCAGGATGCGACAGGCGGTATCTATGTGTTCCAGAGCCAAAGCGGCTTTCACCAGGGAGATGTCGTGAAGATCACGGCCTCACTGGCTGTGTACAATACGGAGCTTGAATTGGTAGAGCCGGTTGCGATCGAAAAGACGGGCACAGCTCCACTGCCTGCTGCTGTGCCGGCCACAGCGGTCAATAACGCTAATCAAGGTCAATTGATTGAATTGCAGGATGTCACGATCCGCAATATCGTCAGCGCAACACCGGCCGGATCTTTCGAATTCGATGCTGTACAGGGAACAGTCAGCAATCATGTGCGTGTAGACGTACGGACAGGCTTAAGCCAAGCAAACTTTCCTTACCAAGACGGCCAGGTTGTAAGCATCAAAGGCATCGCAGCTATTTTCAAGGGTGCTTATCAGGTAAAGCCTAGAGGACTCGGCGACTTCTTCGCGCAAGCGGACACGACGCCTCCGGTTACGACCGCTTCCTTGTCCGAAGCTGTCCCGGCGAGCGGATGGTTCAACCGGAATGTTACGGTAACACTGACCGCTCAGGAAGCCGAGTCTGTGCCGGTCACCACACATTATGCGATTAATGGGGGAGCGGGTGCCGTCTACACGGCACCGTTCTCCATCGAAGTTGAGGGCACGAATACCGTCCAGTACTATTCCACCGACCGTGCAGGCAACCAGGAAGCTGCGAAGACGGTGACAGTCAAGTTGGATAAGACGGCTCCTACGGTTACGCTGACTCAATCGGGCAAGCCGGTAGGGGATGTGAAAAGCACAGAGACGGTCCAATTCGATCTCGTCAGCAAGGATGACCTGTCCGGCGTAGCCGAGCAAAAGCTGCTGCTCGATGGACAGGAGATCGTCAGCGGAACTTCCCGCCCGGCCAAGGATATCGGCCTCGGTGCGCATACCGTCCAGTACCGTGTGACGGATGCGGCAGGCAACGTGTCGGAGAAGAGCTTTTCCTTCCAGGTAACGCAGCCTTCCTCCGTGGGTGTACCCGGTCAACCGGTGCTTTCTGACGATAATGGTCAAGACGGTCTGCGCGATGGCAGCTATATCATCACGATGAATATGTGGTGGGGAAATAATGGTTCCACATTGCGTTTGTATGAGAACGGCACACTGATCGGCACGAGCGAATTAAAGGGAGCGACTCCGGCTGCCCAACTCGTGAAGACACCCGTAACAGGGCGGACGAATGGGACGTATACGTACACTTGTGAACTGATCAATGACAGCGGTTCGACGCCTTGTCAGCCGCATACGGTGACAGTGACGGAGGCTTCCCCGGCCAAGCCGGTTCTGTCCCAGGATAACTGGGATGGCGATGGCAACTACCAGGTTACGATGGATATGTGGTGGGGCACGAACGGCTCCGAATACCGTCTTTACGAGAATGGTCAACTGATCGATACCAAGCCACTGAAGGTGGCATCGCCAGCGGCACAGAAGGCGGTTACGGCTATTACCGGCCGTGCGCTCGGCAAGTACGAATACCGGGCAGAGCTGGTCAACGCTTCGGGCAGCACGTTTAGTGAGACGACGACCGTGAATGTCGTAAAATAACTTAAGCATGAATAAAACCGCAGGGGGCGATGACTCCTGCGGTTTTCGTCTTTATTTAATTCATTTACATCCCGTTGGCTTTGACCATTTCGACGAAAGCCGTAAAAGCTTTGCTTGAAAACCTGCCATCCCGGCGGATCAGGCTTGTTTGAGTAAAACGGAATTTTTCCGGAATAGGGAAGATGCCTAACTGCTCGTAAGTGCCGTACAAGACAGATGTAGGCAGCAAAGTGGAAGCGAGTCCTGTCCGCACGCAACCGAGGAGCGTCTCCAAGGAGCCGATCTCGATCATATTCATAAGAGGAATGCCTTCGCTTTGAAGCCACGTCTCCAGAACCTTTCGGAACGGGCAACCCTTCGGGGAGACCGCCCATTTCATCTGCCGGATATCCGGGTAATCGGTATCAGGCTGCTTGGTTAATAATCGAAGCTCGTCCTGCTCGCTATAAGCGGAAACCAGCTTGGGAGATATGATCTCGCCGGTGACGAAGGCTCCGTCCAATTCATAGTTCAGAACTTTGGACTGCAGCTCCGATGAGCTTCCGGTCCCCAAAGACAGCGAGACCTCGGGATATTTCGCTTGGTAGTCGGATAGAGCGTTCAGAAAATTACCGCAATGGACGGTCTCGACGACACCGATCGATAACGGTCCGCTCGGATACGGTGTTTCTCGTACCGACTTGACGGCTTCTTCGGACATATGCAGGATAGCAGAGGCATACTCCTGAAAAGAGCTCCCTTTCTCGGTCAGCGACATGCCCTTGGGATGCCTGTGAAATAGCGAAACCCCAAGCTCATCCTCCAGCTTCCGAACTCTAGCGGTCACATTAGACTGTACGTAACCCAGCCGTTCCGCCGCACGCGAGACGCTGCCTTCCTCTGCGATGGTTATAAAAACTTTGAGATCGGTCAGTTCCACGGTCTGCCCTCCTCTAGGTATCAAAAATAATGATGGACTTATCGTTATTAATCATTATACGATAGGCCAATCTTTGCTACAATAGGAGTAAGCGGTATATGACTGGCTCTATCGCATAGATATAGAAGGAGAGAATACTGGAATGAGAAAAGAATGGTGGCTCTTATTGCTGGCAGGAGCCTTGGAAGTGGTCTGGGTATCCGGACTGAAGCATTCCACGACATGGTGGGAATGGCTGATTACGATTGCATCGATTGTATTCAGCTTTAAAGTATTTATTGAATCTGCCTCCAAGCTTCCGATCGGCACGGTGTACGTGATGTTCACGGGACTTGGAACGGCCGGTACGGTTATCGTAGAAATTCTCGTATTCGGAGAGCCCGCCAAGCCGTTGAAGCTGCTGTTTATTGCAATCATGGCGGCCGGTGTGCTAGGGCTCAAGCTGGTAACCAAAGACCCGGAAGCTCCGGCAAAAAAAGCAGGTGAAGTCTGATGGAATGGGCTGCTCTTGTTGCTGCAGGGCTATGTGAAGTGATCGGTGTCATTGCTTTGAAGCGGGTGACCAAGTACCGTAATGCGTCTTCATATTTGTTTTTGGTTGTATCGCTTGGGGCCAGCTTCTCCTTGCTGACGGTCGCTATGATGCACATATCGATGGGTACGGCTTATGCGATCTGGACGGGTATAGGAGCTGCGGGAAGCACGCTGCTGGGGATGTATATGTTCGGCGAGCCGAAGGAATGGAAGCGTGTCTTCTTCATAGGATTGATTCTTATATCGGTCATGGGCCTAAAATGGATGTCGTGATCCGCCTGCTGCCGGAGAATATTAAGTCTTCCAAAGATAGGATATTAATGGTAAAATGCTTAAGCTGAGTTAACATCCTGGAAAGTAGATGCTCAGTATGACAGAGGATTTACATCCTGTATCTGAGGAGGAATGGCCGTGAATGCAGCAGGCTTTTGGATCAGACTTGGAGCGGTTTTGCTGGATGCTTTGATTATTGCGCTTCCACTAGCGATTCTGGGGGCGATCATAAGTGGCGGACTGGAGAATAATGAGCCGGTAACGAAGGCATTGTCGTTTTTATATTCCTTATTGCTGCCTATATTCTGGAGAGGCTTCACCATCGGCAAGCGGATCTGCGGGATTCGGATCAGCAAGCTGGACGGCTTCCCGCCGGGGCTTGGAACGATGCTGCTGCGCAATGTAGTCGGCGGATTGGTGTATGGCATCACGTTCGGGATTGCGGCGATCGTCAGCCTTGTGATGGTTGTTGTCCGTGAGGATAAGCGTTCGCTGCACGACTTGATCGCGGGAACGCAGGTTGTGCATGACCGATAGGCTGTAATCAGGCGTGGGAAGGAAGGCGAAATAGTCGCTTGTTCGGATCTCGCCTTGCAGAATGTAGCGAGGCCTGACGGAAATTCCGTCAGGCCTTTTCTCATTTTACGGGAGTATGAGTCAGGCGTTGCGCCCTGCGGGAGAGATGCCGTGCATCAGGATGTCCAGCGTGCGCTCGACTTCTTCGTCTTCATCGAAAGGATGCTCAGGCACGAGAAAGACGTGAGTGACGATCATGCCGATGAACAGGCTGGCTGCGGAGCGCATGATTCTCCACGGGGGAGCCTCGATCACCTGGCCCTGCGCCTGGAAATGCAGGACGACCTTCTCGATCCGGTGGAAGACGATATGAGTCAGCATGCCCTTGAGCTGCTCGAGCAGCTCAGGGTGAAATGGAACCTCATGCAGCAATATCTTGATCAGCTTGGCGTTCTGGCGGGCAAAGATCAGCCGGTCCTTGGCGATCGATCTGAAAAAATCTTCAACCCAGTTATAGGGGAAGTCGATAATTTTGGCAAATTCGCGCATTAGAAACGGTGCGACCATCTTGGCGGCAATTGGTCCGGCTATGGACAGCAGCAGGTCCTTCTTGGTCTTATAGTGCCGGAATATGGTGCCTTCGGCGACGCCGGCACGCTGAGCGATCTCGCTGGTGGAAGTAGCGGCATAGCCCTTTTCGGAGAAAATTTCGATCGCCGCCTCCAAGATCTTTCCCTGTTTGACGGTTTTCACGGGATCCTCTGCTTCGGCCAGCCGCAGCAGTTCTCCCAGCCATGGCTCCTTCGTTTCAGACATAGGAGGGTCCCCCTTTCCTGTACATACGCTTTCTGTTAAGCCTACTATATATGCCGATGCTTACGCAACGCCTGCACGTTCGCTAGCATGAAGACGAGCGCGAGTGCCAGCAGGACATACAGATCGGGCGCGATAGCGCTCCAGCCTTCTCCACGGATCATCACGCTTCGGAGCGCGTCGGCGCCATACTTGAGCGGCATGAGATGGGAGAGCCAGCGAAGACAGGGTGACATGCTCTCTAGATCGAACAAGCCGGAGAAGAAAACTTGCGGCACGATAACCAGGGGGATGAACTGAATCATCTGAAACTCCGTATTGGCGAAGGCGGACAGGAAGGTTCCGAAGCTAAGTGCCATGACGGATAAGAGCAGAGTAATCAGGAGTACATACAAGGTGGAGCCTGCCATCATAATACCAAGCACATGAATGGTGTACCAGGCGATGAGAACGGCCTGGAGACTGGTGAAGATGCCGAAGCCGATGATGCACCCGGCTACGATCTCCCAGCGTCACAGCGGGGGAGCGAGAAGCCGCTCCAAGGTGCCGCTCGTGCGTTCCTTCAGGAAAGATACGCCGGCGATGAGAAACACGAAGAAGAAGGAAAAAACTCCGATGAGCACGGGACCTAGATAGTCGAAGGAAGACATGTCGGCTGAGCCATGCCGATACTCGATACGCGGAGCAGGCAGAGAGGGAGGGACAAGTCGTGCCCGCCTGACTCAAGTTCCCCAGCTCCTTCCATATCGATTGGCGCAGCAGAGGATCGATGCCGACGGTCGGTTCATCGAGAATCAGCACCTCTGGCTCGTGTATGAGCGCAATCGCAAGAGACAGTCTTCGCTTCATCCCGCCCGAGTAAGCTCCCACTGGCCGCTTGAGATGCTCGGTCAGGTTCACCAGCTCCATCACTTTGCCTATTCTTGACTTCAGCCTTTCCCCACGCAGGCCAAGCAGGGAACCGAAAAACTCCAGGTTCTCTTTGGCGCTCAGTTCATGGTAGAGGGCATCGGATTGAGCCATATATCCGATCCGCTTCATCAGATCCAGCTTGGGTACGGGGGTATCCAATAGTTCAATACGCCCGCTGGTAGCTGCATCGATGCCTGCGATCATTTTGACCAGCGTGGTTTTGCCGGATCCGGAAGGGCCGAGCAGGCCGAAAATTTCACTTCGGGACACCTGCAGGTTGATGTGATGAAGCACCTCCTTGCTGCCGAAGGAACGGCTCACTTGCTGAAGAATCAGGCAACTGGCTTGACTGGGCGTCATTCTCATCCTCCTCCTCAGGATATGAAAGTGAGTAATCACTCACATTTTCTAAGCGCAGTATACTTGCCTTTTCCAGTGGAGTAAAGGAGTCGTAAGCCCTGGAGGACTATAGAACGGATAGGGGGTCTAAAGGCAAAAGAAAAGGCAGGGGAGGGGAGTACCCCGCTGCCTGCCGGATTGTCTTGCCTATGTTTTAAACGGGTTTGCGTTTGAACAGCAGATACATGAAGAACGGAGCCCCGATCCCTGCGGTAAAGACCCCGGCCGGAATATCGAGCGGCTGAAACAGCATTCTCCCCGCCAGATCGGCGAGCACCAGGATGATTCCGCCGACGAGGCCGGACACCGGGATCAGCAGCTGGTACGAATTACCGGCTAGCTTGCGCGACATATGAGGGGCCAGCAGTCCGATAAAGGAAAGCGTACCCGCGATGCCTACCGCCGCGCCGGCTAGTGCGACCGTATAGCACAGCACGATCATACGGCTCACCTGCAGACGGCTGCCCAGTCCAACTGCGGCAGGTTCCCCCAGGGACTGCACATTCAATTCCTTGGCGTAGAACATGGACAGCGGGATGAAGAGAGCGACCCAAGGCCACAGCGCCGCGATATGCTTCCAGTTCGTCCCGTAGATGCTGCCGGTCGTCCAGTTCAGCACCTGGGCAGCGAGATAGGACGGACCGCTGAGCAGCAGGTATGTCGTCAACGCGCTCATCGCCGTTGAGATGCCGATTCCGATCAGGATGAGCCGGAACGGCGACACACCACGCTTCCAGGCCAGCAGGTAGTTGAGGCCGGCCGCGAGGAATGCGCCTACGATCGCGATCAACGGTACCCAGTTAATGCTGTACTTCCCGGCGAAGATCGTCATGAAGGCGACGACCATCACGGAGGCACCACCGGTGACGCCGATGATATCGGGAGATGCCAGCGGGTTGCGGATGACGCCTTGGAGCAGCGCGCCGGATACCGCCAGAGCTCCTCCGACGAGCACCGCCCCGACGATTCTCGGCAGCCGGAACTGCGTGATGATCAGATCGTTGCTGCCTGGATTTTGCCCTGTCAAGGATAACAGTACCTCGCCGATCGGAATCCGGACGCTGCCCAGCGACAGACTGAGCAAGGACAAGCCCACCAGCAGGAGGCTCAACAGTACCAGAATGGTTAACGGTTTGCTTCGTTGACGTTTAAGCATGTTTACTCCTTCTCGCTACATGAATCAGGAACGGAACCCCAATCAGCGCCGTTGCGACTCCTACCGGAACCTCTTTGGAAATGATAATAAACCGTGAAGCCAGATCGGCGCCGACTAGCAGCAGAGCACCCGCCAGCGCGCAGTACGGAAGCAGCCAGCGGTGATCCGTGCCTACGATATACCGGCATAGATGGGGAACGATCAGGCCGACAAAGGCGATCGGCCCCGCTACGGCGACGGAGCTGCCCGCTAGCAGTACGATCACGGCAGCGGCTATACCGCGGATGAGCATGATGCGCTGCCCAAGCCCCTGAGCGATCTCATCGCCAAGGGCGACGACGTTCAAGGAGGCGGAGAGCAGCAGCGCGATGATCCAGCCGATCACCATGTAAGGCAACACGATGACCAGATGCTCCAGCTGTCGTCCGGAGACGGAGCCGATCATCCAGAACAACGCAGTCTCCAGCGAATCCTTCTTGATCAGGATAATGCCCGAGGTAATGGAGGAAGCGAACGCGGCGACAGAGGCGCCTGCTAGCGTAAGCTTGACCGGCTCATAGCGCGCGCCTCCCTGCATGGACAGCACATAGACGAACAGCGCGGTCACGCCTGCCCCGACGAAGGCGATCCAGACCATGCTGCCCATCGTCAGCGAACTGCCGTAAGCGGCCAGTCCGATCACGATAAACAGAACCGCCCCCGAGTTAATGCCGAATACGGAGGGGGAGGCGATGGGATTTTTCGTAATGACCTGCATGATAGCGCCCGCCAGCGCCAGACTTGCTCCGACCATGGCTGCGATAATTGCCCGGGGGACGCGGGTGTTAAGTAGAATCAGGTGCTCGTTGGAGCCGTTGAATTGGCTGTAGGCCTGCCAGAGCTGCTGCACGCTGAAATTCTGATGGCCGAGCAGGACGCTGGCGAGCAGAACCAAAATGAGCAGAACCACGCCGGCAAGCAGGCCGATGAGCCTGAGGGCTGGACTATTTTTGAATAAGACCAAGGCTTCTTCACTCTTTTCAAATCTGAAGTTGGACAAACAGGATCACCTAGAAATTCTATGAGATTACGCCTCGCTTTGTCAATGAATATAATTCTCATTCTCAACAAAATGGTTGACTTTCCACGCTTTTTTGCATTACATTTCATATTGATAATCATTCTCAATTGATTTTATTTAGGTATAGGGGGAAAACCAGATGAAAGCTTTACTACAAAATATACGAACCAGCCGGGCATGGTCGCTCGTGCTCATGTCCACGCTCCTGCTCGTTGCTGCAGGCTGCGGAAGCGCAGGCCAGCCGCAAGCGCCTGCTTCGACGGAAGTGTCAAAGAACGAGGCTCCCCGTGTGATTAAGCACGCGATGGGCGAAACCACGCTGACCGGCACGCCGAAGCGGGTGGTTATCCTGACGAACGAAGGGACCGAGGCGCTGTTAACCCTTGGCGTCAAGCCGGTGGGGGCGGTGAAGTCCTGGTTCGGCGAGCCTTGGTATCCTCACATCAAGGAAGAGATGAAGGATGTCGTGATCGTCGGCGACGAAGGGCAGCCGAACATCGAGGTGATCGCAGGACTCAAGCCAGATCTGATCATAGGTACCAAGGTAAGGCAGGAGAAGGTTTATGAGCAGCTGAAGCAGATTGCCCCGACAGTGTTCTCCGCCGATCTGGCAGCCGCCTGGAAGGATAATTTCAAGCTGTATGCGGAAGCCTTGAATAAGACGGCTGAGGGCGAGAAGGCGATGGCTGCATTCGACAAGCGTATGGACGAGATCAAGGCAAAGCTGGGCAGCAAGCTCTCGACGAAGGTGTCGATTGTCCGTTTCTCGCCTACCCAGGTGAGAATCTATCTGAGGACGAGCTTCTCCGGGCAGCTGCTGGGCCAGCTCGGCATGGCTCGTCCCGCTCCGCAGGATAGGGATGGCTTCATCGAAATGCTGACGAAAGAGAAGATTCCAAGCATGGACGGGGACATCATGTTCTACTTCGCCTCGGATTCCCCAGGAAAGACGGACACAACCAAGGTCGTCGAGGAATGGATGAACGACCCGCTATTCAAAAACCTGAACGTGTCTAAGACGAACAAGGTGTTCAAGGTGGACGAGGCAATCTGGAACTCGGCGGGCGGCTACAAGGCGGCGAATCTGGTGCTGGACGAGTTTCAGAAGTATTTCGAGATGAAGTAAGCATCTCCTGCGCTGCAAAAGGTCTTACGCTATGCGGTTGAAATAAGGCGATAACTGCTTGTTATAGCAGGAATCCCGAAGAGAAGAGCCATTCCCGATCGCCGTACCGGCGACACAGGGATGGCTTTTTGCCATGGGTTTCCTGTAAACTGGAAGTAAATACGTAGAAAAGCAGGTGAGTCTATGGAACCGAAAAGAGCAGCAGCCGAGAAAGCTGTGGCCTATATCCATGATGGCATGGTCGTCGGGTTAGGAACGGGCACCACAGCCTACTGGGCGATTCAGCAAATCGGCAAAAGAGTGCAGGAAGGTCTCCATATCCGCGCGATTGCCACCTCCAGTCATTCGGAGAGCCTGGCCCGGGAGCTCGGTATCCCGATCGTGTCCTTCTCGGAGATCGACGGTATCGATCTGACGATTGACGGCGCCGATGAAGTGGACCTGGCATGGAATGTAACCAAGGGCGGAGGCGGAGCCCTGCTGCGGGAGAAGATCGTAGCTTCTGCAAGCAAGCGGCTGGTTATTATTGTCGATGAGAGCAAGCTGGCGCCTCAATTAGGAAGATTTCCACTGCCGGTCGAGATCGTCAAATTCGGGCATGAATGGACGCTGAAGCGGCTGGCCTCCCTGGGCTGTCAGGCCACACTGCGCACTTTCTCTTCTGGCGATGGCCCTTATATAACGGACAATGGCAACTATATTGCAGACTGTGCGTTTGGCCGGATCACCAATCCGCAGATTCTGCACGAGCAGATCAACCAGATCCCCGGTGTGGTGGACAACGGACTATTTATCGGGATGGCTGGGAGCGTAGTCGTCGGGTATCGGGACGGAAGCGTGAGGGAGCTGGAGAAGGAGAGTTTGTAGATCACCAAAGGCGCGGTCTGCAATCACAAGATAATAGATTCCTTGGCTCCTGGAAAGAAAGAAAAGTATAAGAGCCGCAGCTCGCATATAGCGGCTGCGGCACCCAGAATGGAGGAGAAGGCTGACGTGCCCGGTTCATTTGATCATTCGTTCGGACCACCGTTCGGATTCACGGTCATTTTTGTTTTGATAGCTGCCATCATCATAGGTACGTTTATTTTTATCATCGTCAAGGGAATTACTGTGTGGAGCTCCAATAACGCTGCGGAGCAGATAACGGTTCCCTGCCAGGTTGTGGCGAAGAGAACGGAAGTTTCCGGAGGAAGCGGGAATTCCTCGGCACATACGTCTTATTATGTCACTTTCGAGTTCCAGGACGGGAGGCGGCAGGAATTTCATGTGCGGTCTGAGCAATTCGGGTTGTTGGTCGAAGGCGATACCGGGTATTTAACTTACCAGGGAACACGGCTTAACCGGTTCGACAGACAGATCAGGGCAAGCGGCTGAACCGCCTATGAGGACCCCGGCTCTCAGGCATGAGGCTGCTCCTGACAGAGGCACTGCCACCGCTTACCCCATCCATTCGCGGCGGTAAGCGGGTGCAGTACAGCCAGTAGAAGGCTCATAAGAAGGCAGCCCCGGATGTTGCCACTATCCGACGGGGCAGCTCTCTATGTCCAGTTCGAAGCCTTCAGGTGCCTGATATTCGAGCCGCACGCTTCCGGGGGCGCTGACCCGGAGCTTCATGCGGCCGATGGTCCGGTC
Source organism: Paenibacillus filicis (assembly GCF_038070315.1). Classification (NCBI taxonomy): domain Bacteria; kingdom Bacillati; phylum Bacillota; class Bacilli; order Caryophanales; family Paenibacillaceae; genus Paenibacillus; species Paenibacillus filicis. The sequence goes on along the minus strand of NZ_JBBPCC010000003.1, from coordinate 326,638 downwards.
GACCCGCCAGGAGATATCGATCCGGCCCCCGTCGGGAAGCGGAACGGAGCCGCGCGCCCAGTCCAGCGAATCCGGGTGGGGGGCGATGAGTACCCGGTCCCAGCCGGGAGTCAGGCCCGTCACGCCGAGCACATAAGCACCCAGGAAATAGGCGGGACCTGCCGACCAGGCATGACAATGGCTGCGTGTTGGCGCCAGATTGTCAGGCTTCGCGTAGGTTTCCCAGCAAGTCGTGGCTCCGTAATCGATCATCGTGCCGTACTGCTTGCGGATGTCCGCTAGCAGTACATCCAGCCTACCCTGCTTCGCCAGCGCTTCATGGTAGAAGAAGGACATGAAGGGGCTGCCGATCTGCACGAAGTCAGCCGGGGGATCTACGAGATAAGCGCCCATCCGCCGGGCACGGTCTCCATCTGCAATTCCGCACAGGCTGGCTGCGACCTGGGTTTGCATACTCGTCGTTGCGGAGGGCCGACCATCCGGATGCAGGCAGTCCACGTATACGTCCAGCTTCTCGTCCCACAGATGCTCATTGATCGCTCTGCGCAGTTGCTCGGCCTCCGCCATGAACCGGGCTGTCTCTATCGGCTCGCCTACCGCTTCGGCCAGCGAGGCCGCATCCCGCAGGGCCTTGACCATAAACATATTCTGAGGCGTCACCACGCCGTCCTTCGGCTGCTCGAACGGCGCCCAGTCGAGGAAGTTCCATCCCTTCATGCGCAGCAGCCCCTGAGAATCCAGGTTATCCCTGTAGCAGTCCAGGGTAGCACGGACCGAGGGCCATATCTCCGAAGCGAACCGGGCATCTCCGCTGAATCGGTAATATTCCAGGCAGGCGGATACCCAGAAGAACGTCCAGTTCGGAATGGCACTATTCCATCCGCTGGGCACCTGGTCGGCATACAGCGGGGTTTGAAAGGCAGATCCGGGTACGAGCCGCAGCGAATGCTCGACGATCTCTTTGGCTCCGAAGACGTAGTAGTTGATTAGAGCTTCGTTGCGGGCGTCCCCGACCCAATAGGTTTGCTCGTAGGCTGGGCAGTCGACGAACGTATCCTCCATACACAAGCGCGTCGTGTGACGGCACAGGCTCCAGATTTCATTGAGCAGCAGATCGGAGCTCTGGAAGGAACCAGTCTCCGCAACCGGATAGTGACTCTGGATCATCCGCAAGTTATGCCAGCGGACCTCGCGTTCAGCGCCGCGAACCGTGACTGCGACATAGCGCAGGCCGCGCCGAACCGGGGATACATAGGATTGTCTGCCATCTCGGCACACATAGCGAAGCGAGTTGTCCAACTGGTAGGTCTGTTGCCTCCAGCCGTCCCCGTTCATATATTCGAAACCGTACAGGTCGATAACGGTTCCCGCTGCTGCATCGATCTCGAAGGCCAGGAAGCCGGAAAGCTCACGTCCGAAGTCGATGACGATCTCCGTATCGAGTCCGGCGAATACCGGTACGATCCCTGGCGTCGCCCCGGAGGTAGCCATCGCATGAAGCTGCTGCGGCACAGGCTGTTGACGGGCGACAGAGGTCCAGACTGATGATGTGAATACATCTTGAAGATTGACCAGAGCGGCCGGGATGGGACGAACCCACTCCGTCCATGCCTGCAGTTCCCCGGGGGCTGACAAGGTCCGGGCCTTCTCCAGATCGGGATGGTCCAGGCGAAGCTCGCGTCCTGGCTGATGATCGATGATCTCCACCACATCGAAGGGGCCGAGCGTGACGAACGGGGAGTCCCCCTCTACGTCTGGCAGCGGAGACAGCACTTGGAACGATTGGTCGCTATCCACGCCAAAGTGGAAGCCATGGCCGTGATTGCAGCTGTTCAGATGAAGCAGCACAAAGTGATCGCCGGCTGGCAGCTCTACAGTCAGATAACGCTCTCCGTCATCGCCCGTATAGGCTTCCGGCCCATACCAGATCCCGTTCATACTTATGGTATGTGTGACCCGCCCGTCATCGGCGCTGCCGAGAGTAACCTTGCCCGGCTGCTCCAGGCGGATCACTGTGGCAAGATAACCGACGAACCAGATATTGTTGGCATGGTGCACGCTCTCGGGTACCAGATGATTGCGCAGATCGATGACCGCGCTCCACGCCGCCGGCTTCACGGCCCGGACCGTCTCGATGCGCGAAGGATACAACGGCTCCTCGGCCAGGTACGGAATCGGCCGCTTGACCAGCCGGGTCCACGGCTCCACACCAGCCGGACCGATCACTTGGGCGGCTGCCCAGTCCAGCTCAGAGCGGGGGTCCAGCCAGGAGTCTTCCCACACCCGGGAATCGATAATCTCGGTGAATCCGAGCTGGCAGGATATACGTGACGAGTGACGGTCATAGCCAGCGTGAACGGCCGTCTGCCAGGTAGCATCTGTCACGAGCAACGGCTCGGCCTGGCCGGATTGCCGCAGCTCGGCCAGCAAGCCTCCCCGCCCCAGCAGGTATTGAAAGGTCGATACTCCGTAATGGGTCACCAGCACGGAGATTACGTTCACCTGATCGGTCTTGAGCAGATGGCCGACTTCATACTCGTCGTAGGCTAGTTCGAACGGCCAGGAGCGGACAGGGCCCCGGCCAACCTGTGTGCCGTTGACGAAGAGGACGTAACGGGAGTCCGCTGTGATGCGGAGCGTCGCATCGCCTCCGTTCCCTTCCGTCAGGGAGAAGCGCTTGCGGAAGCAGCGCCAGACGTTGCGCGGACTCGGTTCTCCTTCTCCCCATATCCATTGTCCCTGCCAGGCTGCTTCCACGGTTTCTGTCTCTAGCTTCATCTGAATCAGACTCCTTCTTCACATGAGATTATATTTAGTATAGATTGAGAAGAAGAATGATTTATGGGTTGATTCGGACAAAAGATAGGGTCGATACGGTCAGGGGGAGGGTGAGCTGCTTGAAAGCCAAACGGAGAATTATTACCACGAGCCGGAGTCTGTATTTGACGCCGGAGCTGCCGTTCCATATCAACCGGGTGTCGGAATCATTCCATCTGGAGGAGCACAGGCATGAATTTCTGGAGATTAGCTACGTCAGTGAGGGCAGCGGCTATCAGCATATAGAGGGACAGACGATCCCGGTTGCCAAGGGCGATCTGTTCGTGCTTCCACGGGGGGCCTCCCATGTATTCCGTCCGAAAACGTCAGCGAAAGACAGCGGCCATCTGATCGTGTACAACTGTCTGTTTAACGAGTGGTTTGTCGAGAGACTGTCCGCTGCAATTGGGCTCGATCAGAGTCTGGAAGCCTTGCTGAAGACAGGTTACCCGGAGCAGCCCTGGTTGTACCTCCGTGACCGGGAGGATGCTTTCCAGCACGCCTTCAATCGGATGTACGAGGAATTCCGGCAGAAGAAACCGGGCTTTATGGCGATGGTGCAGGCTGAGATCGTCCGGCTTCTGGTGCAGGTTCAGCGTAGGCTCCTTCCGCAGGATGCGGCGGGCGCAAGCCCACTCCATGGAGATGGGAGGTTGCCCGGATTGGCATCGGAGACTGAACGGGAGAAGGAGACGGACCGTATTTTGGACCGGATCGCAGAGAGGATACGAAGCCAACCGCAGGAAGCGGTATACGTGAAGGAGCTGGCGGCTGAAGCTAGCCTGGGAGAGCGGCAGTTCCGCCGCCGGTTCATCGCCCGGTCCGGGATGATGCTTACGGACTATATACACAAATGCCGGATAGAGGCTTGCTGTGATCTGCTGCTATTGACACGTGACAACATCTCTGTCATCGCCCAGAGGACCGGCTATCAGGATATGAAGTTTTTTAACCGGCTTTTCAAGAAGAAAACCGGGATGACGCCGTCTCAATACCGGAAAGCGAATGAGCCCCAGCATCAGGCGGGCCTGAGCTCCCCGCTAACCAAACCATAGAAAGAGGCGAGAGGCGGAATGCCGATTCAAGGAATCATTTTTGATATGGACAATACGCTGCTTCAGTCACGAATTGATTTTGCCGCGATGAAGCGGCACATTTATGAATACCTGTTCGGCCTGCAGCTGCTGCCTGGGGATTTTCCGTTGTCCGAGCATACTTCCTCTACGATGCTGGAGCAGGCTAAGTCTAGCGGCCTAACGGCAGAGATGTACGCAGCAGCCATGGATATAGCCACGGAGCATGAGCTGCGCGGAATGGAGGGGGCCGGTCTGGAGCGGGGAGCCCTGCAGGTACTGGAAGCTCTGCATGGACGATATACGCTGGTTGTGGTGACCAATAATTCCCGGCCTGCTGCGCTGAAGGCGCTGGAGATTACTGGAGTCGCCGCATACTTCGATCTGATCGCGGGACGGGAGCAGATGACGGCATTGAAGCCCTCCAGCTCGGGGTTCAGTTATGTGCTGGAGCAGTTCCCCCAGCTTCCTGCCAGCAACTGGCTCTCTGTGGGAGATTCCTGGATTGACGGCGCAGCCTCGGCGGGTGCGGGCATCGCCTTCGTCAGTTACAAGACTGACCCAGTGGTGATGAAGGCAAGGGGTGTCGAGGTGACGGGCCATATGCAGCAGCTGTCGGAGCTGGAGGACTTGCTAGCGTCAGGCTTATGAAGGCCGTGATGGAGGAGGAAGCACGGGGGTACTTTGACCAAAGTTCAAGCTGTGCAGTCAGGAGGAAGAGCGGTGACCCGAACGATGATGGTTTTGCTATTATTCGTGCTTGTGCTTGGATGGTTCTGGCTTGTTCCGTCCGGCTATACATGGAGTGAGAAGCGGGCGCTGGAACAAGCTGTGCCTGCGCCTGGCGGAAGCAAAGTGTACGAGAAAGCCTTTGGTTCACATAAGGTTGTGATATGGAAGACTCCGGTCATGACCTATGCTCAATTGCTAGAGACACGATGGGGGATCCTGCACCGGGTCATCACGGCCGCTCAGCTGGCCCCCAGACTTCCAGATGATGCTCTTCTTCGAACCTGGTCGGCTCATCTCAATGAAAGTAAACAGTACGAGACGCTCTTTGCCATCGAGACGCTCGATCCTGAGATGACTACGGTCCTGATCAGCAATGATCCTATGGACGATGAGGCCGCCGACACGCTCGATGAGATTAGGCAAAGGTCGTCTCTAAGCTTGGAGCTGAAGGTAGAGGACAGGTATGCCGTGCTATACACCGAACTGCCCGCAGCTGAAGAGGGGGGCTTTGTGTTTCGAGGGATCGACAGCCAGGGGCAGATCAAGTTTGCCGGGAGGTAAGTGCGATACGGTCCGGCCATTTCAATTATGAAGGGAGAGAACGCTAATGGGTGCTAGTGTCATACATCCGCTAGGACTTATCATGACCTTGCTCTTTTTCGGATTTTGGATTTTCATCATCTACGCGGTGTTCCAGCTCTTGAGTCATGCCAAGGCAATTCGGCAAGCGCTGAACCGTCTGGAGATCAAGCTGGACAAACCGCGAGAGGACGTCGACAACAACCGCATCAAGCCATCCTGAGGCGATGTTAGACGGCACGCGGGTATTTTCATGAAACCGTAACAATACTAGAGCATCACGCATTGTATTTGATGGCAAAACCCCATATCCTAGAAGGGACAAGAATGACTATCTTTTCGGGATGGGGGCTTTTCATGAATAAACCGCGTAATTTTAACGGTGCGATCACGGTGTTCTCTTTGATCCTGATTGCTATTATCGCCTGTCTGTTCTTTTTGCCGGCGTATCAAGGGAACGTTGGGTTCGATGTGACGATCTTTCCGCTGCTGAACGCCATTTTTAATTGCTTTACGTTTGTGTTTCTGGTGCTGTCGCTGATTGCCATCAAGAAGAAGAATATTAACGTTCACCGCAATTGGATCTTTGCAGCGTTCGGATCGACGGCTTTGTTTCTCATCTCCTACGTCACCTATCACTTTCTGACGGAGCCTACGAAATTCGGCGGACCGGATTGGCTGAAGTACACGTACTTCTTCGTGCTCATCACCCACGTGCTGCTGGCGATCGTGAACGTGCCGCTGGCTCTGTTCACGATGGCAAGCGGATTGGGCCGCAAGATCGCCCGCCACCGCAAAATCGCCCGTTGGACGATGCCGATCTGGCTGTACGTCAGCGCGACCGGGGTTCTCGTGTATGTATTGATCTCACCTTATTATTAAGGGTTGAATGCGTGCCTTGCACGCATGCAACAGGCCGGAGCGCAGCTGCTCTGGCCTGTTCGCGTTTATCAGGAAAATCCCGGCCCCGGCATACCTCCTGTGATTGTTAGGAAAATGTTTGGCAAGTGGATGAAATTGGCACCCTGCTGCTGATAGATTTCTAATGAACTTATGGTACGTTAAGCATAAGTCAGATCACTAGGAGGAAGCGGCCGATGTCAAATGTTCTACGGGCCTTGCTGTGCTTGCTGGTTGTGCAGACAGCGATGATTCCCGCCCTGCCTGTCACCTCCGGTTCCGAGGCCAGCGGCATGACCTACCGCGAGCGGATTACGGCGCATCGAGGGAGCTCCGAGTCGGCGCCTGAGAATACGCTAAGCGCCTTCCGTCAAGCGATCCGGGCAGGAGCGGGGTATGCCGAGCTGGACGTCCAGGAGACCTCGGACGGCGTTGTCATGGTGATGCATGATGATAATGTACGCCGGACAACAGGCATCGATAAACCGATGTGGCAGGTGACATCGGCCGAGCTTGCAAGCGCCAGCGCAGGAAGCTGGTTCGGCGAACGTTATGCCGCGGAGAAGGTGCCGACGCTCGAGCAGGTCATCGACACGGCTCAAGGGAGAATCAAACTCAATATCGAGTTGAAAAATAATGGACATGGCGTCCGGCTTGCTGAGAAGTCGGCAGATATTGTCAAGCGGAAATCATTCGGGAAAGACTGCATCTTCACCTCGTTCGATGGAAAGCTTCTCCATCGTGTGAAGCAGGCCGATCCGGAGCTGCGTACTGGACTGATTGTCGATAAACTCGAAGGAGCAGGAGCGCTGGAGAAGCTGCTCCGCAATCCGGATTACGACGCGCTCAGCATCGCGCATCCTCTAGTGAAGCCGGAGCTGCTGAAGCTGGCCGGGCAATACGGCAAGGATATCTTCGCATGGACAGTCAACGATCCCGAGGTGATGAAGCGGATGCTGGAGCTCGGCGTTAGCAGCATCATTACCGATAAGCCGAGATTGCTGGCCAAGGTAGCAGGCGAGCGGCTACAGGAGCAGATGGGAACAGGCGCGGGGGAGCAGAAAAAATAGAAATAGAATAATAGAAATAGTAGATGGGGATCCACTACCGGACGGACCGGATAGTGGATTTTTTCGTGCAACTTTTACTTGTCTGAGGGACCCGGCTTCCAGCCTGTCTCCTGCGACCAAGCCTGGGCTTTCTGAATAATGTCCCAGATGATCGGCCCTTTTCCCTCCACATACCGGGGGCGGTCATGCCGGAAGAGCTCCATAAGCCGGTGCTACTCCTGGGCATACCTCACACAATCTACAGGATGCGTCCGTAAATAATCTCTAAATAGCAAGGCGACTTGTTCGGAAAAACTGCCGGCTTGCCTGACGTGAATATGTGTTCTTCGTGTGCCGGGTATTTCCCGGAAATACTTCTTCGTTTTGTCCGGATTTTCTTCCCGTAAGACGAATCCGGCCTGTTCGATCCGGCTCTTGTAGGCTGCCAGGTTCTCAGCATCCGGAACTGAGATTTGGATGTCGATGATGGGCTTAGCATCTAAACCGGCGATAGAGGTCGAGCCGATATGGTCGATGCGCAGGGCCGCTTCGCCGAGCGAAGCTCTTAAGCTGGAGGCGACAGCCTGAAACAGACTTTTCCATGCCGGATCATGCGGCGATATTCTCCATTGGTCTTCCATAAGAATCTCCTTTATACTAAATAAGGGTTAAGAAGGCTTAACTCCATATTACCATAATTAGGTGCTATCTATTTGGCCTAACGGCCTTACTCTTTTACATACATAGTAACTTGCATGACGGAAGGAAGGGAGGAAGAACGTTGAAGAACGTGGCAGCAGATCAGGGATACGACGAATATTGGCAGCATGTCCTGCTGGAGCTGGTAGAGGCGGAACCGATAGCCGGCTTCCCTTACAGGTCTCGGCAGCCCCATGTGCTGAAGCATCACACCCTGCTTTTGTTCGTTAAGGGGAGGGGAGAACTGCTGGTGAACGGAGTACCGGCGCGTATTGCCCAGGGAACCCAGCTTCTGCTGCCTCCTGGCACCAAGCTTGAGCTGTCATCGGGCAACGAAAAACCGCTGGAAGGCTGCCGCATCCAGTTCGAGCTGTTCCGGGCTGCGCCTCTCGAGTCTGGGAGCTACAAGGAGCGGCGAACCTATGAGCGTGAGCTATCCTTCCCTGTACAAGGCATGCTCGATCATGGTCTCCGCACGATACAGCGGCTGATTCTGCTGCTCGTCTCCGACAATTGGAAAGGCAAAGCCAGCGACCGGCTGCGCCGTGAGCAGCTCCTGCTGAAATTGCTGGAGACCGTCCTGGAGGGAGCTTCGCCATCGCCGCCTGACCGGCCGGAGTACTGGCTGGAAAGCACGTTGTCGCAGATGCTGGAGCATTACCCATTCGATATGAAGATCGATCGGCTGGCCGAGGCGGCCGGTATGCAGACCTCTTACTTCTCGCAGCGATTCAAGCAGAAGATGAGCAAATCTCCGACCGAGTTCCTGACCGACCTGAGGATCAACCGGGCGAAGGAACAACTGCTTACGGCGGATAAGCCTAATATCCGGGAGATTGCGCGAAGCGTCGGCTACCGGGATGAGTTTTACTTCAGCCGCCGGTTCAAGGCGCAGGCCGGCTGTGCCCCTACGGTCTACACCAAGCGCTTGCAGGAGCCGAAGGTGATCTCGCTGTCCTATCCGTGCACGGATCATCTGCTCGCACTAGGCATCGTCCCCGAGGCGGCCCAGAGCCGTCCGCATCTGCGGCTGGAGACCCGTATGCTCCCCTTGCCGCTGCACGCATCGGACCCTTGGGAGATCGGCCGTCAGACCTTCCTGGACATTGCCCCGGATCTGATCATCTGCAAGGACAATGTGCGGACCAAGGCGCAAGCCAGCATAGGCGACGTGGCTCCGATTCTGGCGCTTTCGTGGAAAAGCCTGGATGTATTCGGGCATCTGACCTATATTGCGGCAGTGGTTGGACGGGAGCGGGAGGCGGAAGTCTGGAAGTCAGCGCACGAACAGAAGGTTGAGCTTGCCCGGAAGACTGTCCGTTCGCACACCTCAGGGATGACCCTCGGATTGTGCATGGTTCGAGGCGGTGAGTTTCGTCTCTACGCAGCGCGTAATATCGGTCATGTCTTTTACCGTTCATTGGAGCTTGTCCCTCCGGAGCCTGTGAAGCTGGAGATGGAGAAGCATGAACCGGGTACACAGGTAACCTGGGTGCCGTTTGCGCCGGAGTCGCTGCCGCAGTATGGCTGTGACGCTTGGTTGTTCGTGACTCATTCCGACCAGGATTTGGAGCGGGTGCAGCTTTATCTGAAGTCGCCAGGCTGGCGGACGTGTCCGTCTATTCGCAAGGGAAGATACCAGGTCTCCCGAGAGTGGAACAGCTGGATGACCTATGCCCCATTGTCCATCGACATGCAACTGGAGAAAGCGGTGGCGTTGCTCTCCGAACTATAACGGCCTCGATCGCCCTACTAAAAATAATCCATACAAAATTGTAATAATTATGTCATGGACGGGATCGAGGCAGTTTTTTTATAATATCAATTGATAATGATTATCAATATTAACTTGGAGGGGTTAGCCCATACTCGACAGAACAACGGCTTGGTGGAAAACATTCAGTCGAAGGAAGGGCATGCCATATACCTGGATCATGCCGCTTGCGCTGTGCGCCCTGTTGGCGGCGATGTTCTTCGCCATCTCCTACGGGGCCAAGGATCTGGATCTGGCTACCGTATGGCTGGCGATTGCTCACTATGACCCTGCCTTGACCGCGCATCAGATCATTCATGAGCTGCGCCTGCCCCGCGTCATCGGCGCTGCGGTGATTGGTGCGGCCTTTGCCGTGGCCGGAGCCTTGATGCAGGGGGTCACGCGCAACCCGCTGGCGGACGCAGGCATCCTGGGCGTCAATGCCGGGGCTACGCTGGTCGTCGCGCTGAGCTTTGCCTTCCTGCCCAATCTGCCTTATACGGCCTTGATGGCCTTGTCGTTCGGCGGTGCGGTGCTCAGCACGCTGTTTATTTTCCTGCTCGGCTCAGCATCTCCCGGAGGGCTGACGCCGCTGCGATTGACGCTGGCCGGCTCGGTGGTAGCTGCCATGCTGCATGCCTTCAGCACAGGCATCGCGATTTATTTCGGCTTGAGCCAGGATCTGGCTTTCTGGTATGCGGGAGGCGTAGCAGGCGTGAAGTGGACCCATCTGGAGCTGCTGGCGCCTGTCATCGGTGTGGCGATTCTCGGAGCGCTTACGCTAGGCAGACCTATCACGCTGATTGCGCTCGGGGATGAAACGGCTGTTAACCTGGGAATCCGCACACGCCGCGTCCGTGCGGCAGGCATGATCGTATCGGTGCTCCTCGCAGGCGCATCCGTCTCGGCGGTCGGAGGCATCGGGTTTGTCGGGCTGGTGATTCCTCATATCGCCCGCAAGCTGATCGGTGTGGATTACCGCCATATCATCCCGCTATCGGCCCTGCTCGGTGCGGTACTGTTGGTATTGGCTGACCTCGGAGCGAGAACCGTCAATCCTCCCCGGGAGCTGGCGATCGGAGTCATGGTCGCGATGGTCGGCGTTCCGTTCTTTCTCTATCTGGCACGCAAGGAAGGGAGGCATCTGTCTTGAAGCCGGAACCTACCCTGAGAGCGCCAAGAGCGGTTGCGGTCGGTCTTGTGCTGGCGGCGCTATCGGCTGCCGTCATCCTCTACAGCTTGAACACGGGGACGATCCGGATTGCCCCCTGGTCCGTTCTGCAGACACTGCTCGGTCACGGAACCCCGGACGATCACACGGTGCTGTTCGATTACCGGCTGCCGCGTATCTGCGTGACGGTACTGGCCGGTATCGGCCTCGGATTGTCAGGGGCCATCCTGCAGGGCTTGTCGCGGAATGCGCTGGCCGATCCCGGCATTATGGGCTTGCATGCAGGCGCTTCGTTCGGCCTGATCGTATTCGTATCGTTTTTCCAGACGATGAAAGGGCCCTTGTCCCTGATCATCCCGCTGTTTGCCTTTGCCGGAGGCATTCTAACCGCGTGTTTGATCGTAGCGCTCGCCTATGACCGGCACCGGGGCCTTCAGCCGATCCGGCTCATCCTGGTCGGGATTGCCGTTGCAGCCGGGTTCAGCGCAGCTACCCTGTACCTGTCGCTGAAGCTGGATGACCAGACCTATGCGTTCACGGCCCGTTGGCTCGTGGGCAATGTCTGGGGCCGCAACTGGGAGAATGTCTGGGCGCTGCTCCCCTGGATCGCGCTGCTGGTCCCGTATGCGCTGACCCGCACGCGGAGTCTGGACGCCTTCACGCTCGGCGACGAGACGGCTGCGGGAATCGGCGCTTCGGTACGCAGCGAACGGCTCCGGCTGCTGGCGATCGCGGTCGCGCTATCGAGCGCGAGCGTCTCCATGGCCGGGGGGATCGGCTTCATCGGTCTGGTGGCGCCGCATCTGGCCCGTCGCCTGGTCGGGCCGATGCATCGGCACTTTATGCCGATTTCCGCTTTGATCGGCGTCGTGATCCTCGTCGTGTCCGACACGGTCGGCCGCGCTTTCTTTCAACCTAATGCGATTCCTGCAGGTGTCATCGTGGCAGCTGTGGGCGCACCGTACTTCCTATACTTACTGGTCAAGACCAAATCCTAAACATTCAACCCTAGAGGAGCTAATGACTTTCATGAGAAAACGCTGGATTACCTTATTCGCCCTGGCATCGCTGACTTTAACCGCTGTCGGCTGCGGCTCGCAGCCTGCAGCGCCTTCCGCTCCGGCTCAGACGCCTGCTGCCGCATCGACGGACAAGCCTGCAGCCAAGGACCCTAGGATTGCTTCGATGTCCATTCACCTGACCAACCATCTGCTTGCACTGGGCGTGAAGCCTGCCGGCTCCGTGATCGGCGGCGATGTGAAGGACTTCCTGCCGCATGTCAAGGACCGCTTGGACGGCGTGCAGAAGCTCGGTGTCGTAACGGATCCGGATATGGAAGCCGTGCTGGCCTTGAAGCCCGATACGATCTACATAGATGAGAAGTATTCCGCAGCAGACAAGGCCAAGTACGAGAAGATCGCCAAGACGGAAACCTTCAATTTGGATGACGGCACCTGGCGCGATACGCTGAAGAAAGTGGCGAAGCTGCTGTCCAAGGATGCGCAGGCCGAAGCCTTTATTAAGGATTATGAGACTCATGCGGAGCGCGTCAGGAAGCTGATGGCTGATCAGCTCGGACCCGATGCCAAGGCGATGGCGATCCGCGTCACAGCCAAGGAGCTGCGGGTCATGGGAATGGCGCGTCCAGTCGGGCCGTTCATGTTCGAGGACCTGAAGCTCAAGCCGGCCAAGGGCGTCGAGAAGATCAATAAGGCCTATGAGGTGATCTCCCAGGAAGTGCTGCCCGACTTCGATGCGGATGCGATTTTCGTCATCGTCAACAAGGATGGCGAGGCGGAGAAGGTGTTCAAGCAGCTCGAAGCGAACCCGCTCTGGGCCGGGCTGAAAGCCGTCAAGAACAAGCATGTCTATGTGGTGGAAGGCAACCCTTGGCTCGATTATTCGTCGCTGGGACACAAGCTGGCCCTGGATAACGCGGAGAAGCTGCTGAAGAAGTAAGCTTGTAAAAAATGAAGAAGGCATCTGCAGATTAGAGAAAAAGCACCCGTTGGGGTGCTTTTTTGCGTGCATACGTCCGCAAGGCTCTTCCGGATTCATTAACTACGGCTCGTTCCTGTCCGGGATGACAAACGAAACGGTGGTCCCATGGCCGGGCTTGCTGCGAATCGACAACCCCTGTCCGTACGTCTGAGTCAGCCTACGGTTCGTGTTCAGCAGCCCGATCCCCCCACGCAGCTTTCTGGAGGGATCCAGCAGTTGGTCTGCCAGCTCCCTGGTCATGCCCATCCCGTTATCCCTCACCTCGAACAGGGTAGACTTGTCTTGCCGGGCAATCCGGATATGAAGAGTGCCGCCTGTAATTTTGCTGAGTAAGCCATGCTTGACGGCATTCTCGACGAGCGGCTGCAGCGTGAGCGGCGGCAGAAGCAGGTCCAGGCCCGGATCGATCTCCCACTCAATAGATAGCCGCTCCTCAAACCGTTCCTTCTCGATGTACAGGTAAGCCCGGACCAGCTCCAGTTCATGGGAGAGCGCGACCAACTGCTCGGCGTTCAGGAAGTCGATGCTAATCCGTAAGTAAGAGGTAAAGGCATCCCCCAGTCTGCGCATCTTCTCCGGATCGATCTCGCTCAGTGCCATAATGGAATTCAGCGTATTGAACAGGAAATGGGGATGAATTTGCGCCTGCAGATAGGCAGCCTCCATCCGCAGTGTATCATGAATCGATTGCTTGAGCGTCGCCAGCGACCAGACCCGGTACTGCAGCTCCATGGCGTCCACCGGCTTGGTGATATAATCATTGGCACCGGAACGAAAGCCGGCATAGATATCCTCTGGCTGGCTGCGTGCCGTCAGCAATAGGACAGGCAGCTCGGACAAGGTGAAGCGCTGCCTGACCAGCCTCGTGAGCTCATAGCCTGACATGTGAGGCATCATAACGTCGGCGATCAGCAGATCCCACGATTCGGCACCGAGAAGCTCCAGTGCTTCCTGGGCGGACATAGCCGTTCGGATGCGGTAGGTCTCGGCCGAGAGAATGCTTGACAATACCTTCAGATTAACCGGATCATCGTCCACGGCAAGAATATTCAATCTGCCCTTGTCTTCTGAGCGATGCAGGGCTGGGCGGATACTGCCGGTCTCGGCTGCTGCTGCAGTTGTCGCTTCGTTATCGACAATAGAAGGCGTGATGTCCATCGCCAGCCGTTCTGTGCCGGCCCGATGCGGCTCCGCCAAGGAGACCTGAAGCGAATCCGATGCCATGTTGGGAAGCGTAAAGCTAAACACTGAACCGTGACCAGGACGGGAACGGACCGTGAGCAGACTCCCGTGTAGCTCGACGAGCTGCCGGGAGATGCTGAGCCCCAGCCCGATGCCGCCGCCTTCGCTTACGCCCTGCGGTCCCTGCTCATAGGGCAGGAAGATGCGGGATTGCGTCTGTTCGTCCATACCATGCCCCGTATCGGACACGTGAATCACGACCTGGGTCCCCTTGGTTTCCGCCGAGACGGTTATCGTTCCTTCGTCGGTGTATTTGATGGCGTTGTGCACCAGATTGAAGAGAATCTGGATCAATCTTTTCTCATCGGCGAAGACGACCGGCAAGTCCGCCGGAATGTCCAGCCTCAAGCTGACAGGGATACCGTCGGTCATGTAACGCAGCATGTCGACCACACCCGCCGCGGTGGATTGGACGGACACGGGTTCAGGCTTCAGGATGACCCGCTTATCCTGGAGCCGTACAATATCGAGAAGGTCGCCCAGCAGGTGCGACATCCGGCGGCTGATCGTAACGAGCAGCTCCATGTCCCGAAAGCTTTTATCGCCCAGCGCATGTTTTTCATTGGAGATCACCGTCTGGGCGATGTTCATAATGCCATGCAGCGGTGTCCGCAGCTCATGAGACGTATTGGCCAGAAACTGGTCCTTCAGCTTGTCGGCCTTCCTCAATTGTTCGGTAAGTCTAGTGTTTTCTTCGGAATTGCGGAAGTACCGTTTAAACCAATACCCGGAGAAGCCTATGAGAGCGGCAAACACATCCACTGGATAATACATGCTGGCTGCGGTCACGAGGTGGCTGACAAAGCCCCATAGAATGCTCGATAAGATGCTTGCGGCGGCGAACAGCAGGAAAACGGCGTCTTTCTGCCGGCTGAGCACCATTTTGATAATCAGAGAGAACGTCCACGCAATCGGAAATAAATAAAAAAACGTAAATAACCCGCTGTCGGTGCTGTAATAGACATATGCGCTCGGAGAGGCCAGGATGAAGGCCGAGTAAAGGCCCAGCGAAGCGGCGTATGCAGTGAATATCCAGCTACGCCCGGTATCCCCGGAGAAGTTTCTGGACAACAGCAGCATAAAGAAGGATATGCCCATATAGGAAAGAAGCTTGATTTTCAAGAGTCCGGCATAGGACAACGGAACCCACAGGCCAAGGAGTGAATCATGGTCGGCTATCACCGAGAAGCTGACGGACAGCAGCAGCATAAAGAAGGTGAGAAACGTCTTTTGCCGCGGATTGAAAGTGAATAAGAGCCCTGCATATAAGGCGTGAAGCATGAGAATGACGAAAGTAACAAGTTGAAGACCGATGGAATACATCCGCTCTGTGTCGATGACCGCCTGCGAACCGAAGCGGATAGAGCGGGTGATCCCGCCCATCAGCGGCTGATCGAAGTTGGCGGATCTCACCAGGAGCTCGATCATGGTCTGATCGCCTGCCGCATACGAGGCCGTGTAGGAGATGGCCTTGGGCAGATAGTTCTCGGGCTGTGCTGCGGGTTTTCCGAAGGGATTGTCACGCTGCCCGTTGATTTCAACGACAGAAGAGGCTTGAATCTCCTGGATCCAGAAGCCGTAAGGCTGCTCTAGCGGGTGATCGACCTGTATACGGAGTCTGTAGGTTCCATAGCCGAATGACGAGCCTGTATCCTCGTTCAGTGCTCGGCCCCAATCTCCGGGCACTTGAACGAAGTGCGGGACAGCCGGATTCGGAGATCTCATATCTTCATGGGAAATGAAGGTTTCCGGGTATAGCTCCCATTCTCCGTCCAGTGTAATCGATCGGGACCCCTCCAGGTTCCATCCGCGTAGATCCAGCACGCCTTGGACGGCGAGCGGCTGCGGCGATGTGACAAATTCTCCGTACCAGAGCAGGCGCAGCACGAAGAGAATGGATAGAGCAAGAATCAGGAAGGCAACTTGCGTCAGGTTTATTTTTTGTTTGATCCGCATCATACTCCATCAATTCGACATCTTTCATGGTTTTCCTTTTTATTCCGGTAGGAGCGCCGGGCATTTCCTGCAAGAGGCTTAGAACATCCAATTATTTCTTCTGCCAAATGATTTACCTGTGAAATGATCTCTTTTTTAGATCGAACTCATATAAAATGGTTATTTAAGTTATGTGGAGGGGGAAGCTTATAATAAGAATAGGATTTACAATCAATTTGCAAAGTGGAAGATCCGTCCAACCATCAAAACCACAAACCAAGACGGAGGGAAAGCAATCATGGCACCAACCAACCAGCAAGCTTGGGACCCATGGGCAGCATACTATGGACCCAATCTAGGTTATATTCAAGAGCAATATGAAAGGTTCCTGACAGATCCTGGGTCCGTGGGTGCGGATTACCGGGATCTGTTCGAGCGTTGGGGGGAACCTCCGGCTGCTCAGCCCGGGACAACGGGAGCGCCTGTATCGGCGGGAATTGCTGCCGCTGGCGGCTCTAGCCCTGCGATCAGCAGTCAACTTCTGCATAAGGCTGTGGCTGCGGGCAAGCTCGTCTGGAATATCCGCACGTACGGCCATCTGGCGGCTGACATCGATCCGCTAGGCATCAGCGCGGCGGCCGATGTGCGGCTGCTGGAGCCTGAATATTACGGGCTTACACCGGCGGATCTGGCGTCTCTGCCTACGGAGCTCGTATGGGATGGACCGCATCCTGAGGTGAGTGACGGCTGGGCCGCAGTCCAATCGCTCCGCAAGGCTTACACAGGTACGATCGCGTTCGAGTTCAGCCATGTGCACGATGAGAAGGAAAGACAATGGCTGAATGAACAGGTCGAGTTCAAGTTGCCACAGTCTACGCTTGATGCTCAGGAGCGTCAGGCGCTGTTGACGCGGCTGCTTGAAGCCGAACAGTTCGAGGATTTCCTGCACCGCACATTTGTCGGGCAGAAGCGGTTCTCGGTAGAAGGCACCGATGCGCTCGTGCCGCTCGTCGATGAAATTGTCCGCGAGCTTGCTTATGACGGCGCTACCGATATTTTGATGGGGATGGCCCACCGCGGCCGGCTGAATGTGCTAGCTCACGTGCTGGGCAAGCCGTATAGCAAAATTTTCTCCGAGTTTCACCATTCGATCAATCGCAACCTGATTCCTTCGGAAGGCTCGATGGGCATCAACTACGGATGGACAGGTGATGTGAAATACCATCTCGGCGCGAACCGCTCGGTCAAGTGGGGCGAGACGGTCGAGACACGGCTGACGCTGGCGAACAACCCGAGTCACCTGGAGTTCGTCAATCCGGTGGTCGAGGGCTTCACTCGTGCAGCTCAGGACGACCGGGGTGTGCCAGGCTATCCCGTGCAGGATGTAGCCAAAGCCGCCGCGGTGCTGATGCATGGCGATGCGGCCTTCCCGGGTGAGGGCATCGTAGCCGAAACCCTGAACTTCAATCAGCTTGCCGGTTACCGCAACGGCGGGACGATTCATATCATCGTCAATAATCGGCTTGGATTTACGACGGAGAGCAAGGATTCCCGCTCGACGCATTATGCCAGCGACTTGGCCAAGGGCTACGAGATTCCGATTGTCCACGTGAATGCAGACGATCCGGAGGCTTGCGTGGCAGCCGCGCGGCTCGCTATTGAATACCGCCACTTGTTCAAGAAGGATTTTCTGATCGATCTGATCGGGTATCGCCGTTACGGGCATAATGAATCGGATGATCCGGAGACGACTCAGCCGCTGATCTATGCCAAGGTTAGAAATCACCCTACGGTCAGCACGCTGTATGCGGATAAGCTGGTCCGGCAGGGACTGTTGACCGGCGAGCAGGCGGAGAAGATCAAGCAGGATATTCTGAGCCGCCTGAAGGAAGCTTACGATGAGGTCAAGCAGCGTGACGGTCAGGAATCCGTTACCCAGAGGCCGGAGCTGGTCGAGCAAACGGAAGCGCCGCTTCCTCGTACGGGAGTGTCCCTGGAGAAGCTGCGGGAGATCAACACCGGCCTGCTGAGCTGGCCGGAATCGTTCAACGTCTATCCGAAGCTGAAGAAGATTCTGGAGCGCCGGGCGACTTCGCTGAATGACGGCGAGAAGGTCGACTGGGGACATGCCGAGACGCTGGCCTTTGCTTCGATCCTAGCGGATGGTAAGCCGATCCGCATCAGCGGACAGGATGTGGAGCGTGCTACGTTCGCCCACCGTAACCTCGTACTCCACGATGTGAAGAACGGCGGGGTATACAGCCCGCTGCATCAGCTGCCGCAGGCCAAGGCTTCGTTCGCTATCTACAACAGCCCGTTGTCTGAAGCGTCTGTACTGGGCTTCGAATACGGCTATAACGTATATGCCCCGGAAACGCTCGTGATCTGGGAAGCGCAGTACGGTGACTTTACGAATGCTGCACAGGTTACGATCGATCAGTTCATCACAGCCGGCCGGTCCAAGTGGTCGCAGAAGTCCAGCCTGATCATGATGCTGCCGCATGGCTACGAAGGCCAGGGGCCTGAGCATTCCAGCGCTCGTCTGGAGCGCTTCCTGCAGCTGTCTGGTGAGGACAACTGGATGGTCGCGAACTTGACCAGTTCCGCGCAATATTTCCACCTGCTTCGCCGCCAGGCGTCGCTGACGGAAACCGAGCGCGCACGTCCGCTTGTGCTAATGGCACCGAAGAGCCTGATCCGCAATCCGCGGGTGGCTTCGGATAGTCTGGAGCTCAGCGAGGGCGAATTCCGTCCGGTGCTGGAGCAGCGCAATCTCGGCGACCGTCCGGAGCGGGTCGAGCGGATTATTCTCTGCACAGGGAAGATCGCCATCGATCTCGAGGAGGCACTGGACAAGGAAGCAGACAAGAATTGGGAATGGCTGCACATCATCCGTACGGAACAGCTGTATCCGTTCCCGCAGGAGGAAATCCGTCAGATCCTGGCCCGTTATCCGAATGTGCAAGAGCTGCTGTGGGTTCAGGAAGAGCCGCGCAACATGGGCGCTTGGAGCTATATGGAGCCTCGCATCCGGGCCATTGCGCCTGAGGGAGTCAAGACGATCCGTTATGTAGGCCGTCCGGAGCGCGCAAGTACAGCCAGCGGCTATCAGAATGTGCACAGCTATGAGCAGCAGCGTATTCTTTCCCTGGCACTCAGTCCGAGCTCGCAAGTTATCACAACCACTGGGAGGTAAACGCAAGTGAGTGAAATTAAAGTACCGGAAATGGGTGAGTCCATCACGGAGGGAACGATCTC
Organism: Paenibacillus filicis; assembly: GCF_038070315.1. Classification (NCBI taxonomy): domain Bacteria; kingdom Bacillati; phylum Bacillota; class Bacilli; order Caryophanales; family Paenibacillaceae; genus Paenibacillus; species Paenibacillus filicis. The sequence goes on along the minus strand of NZ_JBBPCC010000003.1, from coordinate 307,429 downwards.
CAGATGGATCGTAAAGGAAGGCCAGGCTGTAAGGCAGGGAGATCTGCTGCTGGAGCTGGAAACCGATAAGGTCAATATGGAAATTAGCGCCGAGCAGGATGGCGTTATCGATAAAATCTTGAAGCCTGAAGGTGAGACGGTGCAAATCGGCGAAGTCGTCGGCACCATCTCCACAGGAGGGGGCGTCGTATCGGCAGATGCGGCTCCGTCTGCGGCAGCCCCTGCACCGGCCCAACCGGCTGCTCCGGCAGCCGCACAGCCGTCCACGGCGGCTGTCGCACCGTCCGCTCCCGCAGAGGACAGCGGCGAAGCGGGTCATCTGTCCGTCTCGCCAGCGGCCCGCAGGCTCGCCCGCGAGAAGGGTCTTGACGTCGGACGGGTCGCTGCGAGCGACCCGATCGGCCGTGTGTATGAGCCGGATGTGCGCAGCGCCTCCACGGGCAGCCCGGCACCTGCTCCTGCAGCGCCGGCCGCTCCGGCAGCCGCAAGCGCCGGACAACCTGTTGCAGCCCGCCAGGGAGCACCAGCTGCTCCTGCAGCGCAGCCAGGCAAGCCTGCTGAGCGCAAGCGGATGTCGCGCAGACGCCTGACGATCGCCAAGCGCCTGGTCGAAGCGCAGCGTACGGCAGCGATGCTGACCACCTTCAACGAGGTGGACATGACTGCCATTCTCGACATTCGCAAGCGCCGCAAGCAATCGTTCCAAGAGAAGAATGATGTGGGACTTGGTTTCATGTCTTTCTTCACCAAAGCGGTCGTTGGCGCGCTCAAGAAATTCCCGCTGCTCAATGCCGAGATCGACGGCGACGATATTATCGTGAAGCAGTACTACGACATCGGTATCGCCGTATCGGCTAAGGAAGGTCTGGTCGTGCCTGTTGTGCGCAACGCCAACCATCTCGGCTTTGCCGAAATCGAGAAGACGATTGTCGAGCTCGCCGGCAAGGCGCGCACGAATACGCTCGATATTTCCGAGCTGCAGGGCGGCACCTTCACGATCACCAATGGCGGCGTATTCGGCTCGCTGTTGTCGACACCGATCCTGAATGCACCGCAAGTCGGTATTCTGGGCATGCACAAGATCCAGCTTCGCCCAGTGGCCATCGATGCAGAGAGAATGGAAAACCGCCCGATGATGTACATCGCGCTCTCCTACGATCACCGGATCGTAGACGGCAGCGAGGCCGTCAGCTTCCTGGTGAAGGTGAAGGAGCTGCTCGAGGATCCGGAAACTCTGCTCCTCGAAGGCTAAGGGAGTTCCAGTCAGCCGGCCTGAGTACTGACCGTTCATCAGACCGGCAGCAATCTGTTCCATCCACATGATCGTTATAAGCCCTGTCCCTGTTCCAAGAGGGGATAGGGCTTTTTCTTCTCCTTGCTTTTACTGCAGGTGTATGCGATAATTAAGGATTCTATCCTTGAGATATATTCGTGTGATTGTATGCAAACCAAATCCGTTTGATGGAGGCACCCAGCCGTGAGTCGATATCCTTTTGACTATGACCATTCCAGGCCGTTCATGCAGCAGGCCGGGGAATGGATTGCCGATGTGTTCTACGAGACGCTGCCTGAGTCCGGCTTCGAGGTGCGCGACGAGCAGATTTATATGGCTTTTCAGGTGGAGCGTGCATTTGCCGAGAAGAAGACGATTTTCGCGGAAGCGGGAGTCGGCACGGGCAAGACGCTCGTTTATTTGTTGTATGCGATCTGCTATGCCCGCTACCGGCGCCAGCCTGTGGTGATTGCCTGTGCGGATGAATCGCTGATCGAGCAGTTGGTCAAGCCGGAGGGGGATATCGCCAAGCTGTCCCGGTATCTCAAGCTTGATATCGATGCGAGACTGGCGAAGTCGCCGGACCAATATACCTGTTTGAACAAGCTTGACGAGGCCAGGTTCGGCCATGAGGAGGCTTCCTTGTACCGTGACCTGTATGAAAGCTTGCCTGAGTTCGTCCATGTGAGGGAAGCCCTGCAGTCCTTCCATGCATACGGAGACCGCAAAGATTACCCCCATCTGAACGACGGGCAGTGGAACCGTATCAGCTGGGATGCCTTCCAGGATTGCTTCGTGTGCGATCAGAGACATCGCTGTGGACAGACGCTTTCCCGCGATCATTATCGCCGCTCAGCCGACCTGATCGTCTGCTCGCATGATTTCTACATGGAGCATGTGTGGACGTACGAGGGGCGCAAGCGGGAGGGACAATTGCCGCTGCTGCCGGAGCATAGCGCCGTCGTCTTCGACGAGGGGCATCTGCTGGAATCCGCTGCACAGAAGGCGTTGACCTACAAGCTGAAGCATGTCGTGTTCGAGGACCTGATTACCCGGCTGCTGAAGGGAGAGGTCCGTGAATCGTTCGCGATGCTAATCGAGGATGCGATTGCCCAGAGCGAAACGATGTTCGAGGTGCTGGAGAGTCAGTCCAGTCCGATCCCGGGTTCCGAGCGGAAGGGAATCGCGGTGAATGAGCGCCTGCTGGACGAAGTGAGACGTTTCCAGGAAATTCTGTCGAATATCGAGGATGAGCTGGTGTTCGAAAGCGAGCTGTTCACGCTCAATGATTATCAGCTGCGCATCGTCGAAGAGCATCTGGAGATGATGCAGAAGGCACTCAGTTTGTTCAATCGCCCTGAAGGCCTGATCTGCTGGGCGACGGACAGCGTGAACGGGCTGACGCTCGTTCTGATGCCGCGTCTGGTCAAGGAAGTGCTGCGCGAGCATGTCTTCGGACAATCGATGCCGATCGTCTTCTCCTCGGCGACGCTGTCAGTGGAGGGTTCCTTCGATTATATCGCAGACAGCCTCGGGACCGATGACTATCTGTCATTCTCCGTCGCCTCGCCTTATGATTATGAAGGCCAGATGGAGGTTGTCGCACCCGTATGGGAACATCGGGCCGCATTCTCGGAGAAGATGAAGACAGCCGTTTCCCTGCTGGTCCGGACGGGAGGCAGGGCGCTGCTTCTCTTCCCTGGAAAGCAGGAACTGCAGCGGTTCAAAGCCGAATGGATTCACTACCCCGAGTGTGCAGACATGCGCTTTCTCTTCGAGGGGGATCGTGAGATCAGCGATCTGATCTCCGCCTTCCAGCAGGATGAGCGCAGCATCTTGTGTGCGTCCAGCCTATGGGAGGGGCTGGATGTGCCCGGCCCGTCCCTGTCGAATGTGATCGTCTGGGCGCTGCCCTTCCCTCCGCAGGACCCGGTATTCGAAGCCAGACGTCAGGCATCTGCCCGTCCCTATGAGGAAGTCGATCTGCCGTATATGCTGCTTCGGCTGAAGCAGGGAATGGGACGATTGGTCCGCTCGCAGCAGGACCGCGGCATCGTGGCGATCTTCAGTGAGGAGCTGCATGCTTCGGCTGAGCTGCGGGCGAGCATCGAGGGATTGCTGCCGGACGGCGTAGGATTGAAGGGACTGGATGAGCTGGAGTTTGTTTTGACGGATGCTGCAGCAGCTGGCTACAAGTAAATGCTTCCATAAATGAGTTGTGCCGCCGCCCAAGTAAGGGCGGCTCTTTTTGTTCCCGGCTCCATAGGAACGGTACCCGGCGTTTGCTATAGTAAATAGCGGGGGAGGTTGTCAGGATGACCGGAACGCCAGGTTATGGTACCATCAGTACCATCAGGCTGACGAACAGCACGGAGGCGGATCGGATGGGCAGCGTACCTTTTACCGTGAAAGGCTTATTGGATATACCGTTATTCCATGGCGCTAAGATGATTGGGGGCGAAACGGGCCTATCCAATGAAATTGAATATGTCGACCATATGGAAATGCCGGATCTGACCGGCTGGCTGAGGCCCAAGGAGCTGATTCTGACGACGGGATACTCCTTTCAGTCAGAACCGTCCATGCTGGGGAGGCTCTTGGACGAGATGCACCGGGTCGGGGGCTCTGCCGTAGGCATTAAGACGAAGCGCTTTCTACAGGATATTCCACTGGAGGCTATCGCCAAGAGCAATGCGTACGGAATCCCGCTATTCGACATTCCGCTGGATATCACCTTTATGGATATGACGCATGCCATCATGGACCGGATTCTGCAGCGCCAAACCTATCTGCTCCGGGAGGTGCAGGAGGTTAACCAGCAGTTCACTCAACTGGTGCTGAACCGCAAGGTAGCGGAGCTGGTCGTGCTGCTGGGCAAACAGTTGGACTGCGAGGTCGCCGTGATGAATCTGGACGGGGATATCGAGTGCCGAACACCTGGATTTCCCAATGGCCGGGAGACAGAGCGGCTAAGTATCGGGAGCGGCTCTCATCTGCTGGGTTACCTGGCGGTCACGCGGACACTCGGCGAGGGCGAACGATTCGAGCGGATGTGTCTGGATCATGCGGTTACGCTGCTGGCTCTGGAGTTTACGATTCGGCAAACCCAGCAGCTTCATCGTACGCGTGAGCAGGAGGTGTTCCTGGTGGAGCTGCTGTCGGCTGGCGGGCAGCAGGAGGAGCTGCTGGCGTATAGAGCTAGACAGGTAGGACTGCCTGTCGGCCCGTATTATTATGTCATCGCCTTACAGGCCATAGGCGGGACGACAGCTTCACCCGACCAAGCTTTCCGGATCTACAGCAGAATTTCCCAGGAAATGACTTCGTTCGGTAATCCTGCAGATCATTCGCGCAGATGTGTCGAAATGAACGGCAAGCTGTTCATTTTGTGCTCATCCCTACAGGGAGAGGCGGAAGCGAACCGCAGGATAACCGGACAGTATGCCGAGAGCCTGTCGGGCAAGCTTGGCGGCCTCATCGGGGATATGACACTCGTATGGGGCATGGGAGCGGCCAGGCAGGGCTTGTCCGAGCTGCATGAAAGCTGCAAAGAAGCCCGGCAGGCGCTGCTGCTCGGTATGAGGGTTCTGCCGAACCGCTCCATTGTGCATATTCATGATGTGGCTGTTGAACATCTGCTAACGGACATTGGCGAGCACCCTGCCTTAGTCCGATTTCAGAGAGAGCTGATCGAGCCGATTGTTAGATATGATCAGGAGTATCGTACAGAGCTGCTGTCGACGCTGGCGATCTATCTGCGGACGGGGAGCACCAAGCGGGTTGCGGAGGAGCTATACATCCACCGTAATTCGGTGTTGTATCGGTTGGAGAGAATTGCCGAGCTGCTGCAGGCGGATTTGAATGAGCCGGAGGTTCGGTTCAGATTGGAGCTGGCGGTCCGGCATTGGCAAGCAAGCGGCGCGGGGACTCTGGAAGACCTGGCATACATGCACGAGAGACAGACAAACAAAGGAGACGACAAACGATGAATCTGGCAGGCAAACGCATCGTCATCATAGGAGGCAGCTCGGGGATCGGGCTTGCTACGGCACAGGAAGCAGTCCGGCAAGGAGCCGAGGTCATCATCGCAGGACGCTCGCAGGACAAGCTTGATGAAGCCAAGAGGCTGCTCGCTAGCGAAGCGGTCCAAACCTATGCCGTCAATAATCAAGTTGAAGAAGAACTCAAGACGATGTTTGAGAAGATCGGTGCCTTCGATCATTTGTTCACACCGGGTGCGTCCTATGTACGGGGAGGGATTGAGTCTCCGGCTGAGGTGGCCCATAGCTGCTTCAACGCCAAATTCTGGCCTCAATACAATGCGGTGAAGTATGCAGCGCCGTTCTTGTCGAAAAGCGGTTCGATCGTGCTGATGTCCGGCGCCTTCGGACAACGTCCGCTCACCGACGGCGCTTCCTACGCAGCCTGCAATGGCGCGATCGAAAGTCTGGGCAAGGCTTTGGCTGTGGAGCTTGCCCCGATCCGGGTGAACGTCGTGTCTCCCGGTACGATCCGGACAGCGTTCAACTGGGAAGGCGCTACGCAGGAGAAGCGGGAAGAATCCTATCACGCTTATAACGACATGTGCCTGCTCGGACGGGTCGGACGGTCGGAGGAAGTCGCCCACACGGTTGTTTATCTGATGACGAACAGTTATACGACGGGCAGCACGCTTTTCCCGGATGGCGGATACATTTTGCGTTAGCACCTGTTGGCCGGACCCTTACGCCCGACAATAAACTTAAAGGAGTCAAGCCATTCGCTCTGCGCGCGGCTTGACTCCTTTGGCTTTGTCACGGTTGTTGCGGTACGGCCTGCTGCTCGTACCGGCTCGACGGCTGCGACAGACCCAGATGCTCCCGCAGAGTGTCTCCCTCATAGTCGGTGCGGAACAGTCCGCGCTCCTGCAGGATCGGTACGACTAGGCGGATGAAATCATCCAGGCCATCCGGCAGAAGCGGGCACATCAGCATAAATCCGTCCGCCGCATGCTCACGGTACCAGTGCTCGACACGGTCTGCGACCTTCTGCGGCGAGCCGATGAATTCCTCAACCCCGAACGAGCCGGTCAGCAGGGAGTACAGCTCTCTCAGCGTCGGATTCGTCCGTCCGATCAGTTCCTGGCGCTGCTGGAACTCGAAGCGCACGCCATCCAGCAGATGCAAGCCGATATCTGCTGCTCCCGTTTGCAGGGTATACGGACTGAAATCGACACGCCCGTGGAAGTATTCGGTCAGGAAGCTGAAGGCATGCTCCTGGGTAATGAGCGATTCCAGGTATTCGAATTTTTTGCGTGCGATCTCATCTGTTTCGCCGATAATCGGCGAAATGCCCTGGAAGATAAACACGTCGTCGGGCGAACGTCCCTCCGCGGCAGCCTTGCTTTTGAACGAGGCATATAAGTTTTTGGCATCCTCGATATTATTTTTATGCGAGAAGATGACCTCGGCGTGGCTGGCGGCGAAGTTCTGTCCCGATTCGGAGGAGCCTGCCTGCACGAGCACCGGCCGTCCTTGGGGAGAGCGCCCAATATTGAGCGGGCCCTCTACACTGAAAAACTCGCCTTTATAGTTCAGGCGGTGCAGCTTGGAGCGGTCGTAGAACTGCCCGTTCTCCTTGTCGTACAAGAACGCGTCCTGCTCCCAGGTGTCCCAGAGACCCAGGGTGACCTCGACAAACTCCTTGGCACGCTGGTAGCGCAGGCTATGCTCGAAATGCTCCTCCCGTCCGAAGTTGCGAGCCGTATTGCCCGAGAGGTCCCGCGTGGTCACGATGTTCCAGCCGGCGCGGCCCTTGCTGATATGATCGACCGACATGAACAGGCGTGCGAGATTGAACGGCTCGATATAGGAGGTGGAGGCGGTGGCTACCACTCCAATCTTCGACGTGGCTCCGGCCATCGCCGTGATCAGCGTAATCGGCTCGAAGCGGTTCAGTATGTTGGAGTGGGACTCCTCGTTAATTGCAAGACTGTCGGCGATGAACACAAAGTCGAACTTGCCCTGCTCGGCGGTCTGGGCGAGCCGCTTGTAATAGTCAATATCGTGGCTGGCGTTGGCCTGGGCATGCGGATGTCTCCAGGAAGCGATATGCATGCCGGTGCCTACGAGGTAGGCGGATAGCTTGATGGGTGCTCGGTTGGTCATCGTATGGGCATCTCCCTGCATGTAGATATTAGGCTGGAGCGGTTATTTCTTACTGCTGCCGCTTTCCGTGATATCTCCGCCGAACCATTTCTCGGCAATTTCCTTCAGCTTGCCTTTGCTGCGCAGATCGTCGATCGCTTTGTCGAAATCCGCGATGATAGCGTCGTTCTCCTTCGTCTTGTGGAAAGGGAAGGCGACAGCTTTCTCCCCGAACGGCTCGCCTGCGAGCTTGAAGGGCAGTGATTTTTCCTTAATCTGCACGAGCAGCGATTCCCGTCCGGCCACATACGCGTCGATACGCCCGGCCTCCAGATCCTTGTACGCGACCTCCTGCGTTTCATAGGTGATCAATTGAATCTCGCCTGCGGGGTCATTTTCCTTCAGTACGTTGGCATAGTTTTGTCCGAGCGCCGCGCCAACCTTTTTGCCCTTCATATCCTTGAGCGACTGGATGGTATTGTTATCCTTCTTGACGAGCAGTTGGGCGCCTGAGAACGAATAAGGCTTCGTAAAATTGAATTTCTGCTTCCGTTCGTCCGTAATGGCGAAATTCCGTACCGTATCGATCTTGCCGACCTCCAACTGCCCGACAATTCCGTTCCAGTCAGCGAGTGACCATTCGACCTTGTAGCCGGCTTGGCTGGTGATCGCGTTGACGATGTCGACGTTGAAGCCCTTGATCTCATTGCCTTCCTTGAACGTATACGGATACGAATCCGGCTGGCCGCCGACCTTGATCGTTTTGGCGGCTGCAGCGGGGGTTGGGGAAGCGGCTGCCGGCTTGGCCGGTTCGGACTGCTTCGCTCCGCAGGCCGACATCAGCAGCAGGGCGGGGATCAGGACTAGAGGAAAAAGACGAATATTCATCGTTAAGACTCCTTCATTGGTGAGTAGATTGTGTAGGATAGTGGTGCCAAGCTTGGGTTAGCGTTGATAGGGCTTGCTTAATTTATGCTCCAGCCACGCTTGGAGGCGGCTGTACACGATCGTGAGCGCCCAGTAGATGAGGCCGACGACAAAGTAAACCTCGAAAAATTTGAGGGATGAGGATGATAGCATCTTGCCTTCGGCGAGCAGCTCGGTGACGCCCAGGGTGAAAGCCAGCGATGTGTTTTTAATCATCCCGATAAAAATATTGCCCGTAGCGGGTAAAGCGTTCACGACAGCCTGAGGCAGAATGATGCGTCTAAGCGCTGCGGGGTAAGACATCCCCACGGAGTATCCCGCCTCGAGCTGTCCGCGGTCCACGGAATCGAGGGCTGCACGGAATACTTCGGCCAGATAAGCGGAGGTATTCAGACTCAGTCCGAGAATAACGGCGTTGAAGGCGCTGATCGCATTGAAGCCGTCATAGAGCTGGGGCAAGCCAAAATAAATAATGAATAACTGCACCAGTACAGGCGTTCCGCGGAAGAAAGAGATATAAACCCCGGAGAGCTGCACGAGAACTGGGATTTTGCTCTTAATCACGAGCGCAAGTACCAGGCCCAGCACCACGGCTAGGACCATCGCCAGCACGGCCATCAGCAGCGTGATGGGCACGTAGCGCAACAAGTCAGGAATAATCTTCCAAACGTAAGTCATATCGAACTGCATCTGTCACACCGCCATCGTTGCTGAAATGGGAATAAGCTTGCTCTACTATAAACCTATTTAATCGATCGGTATAAAAGGTTATTGGTGTATAATGTATCATCCATCCCTCAGCACCGTCAACCGTTAACCCTATAAGGAAATTCGATATGAGATTCAAGGATTTCAATTAGGGCTTTCCGGTAGAGGGGAACGGTTTGCTTCAGCGTAATCAGATTCGTGGGGTGGGACAGATGCGCCAGCGGAGCGATGGTTATTCGCTTCAGCCGGCCGTCTGTTAGTTCCTTGCGGATCGATAGCTCCGGCAGGAAGCTCACGCCGCTGCCGCTGCTGACCAGTGTCTTGGCAGCCTCGAGGTTGTCGAGCTGGGCTTCGATGCGCGGGACTTTGCCGAGGGAGTCGAACATCCGGTGAATCGCTGCCCAATCGAGCGAGCCGCATTCATAGAAAATGATCGGCTGACGGGCCAGCTCCTCCAGCGTCACTTCCCCCTTGGCGGCGAAAGGATGATCGGGCTGCACGGCCAGCACGATTTTATTCTCGAACAGGCGTGTCGCCTCGATGCTGGGATGGGTCAGGTTTCTCACCAGTCCGTAATCCAGCTCCTTATTCAGCACCTTCTCCAGAATCTGCTCGTTGCTGTCCGTGACCAGCTTGATCCGGATCTCAGGGTATTGCTGCCGGAACAGCGGGAGCAAGTCCGGGATGACATAATGAGAGAAAAGGGAGGTGCAGCCGATCCGCAGTACATCGGGAGACGCGCTCTTGCGCAGATGCTTCATGCTTTTCCGGTAAGTGCCGAGAATTTGCTCGGCATAGGGCAGGAATTGCTTGGCATCCTCGCTCAGCGAGATGAGCTTGCCGTTGCGTTCGAATAATTGAAGATCCAGCTCGCGCTCGAGTGATTGAATACGGGCGGTGACGGCAGGCTGGGATAAGAACAAGGCGCTGGCCGCTTTCTTGAACCCTCCGAAATGAACCACGTAGATGAAGGCCTCGATATTTTCGATATTCATGTAAGGTTGTGGTACTCCTTCCATATTCATAGGATGTATATGTCTATAATATCCACATAATTCCGATAAGTATAGTTAAAAATGATTATCCTAGTTCACCCGTCGGGATTATGCTATGCTGATAGGAAGCAGGGAATGGCAAAGGAACAGAACGAAGCATCAGGAGCCTGCTGACAATCTGCCATCAGGCAGGATGCAGACGGATAGGAGATGAGAATGTGAGTTTGAGCAAGGTACGTGAGTTGCCCCGGTTTCCACTCGGGCTATGGCCTACGCCGTTGCAGGAGGCTAGCCGCTTGTCTGAGCTGCTGGGAGCCAGACTGCTGATCAAGCGGGAGGATATGACCGGACTTGGTGCAGGCGGGAACAAGGCGCGCAAGCTGGAGTTTCATCTCGGTCATGCGCTGCAGGAGGGTGCTACACATCTGGTTACGACTGGAGCCATTCAGTCCAATCATGCGTTCCTGACGGCTGCGGCGTCCGGTATAGCGGGGCTGAAGGCGCATTTGGTGCTGAGCGGCGAGCAGCCGGCCGATCGGTCGCGGGGCAATGTACTGCTGGACCGGCTTGTAGGCGCCGAGTTCACCTTCGTTCCGTCCTCCGGAGTGAATGACTCCGTCCGGATTAAGGAACAGATGGGCGCGGTGGGGCAGCGGATCGAAGCCGAGGGCGGCCGTGCGCTGCTAATCCCGGAGGGGGGCACGGATCTGCTGGGGACACTCGGCTACGCAGTGGCGCTCGATGAGCTGGCCGGCCAATTGGAGGAGCTGGGCCTGCGCCATGTCCTGGTGGCCGTCGCCGCAGGGACTTGCGGTACGCTTGCTGGGCTGCTTACCGGAACGCACCTGACGGAGCACAAGGTGCAGATCGATGTGCTGGGCGTCAGCATCAGTGGCTTCACGCAGCTCAAGCGCGCCAAGACGGCACGGCTGGTGAACGAAGCACTGCAATGGAGCGGCTCGTCTCACACGATTACCGCAGAGGATGTCCGTCTGGATGACCGCTTCGTCGGCGACGGCTACGCCAGCATGACGGAGGAGGGCAGCGAGGCGATTCGCCTGACTGCCCAGCAGGAGGGTATCCTGCTCGATCCGGTCTACACGGGCAAAGCGATGGCTGGACTGCTGTCACTCGGCAGAGCGGGGGAACTGCAAGCGTATGAGGCGGTCGTCTTTCTCCATACCGGAGGGCTGCCGCTGTTGTTTCATTATGGCACGGATCTGTATGGGCTCGGGTAGGACAGGCTGACGTATGACGGGACAAGACGGCAGAGAGAGTGGGGCGTATGCCGCTGTCCCTCGGGTGCGAAAGTACCCAAAAAAAGTAAATAAATGCGTTGACATCTCTACTAAATACGCCTAAAATAAGGATCAAGAGTTAAATTAATTATAACCTATCTGATTAGTCGGTTTTAGTTGACCGGAAATCTGGAAACTAAACGTTTTCCCTGTCTGAGCGGGGAGAATGTTTAGTTTTTTTTATGGCCGGGAGGATGAGGGCTGAGATCGGCAAGGTTCGCAGCCTGCAGAACTTGAGCGCGTAGCCGCGGAGAAGAGGCTCTCTCCGGCAACCGGCTGATGCAGGAGAAGGGAAGGAGCTATGCAGATGGACAGGTACCGAGGCGGGAGGATCAAGAGGGCGCTGGTCGCGGCTGCACTTGTCTTAGTGCTCACGCTGGCTGGCGGGGAGCTGGCTGCGGCTGGAGAAGCTGGAGCGGCCGGCCCCGATGCAGGAAAAGCACTGGCACAGGAGACGCTGTATGCGGCCGGGCTAACGAGTCTGCTGGCGGCGACGGAAGGCCTGTCCGTCACCCGGACGGATGACGGATTTTCTTTGGCGGAGCGGCGGGCTGTTGGTCCTGCCCCGAGCGGTGAAGGCGAATCATGGCTGGCGGCTCTGCTGGCCGCGGGCTTTATAGGCACCGTCTATGCCAGAAGGGTGATCGCGCTGCAGCGCATGTAAGGATGGAACTGCCGGCGCGGCAAGCAAGCAGCAGTTAATCGAAAACGAAGGAGCGAAGGAACATGAGCGATTTGAACGGATACTTACAAGCCAAACGGGACGCGATCTTGCGCAGGGACGAAGAGCGGGTCCAGCGTACCGATCTCTTGGAATCCAACGTACTGACGGCCCGTGTAAGCGCCAAAGGAAGGACCGGCGTGCGAGAAATTCGAGTACGCGGGTTCCAGATTATCAGCGATAGCGATCCCGACTTTGCGGGATTTGACCTGGGGCCGAATTCTGCTGAAATTCAGCTCGGGGTGCTGGGAAGCTGCCTGACTCATATTACGCTCATTCAGGCGGCGACGCTGGGCGTTCCCTTGAATGCTCTGGACGTGGAGATTAAGGGAGAGCTTCATCCGTATGCAGGCAAGCCGGGGTACGAGCATATTCCGTTCTGGCCGCATCACATTAGCTATGAGCTTCATATCGACTCCCCAGCCGGAGCCAAGGAGATTGAAGAGCTGCATGAAGCGGTCGAGCGGGTTTGCCCGATTCTGAATCTGCTGGCAAGACCGCAGGAAGTTACCGGACAGGTAATACATACCAACGAAGCTGCCGCTGCTGTCAGCGCCAACTAAGAGGACTGAATAGTCCGATTGCTCATGCCGTTACGGATGCGATCGGGCTTTATTTATTTAAGAACGGAAAGAGGCCGCCTCCTGTCATCGTCAGATGATCAGTTGGCGGCTGTTTCTCGTTGCATCTGATTTGATCCTGCATCCTGCTTCTTGACTTCTTGCTTCTATCGCTTCCAGGGGATAATCCAATGCTCCAGCACATCCAGCAGCAGGGTGGTGACACCACCCAGCACAGCGATGACGATCAGGCCGGCATACATATCCTGGACGGCAAATACGTTCCACGAGCTCCAGATGAAGTAGCCGACGCCTGACTTGGCCCCAACGAATTCGGCGGCCATGATGACCAGCAGGGCGATGCCCATACCCAGCTTCAGCCCGGCAAAGATCAGCGGCAACGCACCTGGAAGCGCCACGTCCTTGAAGAACATCCAGCGCCCGGCCCTGAAGTTGCGCCCCACATCGAGATAGATCGAAGGGATGTTCATAACGCCTGTCATCGTGTTGATGAGGGTCAGGTAAATGACGGAAATAGCAATTACGATAATTTTGGATGTTTCGCCGATCCCGAACACGATCAGGATCAGCGGCAGCAGCGCCAGCTTGGGAACGGGAAAGGTGGCGTTGACAATCGGCATGACTGCAGCGCGGACAATTGGCGACAGTCCCATAATCAGCCCCAGCACGACTCCCGGTATAGCGCCCCATAGGAAGCCGATGGCGATGCGCCCTAGGCTGACGCCTAGATGTAGCCACATTTCCCCCGTCTCAAAAAGACGCAGGAGGTTACTGAAGATCGTCGTCGGGGCGGGAAAGAACCGGGCATCGATGGCGCCCAGACGCGAGAAGGCCTCCCAGAGGGCCAGCAGCAGCAGCGGAGACAGGATGGAGACGATCCGGGTGGTCGACTTCCGCCGGGACCAGGGCACACTGCGCCGCTCGGAGGCCAGCTCGATGACTTGATCTGCAGTCGCGGCAGACGGTTCGCGGCGAATGGCCGCTTCGGAAGCGAGCTCGATCATCCGGCACCTCCTTCTGCAGCTGCAGGCAGGTGAGAGGCTTCTTCCTGCTGTCGCAGCAGATGCCATATCCGGCTGAACAGCTCGCCGAACTGAGAATGGGCCCGTACGGCTTCGACCTGGCGGGGCCGCGGCAGATCGACGTCGATGATCTCAAGGATACGCCCCGGTCGGGCGCTCATCACGACGATGCGATCCGACAGCAGAATCGCTTCGTCGATGCTGTGTGTGACGAAGAGCACGGTCTTGCGCGTCTCTTCCCAGATGCGGAGCAGCTCTTCCTGCAGCACGAGACGATTCTGCTCGTCCAGGGCACCGAACGGTTCATCCATCAGCAAGATCTCGGGATCGTTGGCGAATGCCCGGGCGACAGACACACGCTGCTTCATGCCTCCCGACAGCTGATGAGGCAGCGCCTGCTCGAAGCCGGACAATCCGATTTTGCGGATAAACTCGTCCGCCTTCGCATGGCGCACCTTGCGCGGGATGCCCCTGGCCTTAAGTCCGAAAGCAATGTTATCCCGCACCGTCATCCAGGGAAACACGGATTGATCCTGGAACACCATGGACGTGAGCGGAGACAGGCTGCCGGAAGGGGATGAATCCTTCGCCCCAGCAGTCTCTGTTCCTGATTGTCTGATCAGAACCTGCCCCTCCGTGTGACGCTCGAGCGCCCCGACGATACGCAGCAGAGTCGTTTTACCGCAGCCCGAAGGCCCGACGAGCGAATAAAACCGTCCGTCAGGCACCTCCAGTGAAATGTCCTCCAATGCTTTCACTTGCATGCCTCTTGACTCAAAGCGCTTGGTCAGCCCGCTGATCCGAATTTTCCAGCTATCCGATGTCATCGTGCCCTCCCTCTCCGATTCCTGATCGGCTGGCTACTGGGCATACGGCCCAAGTGTCTTGACCGCGTTCTCGCTGTAGCTGGTGTCAACAGCGGCCTTGATATCGACGGGATTGGTGACGATCCCGTTCTTGGTGTACCATTCCACCTCTTCCAGGAGCGAGGCGGGATTGATCTTGCCGTCAGGGTGCATGGCGGCGAAGTTAATATTTTTATACGCTGCTGCGTCTTTGACGGCGGTATATTTGGTGAGGATGCTTACAATCTCATCGCGTCCTTTGTTCTTGAAGAAAGCATCATTATAGTCGCGTACGCCCTTCAATCGCGCTGCCGTCAACCGGTTCGCCAGATCCGTCTTCTTGGCAAAGTCGGGAGAGAGCATGAACAGATTCGCTTCCTGACCCGGGAACATCTCGCCATTGCCGCGGAACTGAAAGAAAATGCCCTGCGAGATCCCGTTGCTCAGATGGGGCTCAGGCAGAATTGCGGCGTCGATAGCTCCGTTGGATATTGCCGGCAGCATATCGGCAAAGGTAAGCCCGACGAACTCGACGTCCTTCAGCGTTAATCCGTCCGGTGCCAGCAGCTTCTCAATATAGATTTGAGAGGCGCTGCCCTTGACCGCGGCTACGCCGATTTTGCGGCCCTTGAGGTCAGCGGGCTTTTTGACCTGATCGGCCAGCTTCTTCGCGACCACCAGTGCGCCTCCGTCACGGCCTTTCTCCGATGTGACGTTCGGGGCGACGATCTTGATATTGATTTTCGTCCCCAGCATGTTATAAAGGGCTGCATTGGCAGGTCCGTTGCCCGCATCGATCTGACCGGTGCCGAGAGCGGCGATCAGCTCGGTTGCGGCGCCGAATTTCTGGATATCCGCTTCGATGCCCTGTTCTTTGAAGTATCCGCGTTCCGCCGCGAGATAAATCGCGGAATCTCCGAATACGCCGAGTGTGCCGATTTTAACCTTCTCCAGCGCCTTGGGCTGACTGTCTGCGGGCTTCGGAGTCTCTGACTTGGCAGGCTCCGCAGGCTTGGCATCCCCAGCCTTCTGTGCCGCGGGAGCGGTTGTGGCCGTTGATCCAGCAGGGGCTGGAGCTTGACCGCAAGCGGTTAGCAGAATGGTGAATGAAGCAAGCAACAAAAACATCTTTTTCATGAAACTGACACCTTCCTCTTTTTTGGGCTGGTTTATATATGTACGGCGGTCCGGTTCATATTTTTAATTAAACCAAGTTATTTACTTGGTTATTTAATCGTATCATTTATTGTCCTTTTGTGTCAATAAGTTACATTTAATTAAAATATGTTACAAATCGATTTAATCAGGGTATCGAGCAAGGCGTGGAAAAGGAGTAGAGCATGTCGCCCTTCGGATGATTGACCTGAGCGCTATCCTACAGCTGCCAGGTTTTTTTGCGTTGAAAACGGGTAAACATAAGAAAAAGAAAATAAATTTGTCCGATTCATGGCTATAATGTGAAAAAAGTTTGAACAAAAGTTGTCAAAGTGTGATATACTAAGTATAAGAAAGCACTTTCATCAAGGATTGGAGTGATTAGCATGACGACAAAGAAGACATCTGCTAACGAATTGAACGGGATCGGACGCGATGTGGGTCGTCTGGTCACCATGATGACGGTCGCGGCATGGGTATTCCTCGGAGCTGGCTTGATACTCAGCATGCTGAACCTGCATCATTTTAGCGACAAGAACCCTTCGCTTATGGTCGGGATCGGCTGCATGGTAGGCAGCGTGTTTATTTATGTAATCCGTACAGCCATTCACCTGGTTCATTCGCGTGCCGAAGCAGTAACCGAATAAACTGTCCATACACGGGTATAAGCTTCCAGTCGGCCGCGGTCGGCAGGAAGCTTTTTTGTCATTTTCATATCTTTTCAATTTGGTCAATGTCGAACCGGTGACATTTGTTTTACAGGAAGATGGCGAATGGATGACGTATTTGTTAACCCTGATTCACAAACGGCTGAATTTTGGTATGTTATCTATATAAGAGAAAGTGAACAAAATCACATAACCATGGACGTTCATGCTTCTCATTAAGAAGGTTGTCGAACAACGAACAGGAGGTTCATCATGCCAAATCCGAAAAAGGCGCTTCGGACCGTATTCCCGCTGTTGATCGTGGCGATGCTCTTGCTGCTGGCGGGCTGTGGAGAGCAGGTCATTGTCATGGACCCGAAAGGGCCTATCGGGCAAAGTCAGAAAGATTTGATTATCATCTCCTCGGTGCTTTGCGGGATTATTCTGGTGCCTGTGCTGCTGCTTACCGCCTACATCGTGTGGAAGTATCGGGACAAGCCGGGCAATAAAGCTGCCTACAAGCCGAATTGGTCTCACAGCACCCTTATGGAGACTGTCTGGTGGGGGATCCCGATTGTCATCATTATTATACTTGGTGTAGTGACGGTGAAGTATACCCATGCGCTGGAGCCATCCAAGCCGATTCAGTCCGAGACCAAAGCGATTACGGTACAGGTCACCTCGCTGGACTGGAAATGGCTGTTCATGTATCCGGAGCAGGGAATCGCTACAGTGAATTATCTGCAGATCCCCGAAGGGGTGCCTGTGAAGTTCGAGCTGACGTCGGATGCTCCGATGAACTCGTTCTGGATTCCACAGCTCGGCGGACAAATGTACACGATGTCCGGGATGGCGATGACGCTGTTCCTGCAGGCCGATCATACCGGAAAGTATTACGGTTCGGGAGCTAACTTTAGCGGCGCGCATTTTGCCGATATGAATTTCGAAGTCGATGCGGTAACCAAGGATCAGTTCCAGAAATGGGTCACCGAGGTCAAACGGTCGACGCCGGTGCTGACCAAGGCCGGGTACGAGAATCTGGCGACGCCAGGTAAGGCGAATCCGCAGTATTTCTCCGGTTTCCCGGAAGGCTTGTTTAACCAGATCGTGAACAAATATGCGGTCGGCGGCGGACATAGCGGGCATGGTGGCGGCACTAAGCAGGCTGAGCCAGCTCCGGCAACGACGAACGCTTCGGACACTAAACGATAGAAAGGAAGTCCGCACATGTGGGATAAGATCAAAGAGTTCTCGTCCGAATTCTTCGTGACGGGCGATCCCCTGATTCTAGGGGCTCAGGTCAGTATCGGCATCGCCATGGTGGCCATCGTCTTCGTGCTCACCTACTTCAAGAAGTGGAGCTGGCTTTGGCGCGAATGGCTGACAAGCGTCGATCACAAGAAAATCGGTATTATGTATATCATCTGTTCCATCCTGATGCTGTTCCGCGGCGGTGTGGATGCGCTGCTAATGCGACTGCAGCTCGCTATGCCGAACACCGAGTTTTTGCAGGCGGAGCATTATAATCAGATATTCACGACGCATGGCGTCATTATGATTTTGTTTATGGCGATGCCGCTGATGTTCGGATTGTTCAACATCGTGGTGCCGCTGCAGATCGGGGCGCGCGACGTCGCGTATCCGTTCCTGAACTCGCTCAGCTTCTGGATGTTTTTCTTCGGGGCAATGCTGTTCAACGTATCCTTCGTCATCGGAGGATCGCCTGATGCAGGCTGGCTGGCCTACCCGCCGTTATCCGAGGTTTCACACAGTCCGGGCGTCGGTCAGAACTTCTATATCTGGGGCATTCAGGTGTCAGGGATCGGGAGCTTGGCGACCGGGATTAACTTTATCGTCACGATCCTGAAGATGCGTGCGCCTGGCATGAACCTGATGAAAATGCCGATGTTCACCTGGTCGGTATTCTCCAGCTGTATCATCATCATCTTCGCATTCCCGATCCTGACGGTTACACTGGCATTGCTGTTCCTGGACCGGTTTATGGGAGCTCACTTCTTCACGCTCGACGGCGGGGGCAACCCGATGATGTATATCAACCTGATCTGGATGTGGGGACACCCGGAGGTTTATATCGTGGTTCTTCCCGCTTTCGGGATTTTCTCGGAGATCGTCGCGACCTTCTCCAAGAAAAAGCTGTTCGGTTACAAATCCATGGTTTTCGCCATGCTGATCATCAGCGTCCTGTCCTTCTTCACTTGGGCGCATCACTTCTTCACGATGGGATCGGGGGCCAACGTTAACGCCTTCTTTGCCATAACCACGATGGCGATAGCCATACCCACCGGGGTTAAAGTATTTAACTGGCTGTTCACGATGTTCAGGGGGCGAATACGCTTTACCACCCCGATGATGTGGACGATAGCATTCATTCCGTGCTTCGTTATAGGCGGGATGACCGGAGTGCTGCTGTCCGTAGCTCCAGCAGACTTCCAGTTCCATAACAGCTACTTCCTGATCGCTCACTTCCATCAGGTCTTGATCGGCGGGGTCGTATTCGGCTTCTTCGCAGGTCTGTACTACTGGTGGCCGAAGATGTTCGGCTTCAAGCTCAACGAGCATCTGGGCAAATGGGCCTTCTGGACATGGAACATCGGCTTCTACGTTTGCTTCATGCCGCAGTATTTCCTGGGTCTGATGGGGATGACGCGCCGGGTGTACGTCTATGATTTCGACATGGGCTGGGGACCGCTCAATATGGTATCCACCATCGGCGGATTTATGATGGGCATCGGGTTTATCTTCCAGGTGTGGCAGATTGCCTACAGTATTAAAAATCACGAGCGCGATACGAACGGCGATGCTTGGGACGGACGCACGCTGGAGTGGTCCATTCCTTCGCCGGCTCCGCTGTACAACTTTGCCGTGCTGCCTGAGGTCAAGGAAACCGACGACTGGTGGGAGACTAAGCAGAAGCGGGGAGGCGGAGAGAAGGCGGTTGCCGCACTGTATGCGGAGAGAGCCAAGGCCAAGCTGGAGCCGATTCATATGCCGCGCAACTCGGCTATTCCGTTCGTCATGTCGTTCCTTTGGTTCTTCGTCGGCTTCGGCTTCGTCTGGAATTGGATGTGGATGGCGATCCCGGCGCTGGCCGGGGTGGGAATCTGCATGATCGTCCGCTCGTTTACCTACAATACGGATTACTATATACCGGTCGATGAGATCAAAAGCACGGAAGCCAGCTATCGGGGGGTGAATGTCTAATGGCACAAGCGGCTTCGCACGGACACGCGGCTCACGGTCACGATGAGCATCACGAGCATGAGCATGAATCGCTGAAGACGTTCGGCTTCTGGCTGTTCCTGATTACGGACTGCATCCTGTTCGCCACGCTGTTCGCCACCTATGTGGTGCTGCGCGGCAATACGAATGGCGGCCCGACACCAGAAGAATTGTTCCAGATGCCGGGCATCATCGCCGAAACGTTCATCCTGCTGACCAGCAGCTTTACGAGCGGCTTGGCAGTACTGGCGATGAACGCCGGCAAGAAAAAGGCTCTCATCGGCTGGCTCGGCGTAACGGCGCTGCTGGGCGCAGCGTTCATTACCCTTGAAGTCACCGAGTTCGTCCATATGGTGGGCGAAGGCGCGACGATCAGCACCAGCGCATTCCTGTCCGGATTCTTTACCTTGGTCGGGACCCACGGACTTCACGTATCGCTCGGTCTGATCTGGATGATTGGCCTGATGCTGCAGCTTCGTAAGCGCGGCATTACGCCGGTCACCAAGCGCAAGGTTGAAGTTCTCAGCTTGTACTGGCACTTTCTGGACGTGGTGTGGATTTTCGTCTTCACTGTCGTCTACCTGATGGGGGTGATGTAAGATGGCAGGATCCAAAACAACGCATCCTTCTGCTGGAGGACATGGCGGTGAGCATCACGGTGCCGGCGGCGCTCACGGCTCGCTCAAGTCCTATGTGATCGGCTTTATTCTGTCGATCGTGCTGACGATCATCCCGCTGGTCATCGTACTGAACGGGATGGTAGGCCGTACCGGCACGCTGATCATCATCCTGCTGGCAGCCATCCTGCAGTTTGGCGTGCAATTGCTGTTCTTCATGCATGTGAAGGAAGGTCCCAATGCACGCTGGAATATCATGGCCCTGGTCCTGGGATTGATCATCCTGCTGACCATCGTCGCGGGTTCGATCTGGATCATGACTTACAACGCCGTTGCTCACTGAGCCGGCCAGCTACGATTAAGCTCACAACCGATGTCGGGTGCGAATACCCGGCATCGGTTTTTTTGTATTTGTCCGGCAGTAGTCATATTGTTCAGGTTCCCTGAATTGGTTTATAGTAGCAAGTAAGCGCAATAGAATCTAGCTATATGATCGCAGCCGAATGCAAAGCGGATTGGAGAAATTTATCCCGCCATCAGCGAAAAATGTCCCCTCTCTCGCAACGCAAGACATACTATAATCGAAAAGAACACCTAAGATAGCCAGTGACGGAGGGAAGCCGGTGAAATCAAAAACTGCCGCTGGGTGTGTCACGCTTGTGGTTGTACTCTGCATGCTTGCAGGCTGCAGCATCGGCTCCGGGCTGCTGACTCCGGCTAAGTCCGGTCTGCCGTCCAGCGACAAGACCCAGCATATCAAGCCGTTTACCGTCACGCTGAGGCATACGCAGGTGAAGGACCAGGACAGGCTGCGGCTCCGTATTCTGGAAGATGTGGCCGCCAAGCTGGAAGAGAAGGTACCTGGGCTGAAGGTAGAGCTGGAGGGGATTGAGGATAAAGTCAACCGCTTCGAGAAGCTCCCGGCCGAGATGGCTGCTGGCAATCCCCCGAAGATTTTCGATTTGTTCGGCGGGGCGGATACACGGAAATATGTCAAGGCGCGGCGGCTGCTCGATCTGACGCCGATTTTGGAGGAGCTGGGGCTTCAGAGCAAGTTCTCCAGCCTGGATGAATTCACGGTCGACGGACATGTCTACGGGCTTCCGACGGCATCCTTTGTCGAGGGCGTCTTTTACAACAAACGCATCTTCCGGGGACTGGGCGTCTCGGTCCCTCAGACGTGGCAAGAACTGCTGGATATTGCGTCCAAGGCGAAGGAAGCGGGGATTACTCCGTTTGCGTATGCCTCTTCGGATGCGTGGGCGATCAACATGATGCTCAATACGCTATGGGTACGCACGGCAGGACCCGAATCGGTCGAAGGCTTTGTGGACGGGTCGCGGAAATGGACGGATCCTGATGTGCTCGATGGCTTCCGGCGCTTCGAGCTGTTGGTCGACAAGGAGTATCTGCAGAGCGGGAGTCTCGGCCGCAAGTATGCGCAGCAACATCAGACGTTCCGGTCCGGTGAAGCGGCGATGCTGTTCGACGGAAGCTGGGCCAATGCTTCGCTGCTGGACCCCGAGCAGTCCAGGATTATGGATGATATCGGTTTCTTTAGCTTCCCGAGTGCCGGGGGGAAGGGTGATGATCTGATCAACGGCAGCCATTCCAATGGCTACGGGTTTTCATCGAACCTGAACGACCGGGAGTACAAAGCCATCGTTGAATTTATCAAAATTATGTACAGTGACGAGATACAAAAGCGCCAACTGAAGGAATCCGGCATTTTGCCTGCGATGAAGCTTACGGATATGACGGGTATTCATCCGATTATCGGAGTGCTGCTTGAGGCGTCGAAGAATAAGACGTTCCCGGCCTTCGATTCCATCGTGCAGGCGAAGGTGCGCGAGACGCTGGAGACCTCCATGCAGGAGCTGCTCGGCCGCAGGCTGACGGCAGAGCAGGTGCTTCAGCGTATGCAGCGGGTTCAGGAAGAGGCCAACCAAGAGCTGAGGCGACTGCCATGAATCTGAGAAAAAAAGTATTTTTGGGCTTTCTCGCCTTTATCCTTGTCCCTTTCTGCGTGCTGGGCGCCATCACCTATTTGCTCTCGCAGCACATCATTCAAGAAAATTATGCCGAGCAGTCGGAATTTACGCTGAAGGCCGTTGGCCGCAATATCACCTACGTGCTGAAGGAGGCCAACTACTTCTCCGAGGATTCCATGCTTCGCGAAGATATCCAGCGGGTGCTGCGGTCCGACCGTCTGGATCAGGTGAGCCAAGCGGAGTATGAGCGGCTGCTGCAGCGCACGTTTCTAAAATTCTCTCCTTCCTATGCGATTACGCTGTACAGCCTGAACGGCAATACGTACAGTGAGGGCAAGATCGGATACCGCCGTTATCCGTACGAATCACTCATCAAGCACCCCGTGCTGCTCGAGGCATTCCAGCTGAACGGCATTCCGCGGTGGATCGGGCCTTACGAGGACCCGGAGATTACGAACAATCCGTCGCTGTTTACCCAGATCCGTGTGATCAACGATATCTACACGCTGAACAATATCGGGATCATGCTCCAGCAGTTTCAATTCAACGAGCTTCATGAAATTTTTAACTATTTCGGAACGAACCATAGCGACGATGTCCGCTTCATGATCGTCAATCAGGACGGCTTGATCATGGTCGATAACAAAGGCAAGCTGGGCGGGCAGAGCATTCACTCCCTGACAAAGAACAAGCTGGAGCTGTCCGGCGAGTACACCAGCCGCAAAACAAAGTTCGAGGACGTGGAAAGCGTCGTTTCCGTGCATCATCTGGCTCTGGATAACTTCGGAAGGATGAATTGGAGCGTCGTGTCCGTCACTCCGTGGGCGTATTTGTCCGGCCGCTCCGAGCAGGTGATGCTATGGATCGGGATTATCACGGCACTGTGTGTACTCAGCGCGCTGATGTTCAACCTGCTGTTTGTCGGACGAATCATCAAGTTTATTCTGTACGTGGCCGGTTCCATGAAGAAAGTCGAGATCGGCGATCTTTCGGTCCGGGTGAAGCCCGCAGGCAAGGATGAGACCAATGTGCTCGCCCGCGGCTTCAATAGCTTGATCGAGCGGATCGATACGCTGCTGGTCGAGGTCAAGCAGGAGCAGCAGCGCAAGAACAAGGCGGAGCTGATGCTGATGCAGGCGCAGATCAAGCCTCACTTTCTCTTCAATACGCTGGAGTCGATCAATGCGCTTGCTGCTCAAAATGAAGGGCGCAAGGTAAGCCGGATGGTCCAGCGTCTGGGGACGCTGCTGCGGGTAAGCTTTTATCAGAAGGAAGAAATTCCACTGTCCATGGAGATCGAGCATCTGACCAATTACCTGGAAATTCAGAAGTACCGCTTCGAGGATTGGTTCGATTATGAGATCGATGTACCGGCCCACCTCGCTTCGACGCCGATTCTGAAGCTGTCGCTGCAGCCGCTGCTGGAGAACAGCATCCAGCATGGGTTCGAGGAGTCTGACGAGGAGCACTGGGGGGCTGGGGGCAAGAAGGGCTTCCTGCGCATTGCCGCCGAGGAAACGGAGCAGGCCGTGATCGTCTGGGTGGAGGATAACGGGCCGGGAATCCCGGAGCAAGTACTGCTTCGTCTGAGCGGAGGGGTGGCCGCCATGCTGACGAAAGGCAAGGAGGAGGCTCCCTCCGAGCGTGTCGGACTGGGGATTCCCAACGTAGCCGACCGGCTGCGCATTCATTATGGCAACCGGTACGGCCTGATGATTTGTACGGAGAAGGGCAAGGGCACGTGGATTCGCTGTTCGATACCTAAACAAAGCTGGTGATAAGGCTTGAAGATCAAAGCAATGCTGGTCGACGATGAAATCAACATCGTCCGGAATTTGGAGAAAATCATCCCCTGGGAGCAGCTGGAGGTCGATGTGATCGGCACTGCTTCCAATGGGGCTAAGGCGCTTGAGCTGGCCGCCGAGAAGCATCCGGATCTCATTCTCTCTGATATCCGGATGCCGGTGATGGATGGGATCGAGCTGCTGAGGCAGCTTCGCGACCGGGGCTATGAGGGGCAGTTCATTATGCTGACCGGGTTCCAGGAATTTGATTACGCCCGGTCTGCCATCAAGTACGGAGCCTGTGATTATCTGCTCAAGCCGATCGATTATGAGGAGCTGGAGCTGGTGATCGGGCGCTTGGCCGGGGAAATCCGGGAATATAAGCAGCATCAGCTCAGAGAATCCACCAAGTGGCGGGAGATTTCCGAGCTGGTCTATGAGAAGGTGCTGCTGGATCTGCTGATGGACTATACGTCCTTTCCTCTACACCGTCTGCTTGACGAGGAGGACCGGTCCTGGCTGGACCCGTATTACGCGATACTGCTGATCGATCTGGACGATTATTCACAGATCGCCAAGCAGGATGAGCGGGAGCGCAAGCTTGTCCACTTTGCGGTACGCAACGTGCTGCAGGAGGCGCTTCGCTCGGAGGTGGCCGAGTATGCGGTGCTGCTGACGCGCGAGGGGGAGTGGTGCATCCTGATTCCTCTTCCGTCCTCTTACAAGGACGATGCCTCTGGAATCCCTCAGGAGATGCTTGGGCACTGGTCAGAGCAGATCCAGACCGCCGTCCAGCAGTACGTTAAGCTGTCGGTCAGCGTGGGTGTATACCCCTCAGTCGTCCCCGTTGAGCTGCTGGCGGAGGCTTATCGCCGTACGCAGCGGGGACTCCAGCTCGCGCTGGAGAACAAGCAGATCGTCTGGATCGAGTCGGCATCCGCTCCGGACGGATCGGGCAATACGTACTGGGACGTGGCGGATGGCCTGGTCGGCGGGCTGACGCAGGGGGACCTTGCCCGGATCGAGCAATCGCTTGAGGAGCTGAACCGCAGCTTGAAGGAGCTGGCGGGGCAGGGCTCGATGCGGATCGAGCAGATGCTGCACTTCCTCAATCTGCATCTGCTGCGCGAGATGAGGTCGATCGGTCTGCTAGACGGCGCGCAGGAGAAGAAGATCTGGACGAAGCTGGAGGAGTCGACAGGCGTGAAATGTCTGGTCGAGTGCATCCATATGCTCGTGCAGGAATGCCAGCAGACAAGCGCCGGGCGCCGCAAGACGCCTGAGCTGCTGATGGCTTCGGCCCGGGACTATATGCAGAAGCATCTGTCGCGGGACCTGGGCCTCGATGAGCTGGCCCAGCATCTAGGCATCAGCTGCAGCTATTTCAGCCTGCTGTTCAAGCAGCACCATCAGGAGACCTTTCTTGAGTATCTGACCCGGGAGCGGATGGAGCTGGCCAAGCACATGCTGCTGACGAGCGAGAAGAGCGTGACGCAGATCGGCAAGCAGGTCGGTTATGCGGAGCGGAGATATTTTACGAAGGTCTTTCATAAATACGAAGGAATGACGCCCTCGGAATTCCGGGAGCGAATCAAGCCTGGAGCTGCAGGCGAAGAGACGGAGGAGTAAGGAAATGGGGAACAAGGTCTGGCAGGCGGGTGAACTTAGTTTGAGGCAAAAAATCGGGCAGCTGCTGATGTGCGGCTTCCCGGGGAAGGCGCCTTCGGAGGAAATACGGAAGCTAATTGCCGAAGACGGGATCGGCGGCATTATTTACTTCCGCCGCAACCTGGAGGAGCCGGCCCAGGTGGCGGCGATGTCGGCTGGCCTGCAGCAGACGGCCGAGCAGGCGGGTCTGCCTCCGCTGCTGATCGCGGTCGATCAGGAGGGCGGGATGGTGACGCGGATCGAGCGGGGTGTAACCGTCATGCCGGGCAATATGGCGCTGGGCGCGATCGGCGATCCCGAGGCGGCCTATATCGCTGGCAAGGTGACGGGAACGGAGCTGCGCCAGATGGGCATCAATATGAACTTTGCCCCGTCTCTCGACGTCAATAACAACCCGGATAATCCGGTCATCGGGGTGCGTTCCTACGGAGGGAGCGCGGAGCTGGTCGGCGAGCTGGGCTGCTCTGCCGTGCAGGGGCTTCAGGACGCCGGTGTAGCGGCAACGGTCAAGCACTTCCCCGGGCACGGGGATACGGGCGAGGATTCGCATCACGCGCTGCCGACGGTTCCCCATGACCGTGAGCGGCTGGATGCGCTGGAGCTGGCTCCGTTCCGCCGGGCGATCGAGCAGGGGACGGATGCGGTGATGACCGCGCATGTGCTCTTCCCGGCGGTAGAGCCGGAGAAGCTGCCGGCGACATTGTCGTCCCGCGTTATCGACGGGCTGCTGCGTCAAGAGCTCGGTTACGACGGCGTCGTCGTGACGGACTGCCTGGAGATGAATGCGATCGCCAAGTTCTACGGCGTCGGAGAAGGGGCTGTGAAGGCCGTGGAAGCCGGGGCCGACCTCATCCTAGTGAGCCACCGCTACGGGCTTCAGCGCGAAGCGCTGGATGCGCTGGTGCAGGCTCTGGCATCCGGCCGGATCACGGAGGAGCGGATCGACAGATCCGTCGAGCGGCTGCTTGCGCTCAAGAACCGCCGCGTGTCCGCCGAGCAGCCGCTAGCTGAGCTCGAGTCCGCGGCGGCGCTGGAGCCGGGTAGCTCCCTGGCGTCGCAGACATCGCTCAAGCTCGCCGAGCATCTGAGCGAGCGGAGCATTACGCTGGTCCGGGGCGCGGAGCAGCTTCCGCTGGATAGCGGCAAGCCGGTGCTGGTCGTCTGGCCGGAGGTGCGCGTCGGCTCCGAGGTCGATGAGGTGCTGCCGCGCGAGCAGTCGCTGGGCTACTGGCTCGAGACGAAGCAGCTCGACGTGCGCGAGGAGCGGATCGGAGTACGGCCGACTGCAGAGGAAGCTCTGCAGGTACTGGAGCTGGCCGCTGGCACGGAGCAGGTCGTATTCGTCAGCTACAACGCGGCCTTCTTGCCGGAGCAGGCGCAGCTAATCCGGTCACTGGCAGCACAGCCCGGCATCCGGCTGATTGTCGCGGCTGCGCGGATTCCGTTCGACATCCATGTGCTGCCCGAGGTCCAGACGTACCTGGCTGCCTATGAGAATACGTCGCCAGCGATGCGAGCGCTGGCGCTGGTGCTTACAGGCGATCTGACCGCCCAAGGGCGGCTTCCTGTTTCGCTCAACGCCGGCACCTTAACTCCTTAAACGGGTTCGTGTCAAAGACCTATTTTGCCGAACGTGGGAAGGGACCCAATCGGACCCGCAGGCCCGGACATATGCTAGGGTAGAGCCACCTGGATCAAGACGAGTAGGGGTGAACCGGTGGTCAGCGGAAGGAAGGGTGTACGACGTATGAGCAAACAACAACGCGCATCCGGGAAGCATCGGGCTTCTTCCTCTGCGGCAGGACGCAGGGCAGCGGGAAGCAGGCCGGTCCGTAAGCCGAGAATTGCCAGACCTCAGCCGAGGTTGAATACGGCGGAGATCCAAGGTTTATATTCACCGTTCGGTCAAGGCCAGACTGCGGCGTTGGGCGGCGGTGCCGCCGCTGGGGCAGCCGGAGGAGCAGGTGCCGGCGAATTAGCCGGAGCTGCGGGAGGCGGAGACTTCCTGGCACTTTTCAATCGTATGGGCGGTCTGGACGGGATCTTGTCCACGATGGGCAAAGTGCAGAAGATGGTGACGATCTTCAAGCAGTTTGGTCCGATCTTCAAGCTGTTCGGGGGCGGCTTCGGCCTAGGTGGCCTTGGTCTCGGCGGCCAAGTGAAGACGGCGTCGCTAAGGCGGCCTAAGGCACGCCAAGCAGCAGCGGGGCGTTCCTCAGCTGCGTCAAGCCATCGGCTCCGCGTCAAGCCAAAGGGCAGCCTGCGCTAATCGGCTGTAGGCTTGAACCGAACCGAGCCGAGTTGCGTGCCTGGGCAAGGAAAGCATGGGTTGGAGAGAGTGCGAAGGCAAGTCGCCAAAAAAAGGGCTGATGCCCCTGCAGAATTAATCTGCCGGGGGCATCAGCCCTTTTGCCGTTATCCTGCTGCGGCCCGCTTAGAGCGCTACGCGATGCGGACGCTTTTCCTTGAAGTAGACCCATTCCTTGTACCCGATGCCCTTGAGTGTGGCGGCGACTTCGTCCCAGTCGTCGCCTACCCGATCCGGTACGTGAGCATCAGAGCCGAAGGTGACTGGTACGTTGAAGTGGAAAGCCCGCTCCAGCACCTCGTGGATCGGGTACCAGCCGCCGCAATCCTTGGTTTTGCCGGAGGTATTGATCTCGATCGCGACGCCGATCTCGCCGATGACCTTCAGCGTACGGTCGACGGCTTCGGTCTTAATGTCTGCGAATGCAGGGTAGAAGCCGCGCATCGCATCGATGTGTCCGAGAATCTGGAACATGCCGCTGCGGGCAGACTGTTCGATTAGATCATAGTAGATGTTCTTCTGCTCGACCTGCTCAGCCTCGGACAGCCCTTTCCAGCGTTTGCGGTTGAAGATGCTTACGCCTCCGGAGAGATGAACCGAGCCGATGATGTAGTCGAACGGATACTGGGCGTATACCGCTTTATACACCTCAGCATGCTCGGGGAAGAAGTCCGATTCAACCCCAAGCAGCACGTCGATGCGCCCTGCGTACTCGGCCTTCAACTTCAAGACCTCATCGATGTAGCGAGCGAATTCGCTCTTGGGCATGGTGATGCCCGGCTGTGCATGATCCTCGGGACTGGCGAAGTAGGGGGAATGGTCGCTGATGCCGATGACCTGAAGACCATGCCGGATGCCGGCTTCAACATAGTCACGGATCGTGCCGACCGCATGACCACAGCGCTCATGATGCGTATGTAAATCGAATTTCATAGCTTATGCTCACTCCGAACCTATGAATTGGATTTCCTGCATGCCCTTCAGGTCGAGCAGGAATTGATGCAGCGCCGAGCTGAGGTAGCGGCCCGACTTGTACACAACACCGACAGGGTGGCTGATTTCCAGCTCGTTCACCTTGATCATCTTCAGGGTGCCAAGCCGCAGTTCATTTTGAATGGACAGCTTGGATATGATGGCGGCTCCGAGGTTGAGCTCAACCATCCGTTTGACTTCCTCGCTGCTGGACAGCTCCATCACCGTCTGAGGCGTGATGTGCAGCAGCTTGAATACTTGATCGACGAATCGGCGTCCTGCCGTTTCGGGAGACAGCATGATCAGTGGCAGCTCATGAAGCTTCTCGATAGGCACATGCGAGAACCGGGCTAGCGGATGCGCAGGCGCTACCGTGAGCTCGAAGGTGTCGTAATACAGCACCGAGCTCTCCAGAGACGGCTGCTTCTCGAACAAGTAGGTAATGCCAAGGTCGATCGTTCCGTTCTCGACACTCTGCATAATCTGTGAGGTCGACATCGAGTGAATGGTCGTCTTGATCAGGGGGAACTGATTTTGAAAGTAAGACAGAACCCGCGGCAGGATCTGCATCGCGATCGAAGTGGTCGTACCTAGATGAATATGACCTTGGGGGGTCTGATTCAAGTCAGCCAGCCGCTGCTTCAGATCCTCGACAGTTTGCAGAATCATCTCGGCATGGTCGAGAAATACACGTCCGCTATCGGTCAAAGTGACAGGCTGGTTCCGGTCGATCAGTACGGTCTTGAACTCGTCCTCCAGACTTTTAATCTGGGCGGATACGGCCGGTTGAGTCAAATTAAGCACTTCTCCGGCTTTGCGAAAACTCATCGTTTTGGAAATGGTAATAAGCGTTTCCAACTGGTTCAGGTTCACGTCGTACCTCCTCTCCAAAGGCGTGAACGTGCACGGTCTTGTCACGTTTAATTATATGATAACGGGGAGTGAAGGGCAAACTACAGGACAAGTTCCTTGATTTATTCTCTTGCTTCTTACTCAAATTTGAGTATAATCACTTTAGGATTAAATTATTCATTGGTATGGAGGTTTCAGATGGAAGCTAAGAAAAAGTCCAATATTCCCTGGACGGTCACAGGTCTGATGCTGGCCTTGCTGCTCGCTTCGCTGGATCAGACGATCGTCTCGACGGCGATGCCGACGATACTGGGGGAGCTCGGGGGATTGGATCAGTTTGTCTGGGTATTCTCCGCATATCTGATTGCCAACGTCGTAGCGATGCCGATCTTCGGCAAGCTGGGGGATATGTATGGACGCAAGCTGTTTTTCCTGATCGGTCTGGTCGTCTTCATGATCGGCTCAGCGTTGTGCGGCACGTCGGATTCGATGCTGCAATTGATCATCTACCGCGCGATCCAGGGGATCGGGGGCGGGGCGCTGATGCCGATTACGTTCGCCATTATCTTCGATATTTTCCCGCCAGAGAAACGGGGCAAGATGCAGGGGCTGTTCGGAGCAGTCTTCGGCATATCGAGCGTACTCGGGCCGCTGGCCGGCGCGTATTTCACCGATTACGTCAATTGGCAGTGGATTTTCTACATCAATCTGCCGCTGGGCGTGCTGTCGCTAGTGTTCATTTCGCTGTGCTATCATCCTGCTCTTCCTAAAAACCCGAACCAGAAGATCGACTGGCTCGGTACCCTGGTCTTCGCGGCAGCGGTTATTTCGCTGATGCTCGGACTGGAGCTCGGGGGCAAGGAATATGCTTGGGGTTCGGCGACGATTATCGGATTTTTTGTCGCAGCGGCTGCGCTGCTGGTGTTGTTCTATCAGGTTGAGCGCCGTGCTTCTGCGCCGATCGTGCCGTTCCAGCTCTTCCGGTCCAAGCTGTTTACCGCCAGCATGGGCGTGAGCTTCTTCTACGGAACGCTGATGATCTCGGCGGCGACGTATATCCCGCTGTTCGTGCAGGGCGTGTTCCAGGGCTCGGCCACGAGCGCAGGTCTGGTGCTGACGCCGATGATGCTGGGCGTCGTGGCGAGCAGTGCCATTGGCGGACGTTTTCTCGCCAAGGCGTCTTACCGCAATATTATGCTAGGCTCAGCCGTGCTGCTGCTGATCTCCACAATTCTACTCGGAACTGTGTCGGTCGAAACGCCGCGTTGGCTGATTACGAGCTACATGGTCCTGCTTGGGCTTGGAATTGGGGTGCAATTCCCGGTTATTTCGATGTCCTCCGTCCAGAGCGTAAGCTTCGAATACCGCGGCGTCGTCACATCGCTGGTTTCATTCTTCCGTACCATCGGCTCGGCCGTAGGAGTCACCGTGCTTGGAGCGGTGCAGTCGTTTGCCTTGAAAAACCGTATTGCAGAGCTGCTGCCGGGGAATAGCTCGGCCCAAGCGCCTGCCAATCCGCAGGTTTTGTTGAGCGAACAGTTCCGTCAGGCGGTACCTAAGCCGGTTCTTGAGAAACTAACGCAAAGCCTGGCAGATTCGATTGCTTACGTCTTCCAGATTTCAATTATTATCGCCATCCTGGGCTTTATCTTCGTGCTGCTGCTCGGCAAGTCCAGACTGGAGCTCCCATCAGGCGGCGCCCGCAAGCCCGGCAAGGCTGATGAGGGCGAGATACCCGCTCCTCAGCATGGTCACATCTAAGGAAGCCGAACGCTGATGTCGATGAAGCTGGTTATTCTTGGGCTATTGATGGAAGCGGACAGCCATCCTTACGAAATGCGGCAGAAGATGAAGGAGCGGGCCATGCTGCATTATATCAAGATGCAGGAAGGCTCGCTCTACTACGCGATTGATACGCTGGCCAAGTCCGGAGCGGTGGAGCAGGCCGCTACGCTCAAGGACAGCGGCCGCCCCGATCGGACCGTGTACCGGATCACGGAAGCTGGCAAGCAGCTGTTCCACGAGCTGCTTGACGGGCAGTTTGCCGATACCAAGATGGTCTACCATCCGCTGTATGCGGCATTGGCCTTCGCCAGGTACGGTAACCAAGAACGGATCTATGAGCAGCTTCAGATTAAGCTCGAAGAGCAGCGCAGAGCGGTAAGTTCTCTTCAGGAGGTCTATCACAGTCATATCGACGAAGTACCGCGGAGCGTGCTTCATATGATGAAAGGCCGCCTGGAGCATGCCGAGGTCGAGCTGCGCTGGCTGGAGCGGCTGGCTGCCGATGCTAGAGAAGACAAGCTGAAGGATGTCGGTCAGCCGATTGAAGATCATTAGCGCCGTTAGGCGCTTAACAGAACAGGCAGGGCTTCCCTCGTGAGAAGAGGGAAGCCCTGCCTGTTTCATTAGACATAAGCGCGAAATACGAGGACGGCGTTATGCCCGCCGAAGCCGAAGGAATTTGACAGCCCGACTTCTACCGAAGCGCGCCGCGCCTTAAGCGGTACATAGTCCAGGTCGCAGGCCGGATCTGGGGTATCCAGGTTGATCGTCGGCGGGATCAGCCCGTGTCGGATCGTCTGGATCAGGGCGATGGCTTCCGCGCCACCTGCCGCCCCCAGCATATGGCCGGTCATCGACTTATTGGCCGTGAGCGGGATATGATAAGCATGCTGGCCTAGGGCTGCTTTGACGGCGATCGTCTCTGCAATGTCGCCGACCTCCGTGCCGGTGGCATGAGCGTTGACATGATCGACGGCCTCGGGCGGAAGTCCGGCGTCCTGCAGCGCGAGCGTCATCGCGGCGCTGGCACTGCGGCCTTCCGGGTCGGGAGCGACGATATGGTAAGCATCCGAGGTGGCGGCATAGCCCACGAGCTCCGCATAGATATGAGCACCGCGCGCCTTTGCATGCTCGAGCGATTCCAGGACAAGCACGCCGGCGCCTTCGGCCATGACGAATCCGTCTCGTCCGGCATCGAATGGTCGGCTTGCCTGCTCGGGTGCGTCATTGCGCATCGATGCTGCCGAAGCGTTACCGAAGCCTGCGAGCGCAATTCCGTGCGTCGTCGCTTCGGCACCTCCGGCGATGACGGCGTCGGCACCTCCACGCTGAATCAGCTTGAACGCTTCGCCGATAGCGGTATTGCCTGTCGCGCAAGCCGTCACCGGCGCAAGCGATGGGCCTTTGGCGCCGGTCAAGATACTGACTTGAGCAGCGGCCATGTTCGCGATCATCATCGGCACGACGGTCGGGCTGACGCGGCCAGGACCTCGCTCTAGCAGTGTTTTATAATTATCGAGCATCGTATGCAGGCCGCCGACGCCTGTTCCGATGTAGACGCCGACACGTCTTTCATTCGTCTCGGAGATCTCAAGTCCAGCATCGGCAATGGCTTGCTTGGCAGCGACGACAGCAAATTGGCAGTAACGGTCCATCCGGCGGGCTTCTCGTTTGTCCATGGACGCTTCAGGATCGAAATCCTTGACACTCCCTGCGATACGTACTTTATAAGCCGAAACATCAAAAGTATCAATCTGGCTAATCCCGGACGTTCCGGCAGTCAGTGCATTCCAAAACGTCTCCGTGGACTGCCCGATCGGACTGACGACACCCATTCCAGTAACGACAACTCTTGGTACCATTCCAAATCAGCCTCCTTGGCCTAGTGTTAGGACCAGATCCTATGTTCTAATCATGACAGAAGTGTTATCCTATTACAAGTTGCTAGTTATCCTGGTATAATGAATAACATGATGAAGCATCGAATCCAAGTCAAACAAGGAGGTCTCTAACCCGTGACGATGAACAAGGATGCCCGCCTCTCGGCATTGGCCGAATTTCTGTCCGCCCACCGGGCCCGTCTGCAGCCTGTTGATGTCGGGCTTCCAGCGGGTACGAGAAGGCGCACTCCAGGACTCCGCAGAGAAGAGGTCGCTCAGCTTGCAGGCGTCAGTACGACGTGGTATACGTGGCTGGAGCAAGGCCGAGAGATCACGGTATCTACCCAGGTGATGGAGTGTATTGCTTCCGCGCTGAGGCTGAATGAGGACGAGCGGCATTATTTGTTCACCCTGGCCTCTGAGCAGCCGATCCAACCGACGGTTGCCACGGATACGGAAACAGCGGCGCCGATCCCGCCGTCGCTGCAAATGTTGCTGACTGAGCTAGCTTCTTGTCCGGCCATTATCTCAGATCGCCGCTGTCAGATCGTAGGCTGGAATGAAGCGGCCGCCGCCATATTTATGGATTTTAACCTTGTGCCGCCGGAGGACCGCAATCTCATCTGGCTGTTATTTACCCGTAAGGAGTTCCGGGCGCTGGCCGCCAACTGGTATGAGTTTGTTTGCGGCTTCCTGGCGATATTCCGTTACTATTACGGCCGATATGTCGGTGACCCTTGGTACGGTGCTTTTATTGAACGGCTTAGCAAGCAGAATCCAGACTTTGTCTCCCTCTGGAACCGGAACGACGTGAGTCCGGGGCCCGAGGTGTTTATCGAATTCCGCCATGCGAAAGCGGGAAAAATGCTTTTTGACCTTAGTTCGCTACAAGTTCAGGGACAGACGGATTTGCGCATGAGCGTCTACACACCCTCTTTGGGCTCGGACACGGCGCTTAAGCTGAAGCATGTCATGGACAGGCTTAACACCGGAAAAAGCTAATTATGGTGTCTGCAACCTCATGCAAGAAGCCCTCCAGCACTCCGCACGATGCGGGGCAGGAGGGCTTACAGGCTGCTTGCCTTGGCTCAAAGCTACGTTTATCTGGCAGCAACCTCAGGCTGCACAGAGTCGCCGCTCTCTTTGCCGCGCTTGATCAGCTTCACCTTGCCAAGCAGCGGGGTTAGGATAGCTCCAATAAGCACGAATCCAAGGCCGAACCAGAAGACGGCATGGAGAGAATCGACGAGCGCAGACTTGATCACAGGAACCATGACGTTCGTCAGTTCTTGGGGAAATTGCTTCAGTGTCTCCGGATTCAACAGGGCCGAATACAGCGCTTGTGGATTCGTATGAATCGAAGCGGTCAGCTTGTCAACCATAGCCCCGGCTTCCTTAGGCAGCTTCTGCAGCATCGGAACAAGCGTGGTGCTGAGAAGAGTATCCGAACGATTGTTCATCACCACCCCGAGAATCGTCATCCCAAAGGTTCCCCCGATCTGCCGGAAAAACTGGCTGGATGATGTGACGACGCCGAGATCCTTCTTAGGGAAGCTTTCCTGCAGGATTAGGGTTAGCAGCGGCATCACAAGGCCCATCCCAAGACCGATCACCATCATAATACCGCTCGCATACAGCTTGGTAGTCGTCATGTTCAAGGTCGTCAGCATCAGGAAACCGCCGGACATGATGATCATCCCAGCCATCATCTGTAGTCTAGCTCCGATTCGGTAAACCAACTGGCCGCCGAGAATACTGGCGATAATCATCGTAACCATCATCGGGGTCATAACCGTACCCGAAGCAGAAGCGCTGATGCCGACGATGCCCTGCATGAATAGAGGAACGAACATGATGGCGCCGAACATGCCTACGCTCATGAAGAAACCGATGCCGTTCACCACGGTGAATGTCCGGTTTTTGAACAGCTGCACCGGCAGTATCGGTTCAGGAGTTCTGGATTCGATCCTGACAAAGGAGACAAGGGACACGACTGCCAGCACGAACAGGCCGATAATTTGCAAGGAGGCCCAAGGGAATTCCGTTCCTCCGAAGGTCAGAGCCAGAAGCAGCGATACCACGCCTACGATCATGGTAAACATGCCGGCCAGGTCGAACTTGACTGGTCCGGTGGCTTTGTAACTTTGTAGACCAAGCGAGATGAGCAGGGTAGCAATAATACCGACAGGCAGATTGATGTAGAACACCCAGTGCCAGTTCAAGGAATCGACGATCCAGCCGCCGATCTGGGGACCGATGACGGAGGCGAGGCCGAAGATGGCGCCGAACACACCCTGCCACTTGGCACGCTGTGCACCGGTGAATATATCCCCGATGATGATGATCGCCATCGGCATCATGATGCCGCCGCCTATTCCTTGCAATGCCCGGAAGAAAATAAGCTGTCCCATCGTCTGTGACATCCCGCACAGGACCGAGCCGATCATGAAGATAACGAGGCCTGTTACATAAATGGACTTGCGTCCCAGCAGGTCGGCCAGCTTACCTGCGATAGGAACGACTGTGGTCGAAGTCAGCATATAAGCTGTCGTGAGCCAGGTCATCAGGCTCAGGCCGCCGAGCTCCCCGACGATGCGGGGCATGGCCGTTCCTACAATCGTACCTTCGAGAGCACCGAACAGCATCGCAATAATCAAGCCGGCAATCAGTAAGCCGCGGCGCTCAACACCTGCATCCTCCGGTGTGCTTTGCAGCGTTTCCGACATGTTCGATTCCTCCCGTTTTTATAGGTTAGTTTCCTGTAGGAGGGCTTTAGCTATTCCTCGATTTTTTTAACAATTTTCTCGAAGATCGCCAGGAATAACTCCAGCTCGTCCGGTTCAACGTAAGCAAGATACTGTTTTAGCGCTTCATCCCGAATCACCCGCAGCTGCTGCAGAACATCCATACCTTGATCGGTGATGGAAAGCATGACGACCCTGCGGTCATGCCCGTCATGGGTACGCTCCACGAAGCCCTGCTGAACGAGCCGATCAATCATAACGGTGATCGCGCTTGGCGTAACCTCCATCTTTTGGGCTAGCTTGCCACCGGGGCAGGGACCCATCGTGCGAAGCGTATAGAGCATCATCGTTTGAGGGCCGGTCAGACTGATATGCTCAGGAAGACCCAGCTCCGGACCCAGCTTGCGGAACAACGTAAAAAAAGAACGCTCGAAACGTTCGATGTGCGGCTCGCGAGGGGACAATGGAATCGATCCTTTCTTTATTTAAAATTTTAAAACAAAATATTTTAGTTATTAAAATAAATAGTATCACCTCGTTTCTAAAAAGTCAACGACACAGCTAAAAGCTCCCTCGTCGTAACGAAGGAGCTCTGCTTGCTAGGTCAAGGTTCAATCAATTCCTGCAAATGCATGCAAATCCGGTCTGGCCGAATGCCCAGACGACCGATCTGTTCTTCGGCAGCCGCAGGGTCCGTGATCAGCCCGGTCAGCATGAGAGCGGTCTTGCTGCCGATCGAAATGCCGCCCTGTATATCGGTAGATAAATTGTCCCCGACGGTCCATATCTCCGAAACAGGCAACCCCAGCTTGTCTACGGCAGCCTGCATGATGATCTGCGAAGGCTTGCCGATCACGATAGGCTTTACACTCGAGGCCCGCTCGATCGCGGCTCCTATGGAGCCAGCCCCTGGTGTCAGCTCTCCATTCCATGGCAGGAGATGGTCAGGGTTCGTGAGGACGGACACCGCTCCTCTCCGCAGATAGGAGGTTGCAGCTTTGAGCTTCCCGTAATCGAATGACCGATCGATGCCTTGGACGACAGCACTGACGGTTCCGGGCTCGTCCTGAGGGTCTGCCAGCTCGAAGCCGGCTTCCTCCAAGGCTGACCTTAGGCCCAACTCCCCAATGCAGAACACGCGACTAGTGGGAAGCCGGAGCTGCTGCAGGTGCCGGGCAGCAGCTTGGGAGGAGGTCAGTACTTCCTCTGGGAGCGCCTCGATGCCTGTCGCCTTGAGATGATGAGCCACCTCCTGTGGTGTTCGTGAGGAGTTGTTGGTCAGGAACACAAAGGGATGACGTTTGTCGCGCAAATGACGGATAAACTCGGCGGCTCCAGCTATCGGTTTGTCTCCGTTGTACAAAGTTCCATCTAAATCCAATAAATAGCCAGGCATACGATCAGTTCTTCCTTTCCTTAGTATACGAGCTTCAGTTTAACATAAAAATGAATCTCGCCGTCAGCCGATTCGGCCCAAATCTCTCCATCATGCGAATCTATAATGCTCCTCGCGATAGCGAGCCCCAGACCGGAGCCCCCGGTTATCGAACTTCGGGCAGGATCTATGCGGTAGAAGCGGTCGAATAACTGCTCAAGCTCCTCCCGGGTCATGGCATCGGCCTTATTGCTGACGCGGATCACGGCACAGTTTCCATCTTTGGCCAGCCCGACAGCTATCGTACCGGGTTTCGGGCTGTATTTGATCGCATTGCCCAGGAGATTGTCGAAGACGCGTATCATCTTGTCCACGTCGGCATTCACCTTCAGCCGTTCATGAGGAATGCTGCGCACCAGCTTCAAACCGTTCTCCTCACTCAAGGTGACATACTCCTCGAGCAGTTGATCCAGCAGTTCATTGATGGCTACACCGCGTTTGTTAAGGGGCACATCTTGATTCGACAGCTTCGTATACTCGAATAGATCGTCAATCAAGCCCTTGAGCTTCTCGGACTTATTGTAGGCGATGGAGATGTAGGAGGCTTCCTGCTCCTTGGAATCGTAGTTTTTGTCATGAAGCAGCCGCAAATAACCCATGATCAGTGTAAGTGGGGTGCGCAGGTCATGCGAGACGTTCGTGATCAATTCATTCTTGAGCCGTTCGGCTCGGCGTTCCTCTTCCATCTTGAACTGAAGGTCGTCGACCATCTGATTCATGCCGCGGGCCAGTGCCCCGAGCTCGTCCCGCGAACGCTCTACGACCCGGTGATCGAGATTGCCTGTCGCGATAATCCGGAGTCCACCGGCCAATTCCTCCACATAGCGCATTTTTTTCTGAGTGAGGAAGTAAAAGAGAAAGATGAAGAGAGCCAGCGCGCTCAGCAAAGAAATCGGGCTTCGCTCTTTGGTAAAGCTGATTTGAGGCTCAGGGATGGCGCTTACGACCAGATACGATTTTTGGTTGTTGTAAGTCACGGGATAGAAGCTGGAGAACTCAGATCGGGAGTAGCGGTCATAGCTGTTGCGGGTATCCATGGCATTGCGTATTACGCTGTGCACATCTACATAGGTTTCAGGCGCATTATCGCTTCGGAATACGACTTTACCCTCGAGATTGGTGATCACGACCTTATATTTTTCATTAGTAGCCAGTCTTTTGACATTGCTCTGAAAAGAAAGCAGCCTGAAATCGTTGATCTTCTTCAACTTCTCCGCCGATTGCGAAGCTTGCCGGTTCGCAGAAGCGGGCGGTGTTGCCGTTGGTTGTCCGCTCCCTTGAGCTGGATTGCCGGAAGCTCCTGAGGTGCCCTCCTGAGTAGGGGTGTTCAAGCTGCTTGAAGGAGACGCTGAGCTGCCGGATGGCGTTGGTGTAGCCATTGCTTGGCTGGCAGACTGGGAAGCGGCAGGTTCGATACTGGGGGGAATATTGTTCGGAACCTCATGCGGAACAAATTCCTCGATATCGTGCTCATCGGCAGGCTCCAAAAGCCTGACCAGTTCCCGGGCCTCACCATCGATCCGCCGGATGCCGGAGGAATAATCGATGACGGTGCCTTTATTAAGCTTGCCGAATAGCTCAGAGCTGAGGCCATAGAACATCAGTGCTGCCAAGAAACAGACCGCGAAGGTAAGAACAAGCTGCAGGCGGATGCTCTGCTCCACATGCTTGCGGACCATCCGGTAGATGTCCATGAGGAAGTAGATCAGTGCCCGGATCAGATTAAACGGAAACCAATTGAAAGGAAACCTTTGCAGCACCGGTTTTTTCAGCTTTGGAAGATGCGCCTTCTTATTCTTATTCAACTTTATATCCAACTCCCCACACCGTTTTAATGAATTTGGGCTTACGCGGATTATCCTCGATCTTCTCACGAATTTTCCGGATATGTACCATGACCGTATTGTCAGAATCCAGATAAGCTTCCTTCCAGACCGCCTCATAAATCTTCTGGATGCTCCAGACCGTACCGCGATGCCGGGCGAGCAGCTCCAGGATGGCGAACTCACGCGGTGTGAGCTTGATCTCGCGGCCGTCCACCTTCACCTCATGCGTAGCCGTGTTAATTGTCAGCTCATCAACCTCCAGCTCATGATCCTTGTGTGGTTGACCGACATTCAGGCGTGTGTACCGGCGCAGCTGAGATTTGATCCGGGCGATCAACTCTAGCGGATTGAAGGGCTTGGACAAATAATCGTCAGCCCCCGTACTGAGGCCCAGAATTTTATCCATATCCTGGCTTTTGGCAGAGAGCATGATGATCGGCATATTTTGATCCTGGCGAATTTTAAGACAGGCTTCGATCCCATCCATCTTGGGCATCATGATATCCAGTACGATCAGATCTACCTTTTCTTTCTGCAAAACAGACAAAGCCTCCACGCCATTGCCCGCCCGAAGCAGGCGGTACCCTTCATTTTTTAAATAAATTTCCAGCAGATCGATGATTTCCTGTTCATCATCCACCAATAAAATAGTTGGCTGCGCCATCAAAGGCTGGCCTCCTTTTTATCAAACTTTTTACTCAGTATAGCTTCTAAATCTTAACAAGTGCAGTGCCCTTTTCTTAAAACATTCTTAAAATCGCTGAACTTATTCGGAAGAAGGGATCGAATGGCAGGGACATTTACCTAAAGCCCGGCATACGAATAGGTAAATATAAGATAAATGAACTTGTTTTGATCAATGATTTGAATCATGGAGGGTGATCTTAAATGGTCTGCTTCGAAACGCTCGAGTGTACGCTCAGATCAAGCAATCAAGCTGTATCTTCGCCACGGATGCTCCAGCAATGGATTCAGGATTGGAAGGTCCCGATGGAAGCATTGGGGGAGATTCCCGAGCCTTATGAGCT
Organism: Paenibacillus filicis; assembly: GCF_038070315.1. Classification (NCBI taxonomy): domain Bacteria; kingdom Bacillati; phylum Bacillota; class Bacilli; order Caryophanales; family Paenibacillaceae; genus Paenibacillus; species Paenibacillus filicis. The sequence continues at coordinate 267,002 of NZ_JBBPCC010000003.1, read as the reverse complement.
GCCCTACGGCAGAAAAAGCTTGTTTCACAGCGATGCCATGGATGTCGTGCTCGTCCATCTGCCTCCGGGAACCCAGACCTGGATTCATGATCATGGCCGTTCCGTGGGCTGTGCGGTCGTGCTGGAAGGCCGATTGAGCAATCGGATTTTTACCCTTGATACCTATGGGTTCCCGCAGCTTCAAAAAGAATACTCCCTAGCTGCGGGAGAATGCCTCCTGGCTCCTAAGCGGCAAATTCATCAAATGCATAATGCGGGTCCGGACCGCACGGTATCGCTTCATATTTACAGCCCTGCGCTTAAAGACACCCGAAAGTTCCGGGAGTATGAGGATGCACTGGATTTTGTGATCTGACTAAGATTGAAGGTAGGGAAGCGCAGCGCGGGCGTGGGTAGCTCCGAAGGGAGGGTGAGGGTGAGGGGATGCTGCTTGGATGCTCTATGTGCTGTAGCCCCTCTAGCGGGTATATGTCCACTATCCCCTTGGCTCAGGATGAGTAAAGATCGCGTGCGCTCTCTCGATGGAATGCAAAGATAAGGCCGATTCAAAGGAATGCAAGATATTCTCGACTGAACCGTGCATAGAGAACAAAGAAGTAGGAAGAGCAAGAAGAGCAAGAAGAGCAAGAAGAGCAAGAAGAGCAAGAAGAGCAAGAAGAGCAAGAAGAGCAAGAAGAGCAAGAAGAGTAAGAAGAGCAAGAAGAACGAGAAGAGCAAGAAGGTAAGCAGAGTAAGGAAGGTCTGTAGAACAAGAAGATAAGGAAAGCAAGGAGGTAAGGAAGGTAAGGAAGGTCTGGAGAACAAGGAAGGTAGGAAGAGCGAGAAAAGTAAGGAGAGCAAGGAAAGACAGTAGAACAAGGAAAGTAGGGAGAACAAAGGAAGGTAGGATTGATGAAAGGTCTGGAGAATAAGAAAGGCATTAAGAACGAGCAAGGTATGGAGATCCAGGAAGATATGGAGAACGAGCAAGGTATGGAGATCCAGGTAGATATGAATAACGAGCAAGATATGGAAATCCAGGAAGATATGGAGATCGAGGAAGGCTTTGAGATCTGGGAAGCAGGAAGAGCTGAGAAGTGAAAATTGCCACTTGATTAGTTCCAGGATTGTTATGACGAGGATTGGTCAGGAAGCCAGGTTATCGCGATAGTAAGCTTTGCTTGAAGAACCGGAGCGATTTCCGGTTAGGGCTGAGTAGGTTGTGCGAGGCGAAGAAGCGCATAGTCGAATTAAATTCGACCATACAGGGAGTTGTTTGGCCGTCATGTTATAGCGATATATGTATTCCTCCAAGTATCGCTGGAGATACTTTGGACCAATTCCATGAAAAGTCAGGTTCATCCATTGAGAGGCTTGTGCAGCAACAGCTAGTAACGAACGAAAGCGACGGCTGCTGAAATGTGCAGTGTTGCATTCTACTCGCAAAGCTACAGGATCTACATGGATCCGAATAAATGCTTGGACACCACTGCCGCGGACCGTAGTTCCGTTCATATGATGTTTTGGTATATGCATGATCTGAATGCGGGTTGGCACGCCGAGCATGTCAATAGAAGCGCCTATCAGAAGAGGCTGTCGTTGAGGGTGCTCATGAATGACGGAGCCGTAAGGTTTGCCATAAAAGGCAGAGTTGATCTGAACATGTCCCTGAAGCGGCTCCTCCCTGCCGTTAAAGGAATCGATCGCTGCTCTGAGCTTGTGGAGCATGAGCCAGGCTGTTTTGTAAGTCACACCAATGATTTGACTCAGCTGCAAAGCACTGATACCAGGGGAAGCATGGGCGACAAGCTGCATAGTCTGCATCCATTTTCGAAGATCGGTGTGGCTTCCTTCCATAACTGTGCCGGCTATTAGGGATGTTTGGCGCTCACACAGACTGCATTGATAGAGGGGGAGCTTCCTGGTATTGATTTCGTAGGCATGGGAGTGCTCACAGTAAGGACAGCGAAACCCTTCCGGCCATCTGGCTGCGTACAGAGCACGGATGCATGCTTCCAAGGAGCTGAAATCAAGCTCCGTTTCCTGCGCCATTAAGCTCAAGTACATGGATTTCACCCCCAAAATCAAATTCATAGGAACATTTGTTCTTATTATACATGAATTATGTTTGTAATTCAATAAATTCCCTTATAATAAATAAATTAGATTTTCGGATTGGAATCTGTGTTTCCAAACCACAGTAATAGAAGCGTACGCAAGTACTAGAATCTTATGTGCCTGCTGGACAAACTCCTGGACCTGAGCGAAGGGGATAGTATTCATAAGGTGAGCGTAAGAGATGTTCCTACAGGGCATCAGAGGGCATTAAGAGACTTGATGCTATGACATCTTTGCAACATCGGATGCAAATGATGCGTTAGGAGCTTAGAGTCGAGAGAGGGGGAATGCATGAAATGGTATCGACAAGCCGAAAGCGCAGGTCAGGAGCGGTTAGGGCAGGCAAGATGATGAAGGTATATACGATGGTGGCATTCAGTACTGCCGTTCTTTTGCTGGCCGCTTGCGGAAGCGGGGGGAACACGGATAGCCGAAATATAAATGAAAGGAAGCCCAATCTCACGGAGCTGGAGCCAGCCGTTGTGAGGGCGGACAACCGGTTCGGATTGGAGCTTTATCTACAAATGAACAAGGCCCAGCCAGAACAGAATGTAGTGATGTCTCCTTATAGCGTAGCAATGGCACTGGCGATGGTACAACTGGGAGCGGAGGGCTCGACGCGGGAGGAGCTGGACCGTGTACTTCATACGGATCAGTTGAGTCCCGAAGCACGAATCCAAGGGCACCGGATTCTCCGCGAGCTGCTGGAGCAGTCAGACAGCAAGGCGCGGGTTTTCACGGCCAACTCGTTATGGATCCGGAAGGGAGCTACGATTAAGCCCACATACATAGAACAGTTGCATACACAGTATGCTGCTGAGGCAAAGGAACTTGATTTTTCCAGGGGCCGCAAGGCTGTCCAAACGATCAATGATTGGGTAAGCCGGAAGACGGATGGGAAGATTGGTGGTATTCTAGAAGAACCTGTTTCTCCACAAACCCTTCTGTATATAGTGAATACGTTTTATTTCAATGGTAAATGGCAGCATCCTTTCCCGGAAAGTCAGACGAAGCCTGCTGAATTTGCTGTCAAGCCGGACAAACGGGTACAGGTACCCATGATGAAGCAGCGAAGCAGCCTGGAGTACACGCAGACGCCTGACTTTCAGTGGGTACGGCTTCCGTATGGGGACGGGAAGCTGTCTATGGCGATTGTCCTGCCTGCTGAGCATACGAGTGTAAACGCTGTGGCGGAGAAGCTGTCGGCGGACACCGAGCTCTGGAATCGCGAGCTTAAACCGCAGCAGGTATTATTGGAGCTGCCCCGGTTTAAGCTAGAGGGGAAGTACAGTCTGAATGACGCTCTGCAAAAGCTTGGTTTGCAGGAGGTCTTCGATGCTAAGCAGGCGCAATTTGGGGGAATTAGCGACCAGATGCGTCTGAGTATCAATCAAGTGCTGCACAAAACATACTTGCAGGTTGATGAAAAAGGGACGGTGGCGGCTGCGGTTACCTCTGCTGAGATGGCTGGCTCCGCGCCTCCAGCGTCGGATACGGTGAGCATGACAGTTAACCGGCCGTTTATCGTGGCTATTCAAAGTACGGAAACGGGCAGCCTACTATTTCTGGGGACGATTCGCGATCCCCTCAAATAGGTCTAGAAGTCCTAGATGAAAGTGAGGAAGATCGATGTCCAATTCATGGTTTCGGCTGCATAGCGCCGTTTATTTATTGTTTATTCAGGAGGGGGAGATCCTCTTGCTCCGAAGAGCTAACACCGGCTTTCAAGACGAGAAGTTCAGCCTAGTAGCAGGTAAGCTGGATGGCGGGGAGGATGTGTGGCAGGCGGCCATACGGGAGGCTTATGAGGAGAGCGGGCTTGTCGTGCGGCGGGAGGATCTGGAAGTAGCACTGGTGCTGCATCGGAATTCTGATTCGGGAGAATGGATTGATTTCTTCCTCACTGTCCGGTCATGGGAAGGGGAACCGAGCAACCGGGAGCCGGATAAGTGCTCGGAGATGGACTGGTTTCCGGTGGATTCCCTGCCTTCTGATACGATTGAATACGTGCGACGTGCGATCGACAAAATCCGGCGGGGGGAAGGGGTCTATGACAGTATCGGCTTCGATACCTAAGCCCAGGAAGCGATCACGGCTGCGCTTAGCCAGCGGAATCGCCTATTACAGACTTCTGAGGTATTGGCAATGGTTGCGTATGAACTCGCATGTCAGCTCCAAGAGGCTGCAGCAGCCATTGCCTTATCTCGTACACACGCATAGAACTCCCCTGCTGCGCAAGCTGCAGGACGTGGATATGTGGCTCCAGCATAATAAGATCGTGAATCTGAGGATCGCTTCTAGACGTATCCACGGCGTTTGCTTAAGACCGGGAGAGACGTTCTCCTACTGGCGGGCCATCGGCAAGCCGTCACGGAGAAAAGGGTACCTGCCGGGCATGCTGCTGCATCACGGGAAGGTTAAGGTCGGCATAGGCGGCGGACTTTGTCAATTGTCTAACCTGATCTACTGGATGACCTTGCATACTCCACTGGTCGTGACCGAACGCTACAGACACAGTTATGATGTTTTTCCCGATGCGGGGCGGACCCAACCATTCGGGAGCGGAGCTACCTGCTTCTATAACTATGTCGATCTGCAAATCCTCAATCCGACGGAATCCACTTATCAGCTATGTTTGGAGCTGACAGAGGACGAGCTCGTCGGTGAATGGAGATCGGATAGTCCATGCCCTTATACATATGAAGTTATCGAGAAGAACCACTGGTTCACTCAGGAGCTGTGGGGTGGTTACGTGAGGCATAATACCATTTATCGCAATCGCTTTGAGCGGGAAGGGACTTGGATCGATGAGGAATTCGTGGCGGAAAATCATGCGCTGATGATGTACGAGCCGTGTTTGCCGGAAGGGGAAGGGACTAGGACCTAGTGGTATTTCGTGTTAAAGTTCACAGATTGGCAAAAAATCCTATACGCAGGACTTGGTTTTAGGTATAATGAAGGAACAAGAGGTCCTACGGAAATACAGGATTTTGTCGAAAGGAGACCGATCACGGAATGAAAGCTGAGTTAATTAATCCTTTTCTGGAATCCGCTAGAATCGTCATCGAGCAGGTCGCCAATATTCGACCGTCCACCGGCCAGTTAGGAATTAAGGATGTCAAATTTGTAGAAGATTATATATGGATTCAGATCGGCATGACCGGGCAGATGCAAGGTGACATTGTTTTCGGACTCCACGAGAGTGTCGCATTGAAGGTCGTGTCTGCAATGATGGGCGGCTTCCTGATCACAGAAATGGATGAGATGAGCAAAAGCGCCATTTCCGAACTAGGCAATATGATTAGTGGAAATGCGAGTACGATGCTGTTTAATCAAGGAGTACGCGTAGATATTACTCCGCCTAAGCTGATGCACTCGGCCAGCCTGGCTGGATTCGATGCCAAGCGTGCGTTGACGATTCCTCTTATCATGGAAGGAATCGGAGAACTGGACATTCAAGTGTTGATTGCTTAAAGTGGTAAGCGAGGGCTGTGCCTGCTCCGTTGGGGGTGGAACGCTTTCGCTTTTTTTATTGCTTGCGAAGGTTGAAACGAACGGGGAGGAATGCGCATGTTTTTCCGGGATAAGGTTGTTGTCATAACAGGAGCGTCGAGCGGGATAGGCGCGCTAATGGCGCAGATGCTGGCTGAGCAAGGAGCTGTCCCGGTACTTGCCGCCCGGTCGGAAGCAAGGCTCGCCGAGGTGGCCGGACGAATCCAGAGGCCTCACGGTACGTTCGTCCTGGATGTGACGTCGTCGGACCAGGTGGAATCGGTGACATCGCAGATCTTACAGCAGTATGGCCGAATCGATGTATTAATCAACAATGCCGGATACGGGGTATTCGACAAATTAACCGATGCACCGCTGAGCGAGTTTGAAGATATGATGAATGTTAATTATCTGGGAACGGTGCGCTGCATCAAAGCCGTTCTGCCCCATATGCTGGAGAGGAGAAGCGGTCATATCGTCAATATCGCTTCCATGGCGGGCAAGGTCGGGTCCGCCAAATCAACCGGTTACTCCGCGACCAAGCATGCGGTGCTGGGACTAACGAACTCCCTCAGGCAGGAGCTGATCGGGACGGGAGTTGCGGTGACGGCGGTGAATCCGGGACCTATCGATACGCCGTTCTTCGACCGTGCGGACCCGACAGGGAACTATGTGAATAATGTACGGTGGTTCATGCTGAAGCCGGAGGAGGTCGCAGCCAAGGTACTGAGGGCGATTGAGCGGCGCACGCCTGAAGTAAACCTGCCCTTTACAGCAGCGGCGGGCGTGAAGCTGTTTCAGCTGTTTCCCCGCTTGTTCGACACCGTCGGATCGCGTATATTGAATAAAAAATAGCCAATAAGAAAACGGTGGAGTTACTCCTCCGTTTTCTTATTGGTTTCCCTCAGCTTCTGATTCAACTCCCGGACCTCTTCATACAGGGAGCGGATGTCGGCTCTGGATTCTGGGTGATTCTGGTTCCAATGGCTGGCTAGAGCAGGCATTGTTTTATGAATATGGTTATAGAGCGACCAGATTTTGATCTTCTCCACCATTTCTTCAGAGGCATCTCCGGTCAGCAGCTCGGAGAACTTTTCGACCAATGCGTTGAATTCAGTTGTAAAATTGGGGTTCATGTGAAAAACCGCCTTTCCGGTCATAATAAGCTATAGTGTACCTTGGGAACCAGCAGGTGTCAAAATGAAGTGAGGGAACTTGAGTATGGATATGCAGGGAGAGACAGGGGGCCTGTTGCCTAGGCCGAAGGACGGAACGCTGATCGAACGCCAGGAGCTGAGAAGCCTGGTCAAGGGAGTTTCGCTTTTTTTGCTTACGTATATGGCTCAGGGCTTGCAGGTTAAGGGATACTTGGCTATGCCAGAGGGCGCGGGGCCGTTCCCTGCTGCGATGTTCTGCCGCGGAGGCATCCGAAAGGTGGGCATGGTCCGCAAGCGGAGAATTTTTTCCATGGCGCGGCGGGGATATCTGGTATTTGCCCCCTTCTATCGAGGCAATGAAGGCGGAGAAGGACGGGAAGACTTTGCCGGGGAGGACCGGCATGACGTATGCGATGCTATCACTATGGTACGCGCACTGCCGGAGTCTGCACCGGGACCGGTTGCGCTGATCGGCTTCTCACGCGGTGCGATGATGGCTTTGCTGGCCGCCAGGGAATGTCAGGATGCAGGTCCTGTGGTGGTCTGGGGCGGCGTCAGCAATTTATTCGACACCTACGAGGAGCGAGTCGACCTTCGCCGCATGCTGAAGCGGGTGGTCGGGCATCCGAAGAAGCAGCTTGAGGCATATGAGGACCGGTCCCCCGTGTACTGGGCGGAGCGGATTCATGTGCCCGTGCTGATCGTTCACGGTACGGCCGATGAACAGGTGGACGTCGGTCATGCCCGTCAGCTGGCTCTGGCGCTGGAAGCGGCTGGAAAGGACTATGCGATGGAGCTGTACGACGGTCTCGGTCACCGGTTCCCGAGGCAAGAGGATGAGCGTGCGCTGGATGCTGTATTTGCCTGGATCACACGCAAGCGGGCTGAGCTGGTGATGCAGGGACGGCCATAGCCGTCCTTGCTACGAGCCGGATAAGTTATTCCAGCGCGGCCAGCCGCTTGCGGAGAGTCGCCTGCCAGCTATCGGACAGCTCCGGCAGTTCGAGCAGGCGGAGCATGGCTGCCGCATTCTGCTTCTCATGATGCATGATGCGGTTAGCGTACTCTACTGTGATTGCCTGCGGATGAAGCTCCAGAAGCTGCAGCGGGGCATCTGCGGAAACGATCCCCTCGCGGAGCACGCGAAAGTAATAGCCGGTGTATCCGGTCTCCTCGACCAGCTTGGGCAGCTGTGGCTCTCCGTGCTTGGCGGACAGCTTGAAGCATGGCTGACGAGGCTGGCTAAGCTGAATGATTGCTTCTCCCCACTGGAAAATATCCCCGATATGGATATCAGTCTCCGGCAAGCCGCTAATCGTCATATTTTCACCGAAATCTCCACAGGTGAAGGTTTTGCCAAGGGTAGACTCCCAATAACTGTAGTGCTCTAGCGGATAAGCACATAAGGCTTTATCCTTGCCTCCATGATGAACGAGATCGGCTTGTCCGTCGCCGTCCAGATTGAAGAAGGAAAGCTGAATGCTGCCGGTCACGGGCTTCTTGTCAATGCCAGAGGGTACGAATTTCTTCTGGTAAGCGAGCGGCTGAGGCTGACCGATGTTGACCGAGACGATCGAATAGCTCATGATTCTGGTACCTCTTTTCGGAATGGGATAAGGGAATGACTGCCGGCATAGGCTTGGTTATTTCTAAAGGTATAGAAAAAGTGAAGCGCGGTCAAGAAGAGGAAAGGGCAATTCATAGCGTAATTTGATATACTGGTAGAATGAATAGGAAGCAAAGGGATGATGAGAATGAATACAACCGGATTCGCGCTACTTGGCATCGATCCGTTTTATGTAAAAAGACTGGCTGAGCTTGAGATCGTGGAGCCGTCCCCGATTCAGACGGATGCGATCCCGCTAGCTTTGCAGCGCAAGGACATCGTAGCCCAGTCGCAGACGGGGACAGGCAAGACACTGGCCTTTGCCCTGCCAGCCCTGCAGCATATCGATACGAAGCTGCGCGAAGCGCAAGTGATGGTGCTGGTCCCTACGCGTGAGCTGGGGATGCAGATCGTACATACGCTGGATCAGCTGACGCAAGGAACCGATGTGCGTGTCCAGCAATTGATCGGGGGAGCCTCCATCGACCGGCAGATCGACAAGCTGAAGCTGAAGCCTCATGTTGTCGTCGGAACGCCAGGACGTATCCAGGAGCTTGTGAAGCTTAGAAAGCTCAAGCTGGCCGGTATCCGTACCGTGGTGGTGGATGAGGTCGACCAGGTATTCGAGCTGGGTTCCATGCATGAGGTCGAGGCGCTGCTGAAGGGAATGCCGCGCAGCCGTCAGATGCTGTTCTTCTCCGCGACACTGCCGCCGCAGCTGCAGGCCGTAATCGATCATTGGATGGAGGAGCCCGCCTATGTAAGAGTCAACCCGGCACAGCGTACGGCGGAAACGCTGGAGCATCTGTACTTCGTCTGCGAGGAGCGCGAGCGGGTCGATACGCTTCGCCGGCTGGTCCGGCTGTGGAACCCGAAGCAGGCCATTGTATTTATTAACGAGACGGATGATATCGGCGAAGCGGTAGCGAAGCTCAAGTACGTGGGCTTGTCGGTAGAAGGACTGTACGCGGATTCGTACAAGCAGGAGAGGGCGAGGGCGATGCAGGGCTTCCGTGCAGGACGCTTCCAGCTGCTGCTCGCCACGGATGTAGCCGCTCGCGGGCTTGATCTGCCGCAGGTTACGCATGTGTTCAATCTGGACCCTCCGATCGATGCCGATCACTATGTACACCGTGTAGGACGTACCGGCCGGATGGGCAGAAAGGGTACGGCTGTGTCCATCATTACGCGCCGCGAGCAGTTCATCGTGGACAAATTCGCCAAGTCGCTAGGCATCGACATCCAGCGTAAATACATGTCCCACGGGAAGGTTTATGACGCTCAGCCGCCAGGCGAAGCCGGCCCAGCCCGGGTTAGACGCGGCGGCGAGGAACGCCGCGCGGGTCAGGCTGCGCCGGACGTGCGCACAGCGTCCGCGCCTGAAGCTTCGGGCGCCCGCCGTGCTGCGGCACCCGGCGATGGGACCGCACGCGCTGCGCTGCGCGGCGGCGTGAAGCCTGCCGGCGCCGGACGCGAAGCGGCGCCGACGACAGCTCCGCCCGCTGCAAGGCCAGCGGGGGCCAAGGGTCGTGCGGCTGACCGCGGGGCGAAGCCGACGGTCAAGAGCAAGGCTGAGCTCGAACGCGAGCGCAAGAACAAGGGAGCGCCGCGCTGGCTGAAGGACAAGCCGGCCCGGCCGGATAAGTCGAAGTAGCAGCGGGAGGGGGAACCGCAGGCCGTGAGGTGGATCAAGAAGATTATCATTCTGGCGCTGCTGCTAGCTGTAGGTGCAGCCGCTCTGCTCTGGCTGGTCCGGCCTAAGGAGCAGCTGGATCTGGCTTACCGGCCTCTGCGGCTTCAGGACCAGGTCAAGGAGATGCTGCTTAACCGGAAATTCGAGGCTGTGCTGAGTGAAGCTGAGATCGACTCGCTGATCAAGAAAAGACTCTCGTCGCAGCCGCAGATCCGTCCGGAAGTTCGGATTACGGGCGCCCGGTTTACCATGCAGGATAATGGACTTCAGGCGGATGTGAACCTGCTGCTGGATGAGCGTTGGCCGGTAGGAGCCAGGCTGTTCTTCACTTCAGCCTGGGAGGCCCCGTATCTGGTCATCCGACATACCGGTACCGAGGTTCGCGGCTTGACGCTTCCAGCCGACTGGTTCAAGCTTCCGCCGATTCGGATTGCGCCGGATGATTATATACCGGGTCCTCTGGGCGTGAAGGGGCTCACCTTCGAAGGCAAGCAGCTGATGCTGCAGCTCAAGCTGCGTTAACTGGATTGATTGTATGGCAAAAAAATAGCGCGTGACCGGCAGCTTTCATTGCTGTCGGTCACGCGCTATTTTTGTATGGTTTCCGGATGGTTTAGGCTTCCTGCAGGTCGGTTTGTTCAGCCGAGGTTTTCGTGCCCTGCTGGGACTTACTAGCGCGATTGCGCATCAGCAGAGCGAACGGAATCCCGAGCAGCACGACGAAGGTCGCCAGCAGGTAGACATCGTTGACACTGTTCGTGAAGGCCGTAGCGCCAAGCAGCGTCTTATCCTTGATATCGCCGGCAGACGCTAGCTCTGTCGTATGCGTGGTCACACGCGAGGCGAGCATCGTTGTAAACAGACCGATGGAGAACGATCCTAACCCTTGACGGACCCAGTTGTTCGCCGAGGAGGCATGGCCGGACAGCTCACGCGGGATAACTTCCATCCCTGCATTGGACGCAGGCATCATCGCCAGGGAAATCCCGATATTCCGCACGGTCATCCACAGTACGATATACGTCTGAGTTGTATCGACACGCAGATTCGCCATGGCAAGCGTACCGACCGCAATCAGCACAATCCCGGAGATAATCAGCGTCATCGGTCCGAGACGGGCATAGAGCTTTGCCGTGATCGGCATAAACAGCGCCATCGCGAGCGACGACGGCAGCAGGATCAGGCCGGTGTGAAGGGCCGACACATGCTGGATATTTTGCAGAAACACAGGCGTCAGGTACGTACCTGAATACAAGCTGACCGTAATCATGGAGCTGATGATCAGCGTGAACGTATACCGTTTCTGGCGGAACACGCTCAAGTTGAGCAGCGGCTGGGAGGTAGAACGTTCCCGCCGGATGAAGAGAATCAGCCCAATGATCCCCACGGCGACTAAGGACAGCGTCTGCCATCCCGTCCAGCCCCAGCGGTGTGCTTCACTGAAGGCGATCAGCAGCGAAGCACTGCTGATGACGACGGTGACAAAGCCATACAGGTCAAAGGACTTCGGCGTGCTCAATCTGTAATAAGGAATCAGACGCGACGCTACCCAAACTGCGGCTACGCCGAGCGGCAGGTTGATCAGAAACAGCCAGCGCCAGTCCAGGGACTCGATCAGCCAGCCGGCCAATGTCGGTCCGAGTGCGGGAGCCAGCATCGCGGACAAGCTCCACATGCTCAGCGCGAATGCCTGACGCTCTCTTGGGATAACCTGATAGATGATCGTCATCGTAGCAGGCATGACCATCCCGCTAAAAATCCCTTGCAGGACACGGAAGGCAATCAAGGATTCGACATTCCAGGCAATGGCGCATAGACCGGACATCAGGGTGAAGCCGATCAAGGCGATCACATACAAATACTTAGTGCTGAACTTATCACCCAAATAACCTGTAATGGGTGAGATGATACCGGTAGCAAGCATGAAGCCGGTCAAGGTCCATTGGACCATACCGAGGTCGGTCTGAAATTCACGCATCAATACGGGAATGGCCACATTGATCGTACTCATCCCGAGCAGAGATACGAACGATCCGAGGAAAATCCCGATCAGCACGGGCCAGAACGCAATAGAGCTTGGCTCTGTGGTCGGCTGACCGGATTTGCCGGCAGTTTGTTGATTGGCAGACATAGTTTTACTACTCCTTCTCCTAAATGTGTGTAGGTGCCGGTTTGACCGGTCTATGTGTAGTGCTCAAAAGACTTCTGCAGCAGGCGGGTCAGCTGCTCTTGCTCTTCTGTATCCAGCGGACTCCACAGCCGGCGCACCATCTCGGCTGCTGCGGCATCGAGCTCATGCAGGATTTCGACTCCGGCGGGCGTCAATCGCAGGCAGACGCGGCGCCGGTCCTTGTCGCTGCCGGTTCGCTCTACGTAGCCGCTGTCTACCAGCTTCTGGCTCAGGTTGGTGACGGCAGGCAGTGTGATCTGCAGCTGCTCGGCGATGTCCGAGCAGGTTATCGGCTCCCCTTCGCGCAGCGTTTCGAGCAGATAGTACTGCTGGCGGGGCAAGGTCTGCCGGAGCATGGCCGTGATCTCCGCATGCCAGCGGCGTACGGTCAGGCGGGTCCACTTCTCCAGAGGGGTGGAGGCGTGAGGATTAAACATCATAATCGTTCACCTTTATTTATTATTTAGTTTTAAACTATTTCAAAATGAACTATGCTATTGTATCTCTTTCTTGCCTCCCTGTCAAAATAAAATCCCCTATACCGTGGACGCCAATGCGTCCCAGGTTCAGGGGATTTGTTCATGAAGCGGTTATTTTTTTCGGGTCTTTACATAAGAAGCGTATACGATCTCGCCGGTGTCGAGCTTGGCCAGCTCATCGGCTGTCCAGCCCGCCAGCTTATTGTTCCCGGTCACACCTGTAAGCTTAATCGCGTATTTGGTTTGCAGAACCTGGTGCAGTCCCGTCATATCCGCTTCCTTCAGCTCGCGCAGCTTCTTCTTGCCTTGAATCTGCCCGAGGATGACGCCGATGGATTCGGCCGCGAGGCTGGTGTTGGGTTGGATACGCGCGCTGCCATAAGCGATCGCGGAGGCCCCGACATTTTTACCCGCGAGAATGACGTTGTCGTAGCCCTTCAATAGGAAGCTGCGAAGCGGCATGCCATATTTGTCCGGCCGTCCCATCTCGATGCCCCATTTGTTGGCGCTGGTACCCTGCAGATCGAGCGGGTATCCGCCGATACTGACGTTGTCCCAGAACATCTTGGCTCCGAGCATGTCCGAAGGCTTCAACACGTAATCCGTCTCGTAATGATTGTATTCGCGGATGTAGAGATAGTTTGGGAAGCCGTTCAGCTCCGCCTTCTCCCAACCGGTGATATTTTTGCGGAAATGCTCCAGGATGAGCGGAATTTCCTTCTTGCCCAGGTCCAGCGCGGCCTTCACGGAGGCGTCGTCAGACGGATCGACCGTATAGATCAGGAACGCGTTGATGATGACCTCGCCGTCCCGCTGGGAGACGGCATTGAGTCCGCGCAGGAAGACGCGGTCATTCGTCGCCTTATATTTATTGGTCATGCCCGTCAGTCCGATGGCAAAGCTGTTATCCACCGACCCGTAGCCGTACTTGGCGCTGCGTTCCTCCTTGCTCATCTCATTGAAGCTCTTCTGGAATTTTGCCCAATCCACATTTTTAAACTTCATCATCATGCCGGCGCTCATGTATTCGATATTGGACTGGCCGTAGAAAGCTTCCAGGCCAGGCAGTCGCTTCACCTGAAGCTTGCTGGCGAATGCCGCATAGTCGGTATTCTCCACCCAGTAGGCCGCCTCGATTTTTTTCTTCTGTCCGTCCTTCGTCTCATACTGCAGCGATTTGATCTGCTGCTGGGCGGACTGGCCCGGCTGCTCCTCTATGCCTTCGATCTTGACGCCTTGCTCGATCGGAATGTCCTTCGCCAGCTCGGCGAAATAAGTCTCGAATTCCTTCAGCTTGCGGATCTTGCCGTTGCGGAAGCCATCGAACAGGCTCTTGGCCCGGCCTTGCACGAGCAGCTTGTATTGGTCGTCCCGTGTTTCATCGAGAAACAGCATCTCACCTTGGAGTACCTGGCCGCCAAACTCTGCCCGGGGATCGATGACTTTAACCTTGAGGCCCTCGTCGGCTGCTGCTCTGGCTAGATATAAGCCTTCCAGCTCGGTGCCGACGACGAGCACGTCTACTTTTTCGGTAGGAAGCTCGGCTTTGGGGGGAGGGGCATCCGCCGGCTTCTGGCCTTGAGGAGCTGCAGGCTGCTGGACTCCAGGGTTGTTTTCACTGCCGGGCTTGGCCGGGTTCGCCTGATTGGTAAATACGTAGATAGCTGCAATAAGGATGAGTGCCGCTCCTACCAGCCATGCGGACAATCTCCTGCCTTTGCGATTCATGAGGGGAAAATCACTCCTTCAACCATAGTCTTATTCAGTTTACCATCTTTTGGACAGCTCAGCGAGAAAACTATTCCGTAGTGAACACGTATTTGGTGAAAAGTCAATAGTTGTATGCGTTAAGCGGATATCAAAATTATTTAATACAAAATGATGGAGGGGTGAAGAAAAAAATGTCGAAACGGTACTGTACTAGCTGTTACTAAAGTCTCAAAGCATAGGGGAGATATGATGAATCAGGAATGGAACAAATGGCTGCTTACCACAGTCATGTTAAGCATGGCGATAAGCTCTACAGCGACAGGGGCGGGTCAGATAACGGACCGCAGCGGGCAAGCTCCGCTCATATTCAGCGACCAGAGCTACATCTCGCCAGCCAAACGCGCTGCCGTCGATGAGGCGGTTAAGCAGGGGCTATTGTCGGGCTATCCGGACGCTTCGTTCCGGCCAAGCCAGCTGTTGACGAGGCAGGAACTGGCTGTACTGTTGGCCAAAGTGATGCATCTGCAGCCCAAGGAGGGGACAGCTTCTTCTTTTGCAGATATCGAGGATAGTTGGGCTGTTCCTTATATCGAAGCTTTGGCAGAGGCCGGCTTGATTAACGGAGCTGCTACGCATACATACAGGCCTTCGGACCCAGTGACTCGTGAAGAGCTCGCCGCTATCTTTGTCCGGGCGGTTAACGGAGTGGAAGCCAGAGGCGGTCTGGAGCCCGTCTTAACCGATCACGGGAGCATCAGCCCGTGGGCGGAGAAAGCCGTGAGCGCTGCCTTGCGTCTCGGCCTGATGAGCGCCGATGGTGAGGCCTTCAACCCTCATGGACACCTGGAGCGCCAGGATATCGCATCGTATTTGCTGGATATTTTCAAGGCCCAGGAGCAGACGGCCACGATCGAACGCATTGATGGCGATATGGTCATCATTGGCGGGAAGCCGTATTTGATCAGCGGGGCACTCAAGGATCTGCTCGGGGACCGGAATCGCGATGCGTTGGAAGGCGCGGTGCTCAAGTACAGGTCGGTTAATCATAGCGTGAATGATTTACTCAGGATCGAAATAACAAAAAGCGGTACGGATGGGAAGCCGGTGCAGTTGGATGTGAGCGGCACGCCATTCCAGGGAGAGTTGGTTATTGCCGCCGATCATATCGCCGTAAAGGGAGATTCTTTGGCTCAGGTTGTCCTGAAGCTTGGAGCCGGAAGCCTGAACCTGCAGGCCAAGGTTGCCCGGGTCGTCGTTGATACGGATCAACCGGTCAAGCTGGAAGGAAGCGGCGCTTGGGGCGAGCTCAACATTGCCAGACCGGATGCCCGGTTGAGCCTGGGCAAGGATGTGAAGATCGAGAAGCTGCAAGTGCCGGATAACGTAACGGCAGATAAGCTGATCACCAACTACAGTGATGTGAAAAAACAAATCACGGTGACGCCTCCCTCTGGTAGTTCGCAGGCTCCTGGTACGCCGCAGAGCCCGTCAGGCTCATCAGATTCGTCGGACTCGTCCGACCCCGTTCCTATCAATCATGCGCCCACGGTGGCGAATGCGGTGTATCACCGGACCGGGTATACCGGACTAGGCTCCGTTACTGTGGAGCTGCAGTCTGTGTTCGCAGATGCAGACGGGGATACGCTCAGCCTCAGTGCCCAATCATCGGACCGGGCGGTAGCGGATGTGGCTCTGAACGGGACTTCGTTGTCCTTAATACCGAATCAGGCAGGCACGGCGATTGTGACCTTAAGGGCGGCCGATGGCAAGGGAGGGGTCGCACAGACCTCCTTTACCTTCACCGTGCTGGAAGGGCCCTCTACCAATCATGCGCCCAAGCCGACCCGGTGGCTGGATGATCTGACGTTCGTGGAAGGGGCTGCACCTGTCTCCATTCCGGTGACGGATTTGTTCGCGGACGAAGACGGAGATGTGTGGACCCTGAGCGTAAGCTCCGGGCAGCCGAGTGTAGTCGAAGCCGTGTATGGAGCGGGACTATTGACGCTGACCCCGCGAAGCTTGGGTTCCGCATCGGTTGTCGTAACAGCCGATGACGGCAAAGGTGGAATTGGGCAGGTAGTGTTCAATACGGTGGTGAATGCCGCCGTCCCTGTGAATCATGCGCCGACTGTAGCGTTCCCGTTGCCAGCTGTGACCTATAGAGCCGACGCCGGGGTTCAGACGATAAGTCTCGCCTCGGTGTTCGCAGATGCGGACGGTGACCCGCTGACGTTGTCTGCCGCGTCCTCGGCAGATGCGGTAGCGACAGTCACGGTAACGGGAACGACGTTGACCGTTACTCCCGTTGCAGCAGGACATGCCGTAATTACCATCACGGCCCGGGATGTGCACGATGCAGCTGTGACTACAACGCTGGATGTGACTGTATCAGCGCTACCCCAGAACCACGTGCCGACCGTGGTAGCAGCGCCAAGTCCGCTGACGCATCAAGTGGAAGACGGAGCGAAGACGCTGAGTCTTGTCGGCGTGTTCGCAGATGAGGACGGCGATGCGCTGACCTACAGCGCCGTTTCGTCTGACACCGCGGTAGCGACAGTCGCGGTGATCGGAAGCGATCTGATCGTCACGCCGCTGACGGCAGGCAGCATGACGGTTACGCTGAAAGCGACAGACTTGCGCGGAGCGTCCGTCACGACGCCGCTGACCGTGACGTTGAAGGCGAACCACGCGCCGACCGTGTTGGCAGCGCCAAGCCCGCTGACGCATCAGGTGGAAGACGGAGCGAAGACGCTAAGCCTTGTGGGTGTGTTCGCAGATGAGGACGGCGATGCGCTGACCTACAGCGCGGAGTCGTCTGACACCGCGGTCGCCGAAGCCGTAATAACGGGCAGTACGCTCAAGGTCACGCCACTCCGTGCAGGGAGCGCGACCATTACTGTCACAGCGAATGACGGGCGCGGGGGAACGGTACAAACCTCGTTCCAAGCCACCTTCACCGCGGGTCAGGTTAATCATCAGCCGACCGTGAAGCAGGCCTTGACAGCAAAAACATTCAATCTGCTGGACACGCTTCTGCCGTACGAGTCTTTGGTCGAAAAGCTGGATATCTCAAACGTCTTTGAGGACGCGGATGGCGACGCATTGACGTACAGCGTCACTTCTTCCCAGACAGCGGTGGCGACCGCAGCCGTTCAGGGAACGGAGCTCAAGATTTCTCCTCTGGGAGTCGGCAGCACGACCTTGACTCTCTCGGCTACGGATGGCAAGAGCGCTCCGGTGTCGGTTTCCTTTCAGGTGACCTTCCAGAAAAGCGGCATTTTCTTCTCTGAGCTGGTATGGGGGCCGGACTTCTATCAATTTATTGAGTTGTACAATCCGACCAATGCGACGCTGGATAGCAGTAAATTGCGTATCGTGCGTTCGGATGCGACGGAAATCGATCTGAGCAATCAGAGTACGGTGACGGATATAAAGCCGAATAAGACTTTTGTTCTAAGCGAAGCGTTTTATGATAAGGATCTGGACGAGTTTCAGGTGGATTCGGATAGCTCGATCAGCTTGGAGCTAGCCGATGATACCATTCAATCGCCTATTGATCTGGAGCTTTATTACGACGACGGGGCGGGACACCGGTTATTGCTCGACAAAGCTGTCATCTCCAGAGGCCATGCTTTATCCCGCAAGAACGGTCTGATTGTAGGGTCCCCAAGCAGCTATGATGCTCAGGATTGGAATGATAACGAAGATAGCGATACCTTGTACGATGGCCTTAACTCATACCGGATTATTCCGTAATCGGAGGCACCTATGAAACCTTCAACTTTGCAAATGAGTATGTTATCCGGTCTGCTGGTCACAGCGCTGCTTGCTCCTGCGGGAGCAAGCTATGCTGCGGCTGGCGAACGGGCCTTGCTGTCCGAAGGCGCCGTTCCTGTCCTCTTAGATATCCAGTCCGTCTCACTGGACCGCCTGCAGTCCATTCAGAAAGCCGCGACCCTAGGGCTCGTTCAGGGAGATGAGTCAGGCCGGTTCCGTCCTGACGATATTCTGACCCGTCAGGAGCTGGCGGCTCTGCTGGTCAGAGCGCTGAAGCTGCCGATTCCGCAATCCGTAGAAAGCTTCACGGATGTAGACCCGCAGAGCTGGAGCAGCTCATATATTGCGGCGGTGAAGCAGGCCGGCTTGATGCAGGGGGATGATCAGGGGAGATTCCACCCGGCAGCCTTAATCACCCGCGAGGAGCTCGCGATTGTACTGGTGCGGGCGTCCCAGCAGACGCCCATCGTGGATGAATCGCTAGGGGAGGTAACGGACTGGGGGAGCGTAAGCTCCTGGGCCGAATCTTTCGTCAAAACCGCGATTCGCGGTGATATCGTCCCCGTCAGCCAAGGCAGATTCGCTCCCCAGGAACCTGTGCTGAGAGCGGATATCGCTCAGATGCTGATCTCGGCATTCTATCCCGATGAAAATCCGGCATTGCTGCAGGATATTCAGAACGGTCATATTCGTATCAACGGCAAGACCTATCAGCTTTCCGATCAAGTTAAGGGTATTTTTCAGGAAAACAATAGAAAAGCGTTGAAAGGGGCCAAGCTGAAGTTTCAAAGCTCCGGAGGCACGATACAATCCATCACCGAGCTGCGGCTCGTTGCAAGCGGGGCGGAACCTGAGGAAGGAGAGGCGGAATTCAGCCGCAATCTCAAGCTGGACGGGCAGCATGCCGTGCTGAACGGCAACCTGACGGTGAGTGGGGATTATATGACCGTGACGAACCTGACGATCAAGGGGGATCTGCACCTGCGGCGTGAGCTGGAGCATGATTTCCTGGCTTCCGGCCTGAAGGTGCAGGGCAATACCGTGATTGAAGGCGGAGACAGCAACACGGTTGTTTTCGAAGAGTCTAGCCTTCAGAACGTCGATGTGAAGAAGCAGGATGTTCATCTCGTGGCCGGGCAGGGAAGCAGCATCGCTTCGGTCAATGTGCAGACGGATGCTTCCATTGAATCGACAGAAGGCAGCATCAAGAAGCTGACGCTCACGGAAGGAGCCCAATCTGTCAATCTGCAGGGTTCTATTCTGGAGGTGAAGGTGACCAGTACACAGCCGGTCACCGTGAACGGGAACCCCAGCATCGGCAAGATGGCAGTGGATCAAGGGTCTACCGTTACGTTGACAGGCTCGGCTTCGGTGGCCGAGATTCAACTCAACAATAAAGATTCCAAAGTGATTGCCAGCTCCAATACGCAGGTGGGCAACGTGACGGCTGCGAACGGAGCCTCGACCTCCAATGTCCAGAAGGCTTCCGAGCCGAGTCCTAATACGCCGCCGAGATTGGCGGTGCCTCTCCCCGAGCTGGAGCTGACCGTTGGCAAGCCGGCTGTGCAGCTGGACCTCTCTCAATACTTTAAGGATGACGAGCAAAGTATCTTGAAGTATCAGGCTAGCTCCTTGAAGAGTTCTGTCGTCAAAAGCGCTTTATCCGGCTCGGTTCTGACGCTGACTCCGGTCGCCGGAGGCTCGACAAGCGTTCGTATCATCGCAGACGATCAAAATGGCGGCAAGCTCACGGTGGACATGAAGGTCACGGTAAATGCACTCCCTGTGGCCAATCCGGCGAAGGTGCCCGCTGCGATGCTGCTGACGGCAGGAACACAGGGACATGCGGTTGATCTAAGCGAGATCTTCAGCGATCCGGACAAAGACGCTCTGACCTTCAAGGTTCAGTCTTCTGCTCCGGACATTGCCAAGGTGACGGAAGTAGAGGGCAAGCTGACGGTTATACCGCTGACCTCGGGACAGACGATAATCAAAGCAACAGCTGATGACGGCCGGGGCGGCGAGGCAAGCATTTCCTTTGCCGTAACGGTCAATGAGGCTCCTGTGGTTCAGCCGATTCCACAGCGTATCGTGCAGCTGGGAGGGGGCGCTCAGATGATCGACCTCACCTCCTACCTGTCGGACAAGGAGGGCGATGCGTTATTTCTGACGCTCGGTACTTACAACTCTGCCATTGCATCCGTGAGTCTTAGCGGGCAGCAACTGCAGATCCTACCGATCAAGGCCGGAAATACCCGAATCGAGTTCACGGTTAGCGACGGGCGAGGAGGCATCACTTCCGCAGGCTTGGACTTGCATGTCAATACGAGACCTGAGCTTGCACAGGCTATACCTGGCCAATGGCTGACAGCCGGTGCAGCGGACGGGATCGTGGATTTGAGCGGGGTCTTCACCGATGCAGAGCATGATCCGTTGACGTACCTGATTCAAACCTCCCAGCCGTCTATCGTGACAGGCAGTGAAGCGGGAGGGAAGTTGACGCTAAAAGCCATATCCGGCGGGAACGCACAAATAACTGTCACGGCCAAGGATGGCAAGGGCGGCGAGGCTGTGACCAGCTTCCAGGTCAACATCAATGAAGCGCCTGTCATCGCACCTGTACCGGTACAGGTGATCCAGCTCGGTGGAGGTGCCAGGCAGGTGGACCTCACCAGCTTCCTGTCCGACAAAGAGCATGACCCGCTGACGCTCACGGCGTCCGTGGATACCCCAGGAGTCGCAGGTGTCAGCGCTGCCGGGACGATTCTCACGTTCACTCCCGCGAGCGCAGGTCGTACGCAAGTGCGGTTTACCGTCAAGGATGGCCGTGGGGGTGAGGCTTCGTCGGTCCTCACGCTGGTGGTGAATGCCGCGCCACAGGTGGTGCAGCAGCCTGCCAACCAGCACTTGACTGTCGGAGCTCCAGACGGCGAGCTCGATCTCAAAGCCGTATTCGTCGATCCCGATCAAGACCCGCTGAGCTACGAGTTCAGCTCCTCGCTGCCTGGCATTGTTCAACTGAGCGAGGCGTCGGGCAAGCTTGGCATCAGAGCCCAGGGCTCAGGTACGACGACGGTTACAATTAAGGCGCTGGACGGCAAGGGTGGGGAGGCGGGCGCTTCGTTCACCGTGACGGTGAATGAAGGACCGGTATTGTCCGCGATTCCGCTGCAATACGTCCAGCTTGGCGCTCCGGCCCAGGAGTTCGATCTGACTCCGTACGTCAAGGATAAGGAGAATGATGCCTGGACGGTGACGGTTGATGCATTTCCAGCTCAGACTGTGAACGTAGGCGTCACCGGCCCCAAGCTGCTGTTGACTGCGGTGGCGGCAGGCAAGGCTGAAGTTAAGCTGACCCTGAATGATGTGCGAGGCGGTGTGACAAAGGGGACACTCTATCTGGAAGTCAATACAGCGCCAACGGTGAGCCAGACGCTGCCCAAGCTGATCGTGACGGCGGGACAAGCGCCGGGTCTGGTGGATCTTGCTCCTGTGTTTGCAGATGCGGATTTGGACACGCTCACGTATGAGATTACGTCTTCTCAGCCTGCGCTGGCGACCGGCAGTGAAGCCGGGGGCCGGCTCTCCGTCAAGGGATTGGCTCCCGGTACAGCGAAGATCACGGTTACGGCCAAGGATGGCCGTGGCGGCGAGACGAGCACCAGCTTCGACGTAGAGGTAAACGCAGCTCCTGAGATTCAGGCTATACCGGATCAGTTGATCCAGTTGAATGGGACACCATTAGAACTAAACCTGCTGCCATATATCCACGATCTGGAGCAGGATACGATGACCTTGCAGGCGGCTGCTAACAACACCGCAATCGCTCAGGTGCAGGTGAACGGCTTCAAGCTGACGATCACTCCGGTCAGCGCCGGGCTGGCCCAGATCGGGATCATCGTTACGGATAGCCGTGGCGGCGAGTCCAAGGCAAATATCCGACTTACTGTCAATACAGCTCCCATGAACAAGCAGCAACCGAGCCCGCAGGTGTTGACGGTCGGCGAGGAGGACGGACTGACCGATCTGTCGCTGCTCTTCGCCGATCCGGACGGGGATACGCTGACTTACAGTGCGGTATCGTCCAATCCGTCCTTCGTGACGGTCAGCGAGAACGGGGGCATCGTCAAGACGCATGCGCTGGAGTCGGGAACGGCTACGATTACTGTTAAAGCGATGGACGGACGTGGAGGCCAGGCTAGCGCAGCATTCACTGTGACGGTGAATGAGCCGCCGACGGTTACCGCTATCCCGCTGCAGAAGCTGAAGCTGCCTGGAAATTCTCGCACGCTCGATTTGTCGGGCTACCTGTCGGATAAAGAGCAGGATGAGCTGACCGTGACGGGGATTACTTACAATGCGACGATTGTCTCTCTGTCGCTTCAAGATCTGCTGCTCACGATGACACCCTTGAGCCTTGGGGATACGACGGTGACGATGTCCGTTTACGACGGTCGCGGAGGCACGACCCGGACTTCCTTCCCGCTCAAGGTCACGCTGCCTAATCAGGACCCGGTCGTTCAGCAGCCGATTCCTGACTCCGTGCTTACGGTAGGACAGGCTGACGGTACGCTGAACCTGGACGCCGTCTTCTCGGACCCTGACACGGAGGATACGCTAACCTATGAAGCCAGCTCCAGCGCTCCGGGGGTTGCTTCCGCTGCTCTCGCAGGCAGTCAGCTCACCGTACATGCGGTCGCATCCGGCACCGCGGACATCCTGCTCCAAGCGAGCGACGGCAAGGGAGGTCAGACGACGGCGACATGGAAGATCACAGTGAACCAGCCGCCCGCCATCAGCTCTATAGCTGACCAGGTGATCTGGCTGCATGAAGGGGCCAAGGAGCTGGATCTGACAGCTCTGCTAACCGACCCGGATACGCAGGATGTGCCGAATCTATCCGTCTCCGCGATTTCCTCTGCTCCGGGGGCTGCTTCCGTGACCGTAGCGGGCAAGAAGCTGACGATCAAGCCGGAAACGGCAGGATCGGCTCAGATCAACCTGACGGTGAGCGACGGACGCGGCGGGAAGGCGACGGCAACTATCAAGGTGACCGTCAAGAAAAATCAGCCTCCGGCCATCGCAGCGATTCCCGAGCAAGTGATGAAGGCCGGGGACGGCACGCTAAGTGTCGATCTAACCCCGTACTTATCCGATCCGGACCCGGAGGACGCGAATAGCTTGACGGTATCGATCTCGGCGGTGCCAGATGCGGCCGTAGCAGCCGTGAGTGTAACCGGCAAGACGTTGTTGCTGACTCCAGCAGCACCGGGCAAAACAACCGTACAGCTCAGCGTAAGCGACGGTCGCGGCGGTACGGCGGCAGCCAATGTAGCCATTACGGTGAACCCGGCCAAAGTGAACCATGCACCGGTCGTTGAAAGCTCCATCTACGAGCAGGTATTAACGCCGGGGGTGACCAATGCCCGTACATTCGACCTGAGCCAATTATTCAGCGATCCGGATGGCGATGCGCTTACGTTCACGGCGGTATCCGCATCTGCCGTCGGCGCCACAGCTTCCGTCTCGGGAAGCATGCTGACGTTGACGCCAGGGACAGGCAGCGCCAGCACCAAGGTGACGATTACGGCGACAGATGGCGATGGTGCCCAGGGCACCTACGAATTAACGGTAAGGACGGCTCAGGCTGTCCCGAACGGTCAACTGAGCATCGTGACGAAGCAGGGAGTGAAGGACCCTGTCACGTATGACTTGTCGGCTTTATTCCCCGGGCAATCGTCCTTCAAGGTTTACAAGGGAACGCCGGACTCGACATTTACCGGGCCAACTGCGCTGAATGGAACCATTCTGACGCTTACAAACACAGATGTAGGCCTGCATACCTGGGTAGTGGGATCAGATGGCCGGGCGGTTGTTCTTCAATTCAAGTCTAGTCCGCAAGGCACGGCGGAGCGGTTCTTCTCGCAATATCTCGATGGCGGCGACGGAAGGATAGCCTTCCAGATCAGCTACACCGGTAACGGGGATCAGACCGAGGCCATGAAAGGCTATTCCGTTGAGATTCATCAGTGGATGAAGAAGACCAACACGAAGAAAGTGACGACCAAGGCTCTATTCGAAGGCGTTGTCGAGCCTTATATCGTGATCGATTCGGTCTTCTACGATGCATTTGATATTATGAATATCTGGTACTTCAATGATGATCTCTCGATGTATAGTCCTAATGAATTCAATACGGTAGCCCTTGTGCTGAAGCGGAACGGCAACATCGTGGACGTACTGGGCGACCCGAATGGAAAAGACCCGATCCTGCCTAGCGGTGGCACGATTATACGGAAGTCGGGCATCTATACCGGCTCGTCGGCATTCGCCAAGGTCGGTGAATGGAATACTTTCCCGAAGGGTACCTATGAGTATTTCGGCAAGCACACCAAATAACGAGCAAACCTTGATTTCCCGCTGCTCCCGGAGCTTGACCAGGCAATATGCCTGGTCAAGCTCCGGTTTTTTTTTGACAGGAGATGCCGCTTGCCGGAAAGGGAGCAACCTGGCTTTTTAGTTTCAGCGGCCCGCACCCCCACAAAAAATTTCCACCTGGCGAACGTATTCTAGTGAATCCAGAAACCCTTCGCGAAGGTTCTGAGCTTATCTTTGGACAAATATGATCAAGAGGAGCTATGAACATGAATCCTATACTTAAGAAAACGATTGTATCCGGTCTTGCGCTCGTAATGATGGTGGGCGGGTCCACTGCGGCATTTGCTTCGGACAACAAGGACAAGGGACAGGGCAATAAGAAGGACGACAAGAAATCCGAGCAGTCCCGTACATGGGCCGATGTCAAGCAAGGGCCTAAGGGCAAGCTTGAAATCAAGCTGAGCTTCGACGATCTGAAGGGCGGCGATGTGGAATGGGCGGCCCGTTATATTGCCAGTCTGGCTTCCAAGCGGGTATTCGAGGGCTATGAGGATGGTACCTTCCAGCCACGCAAGACGATTTCCCGTATTGAGGCGATCACGGCTGCGGTTCGTCTGATGGGACTGCGCGATCAGGCCGAATCGGCGGAAGCCAAGCAAGCCAACCTGAATTTTACTGACGCGAATAAAGTGAAAGATAAATACTCCTGGGCGGTAGGCTACGTCTCCGTAGCGCTGCAGAACGATCTGTTCGCCGAGACGGATGCTGCGGTGCAGCCGGATAAGGAAGCGGATCGTCTGTGGGCGACCACGCTTCTCGTGAAGGCACTCAAGCTCCAGGATGCGGCCAAGGCTAAGATGAACGCTCATCTGCCGTTC
The DNA here is from genome assembly GCF_038070315.1 of Paenibacillus filicis. Taxonomy (NCBI): domain Bacteria; kingdom Bacillati; phylum Bacillota; class Bacilli; order Caryophanales; family Paenibacillaceae; genus Paenibacillus; species Paenibacillus filicis. The sequence continues at coordinate 241,565 of NZ_JBBPCC010000003.1, read as the reverse complement.
AAGGATGCGAATAAAATTCCTGCGGGCTCCGTCGGCTATGTGGCTGTAGCGCTGGAGAAAGGTCTGATCGATGGCTACGACGATAACACTTTCCGTCCGAATCAGGCGGTTTCACGTGCTGAGCTCGCTGCGCTGCTGGACCGCACAGGCAGCCAACTGCCGGACAATACTGCGTACAAGGGCACAGTAACTGGCCCTGTGGCGGGCAATCTGCTGTCTGTGAAAGCTGCCAACAATGAGCCCATCAACGTGGAGCTTGACGGCACCGCCTACATCTTCCGCAATGGCGTTCGCGTATCGCCTAGCCAGATCGTTACCGGCGACCAGGTCCTTGTCCGTACATATGGCGGCAAAGCGATCTTCGTGGAAGTGACCAAGATGGCCGGCGATAACGGGCAGACAGTAGACTTCGTTGTGAGCGGCACGCTCAATAGCTACACGCTGAATTCCCAAGGCTCGCTGGGGACGATCTCGATCAACCAGAAGCTTGAGAACGGCGGCGTGCAAACGGCCGTCTACAACGTCGCACAGAACGTATACATCTCCGGCGATGTCAGCCTGCTGACGGCCGGACGCTCCATCGAGCTGCGCGGCAAGCAGCAATCCGTGCACACCATCATCATTAAATAAATCTTAGACATAGAAGCTATATAGAGAGATAAAGGTTAGATTTGCAAACGATTGAGCACCCCTTTTCGAAAGCCGGACGGCTATCGGAAAGGGGTGTTCTACGTGTATAATAGAGAGATGACTAGAGAGACAGGCAGGAGGAGTGTTAACATGAGCGAGAACCAAGTTAGGCTGGAGGATATCATGATGGCGAGCCACGTGCTCAAGGACGTCGTGACGCACACTCCGCTGCAAAAAAACTTTATCCTATCCGAAAGATACGGCTGCCATGTGTATTTGAAACGGGAGGATCTGCAGGTTGTCCGCTCCTTCAAAATCCGCGGTGCCTACCATATGATCCGGAGCTTGTCCGATGAGCAGCTGGCTAAGGGTGTCGTGTGTGCGAGTGCAGGCAACCATGCGCAAGGCGTGGCTTATTCGTGCAAGGCCCTGCAAATTCCAGGGAAAATCTTCATGCCGACAACAACGCCCCGTCAGAAAATCTCGCAGGTCAAGCTATTCGGAGGCGAATTTGTCGAGGTGCTGTTGATGGGGGATACGTTCGACGATTCGCTGCGCGAGGCGGTAGCCAGCAGCGAGCGCGAAGGCACGACGTTTATCCATCCGTTCGATAATCCCAAGGTTGTGGCTGGACAGGGGACGGTCGGCATGGAGCTGATCACCGATATGAGGGAGCCGGTGGACTTTGTCTTTGGCGGCATCGGCGGAGGCGGGCTGATGGCCGGCGTGGGGACGTATGTGAAAAATATCAGTCCTTCCACCCGCGTGATCGGGGTCGAAGCGACCGGTGCTCCGTCGATGAGCCAGTCGCTGGAGGCAGGCGGCATCGTCACGCTCGGCGAGATCGATAAGTTCGTGGACGGGACGGCTGTTAAGCGGGTCGGCGAGCTCACCTATAGCATTACCCGCGAGGTGGTGGACGATATCGTCGTCGTGCCGGAAGGCAAAGTATGCACGACGATTCTCGAGCTGTACAACGAGAATGCGATCGTCGCCGAGCCCGCTGGCGCGCTGCCGGTGGCGGCTCTGGACTTCTACCGTGAGCAAATCGCGGGCAAGCACGTAGTGTGTATCATCAGCGGCGGCAACAACGATATCGACCGGATGCAGGAGATCAAGGAACGCTCGATGATCTACGAGGGGCTGAAGCATTACTTCATGGTGAACTTCCCGCAGCGTGCAGGCGCTCTGCGCGAGTTCCTGGAATTCGTACTCGGTCCGAATGACGACATCACGCGCTTCGAATATACGAAGAAGACGAGCAAGGAGAATGGCCCGGCACTAGTCGGCATCGAGCTCAAGAACAAGGAAGACTACGGCCCGCTGCTGGAGCGGATGAACGAGCGGGGACTGCAGTACAGCGAAATCAATAAGGATCCTTATCTGTTCAATCTGCTGATCTGAGCAAGACGGCGGGGCGAGAGCAACGTGAGAAGCGCTGGAGCTGGAGTAGTCAGGCAGTCGAAGCGGGAAGGAGGCTATGACGGTGCAGGAGAAGGAATTGCCGGTGACGGACACCATCCTCGAGGATTATGACGACGATGACGATGATGATGACCGCTGGGTTCCGGCTGGCCAGTCCGAGCAGGGCAGCGTCCATGACCGTAAGGGACGGAGAGCCCGGCGCTGCGGCATGGCCTGGTGTTAACCTGGTTTGGCGGTTAGAAGGATAGGTTCCAACAGGACGACTGATTGATCGGTCGTCTTTTTGGCGTTACCGCCAAACCCCTAAGCCGCCAATAGAAGGAATACCTGCAAGCCAGGATTAAAATCTTCTTGGCATTCAAACATAGCCGTCCTCCAGCTGACATATCTTGTTATGACGGGAAGGAAGGGCCGCCTCGCAGAGAGGGCTGGCCTGGCCTTTCGCAGGCTGGAGGGGGGATGAGCCCACATGGAGCTTTGGGCGATTTGGCTGATCGTTGCCGGCGTGCTGCTCATTGCTGAAATGCTGACGCTTACGTTCTACTTGTTATGGATCGGCATCGGAGCAGCCGTTGCCGCGGTAATCGCGCTGGTCGTGCCCGATTCGCTGATCTGGCAGGTGCTGGCCGGATGTCTGGTGGTCGTGGTGCTGACCCTGTACACCAAGCCGATCACTCGTCGCTTCCGCACGAGCGGAGAGTACAAGGATGCGGTAGATGACCTGGTGGGTAAGACGGGATTCGTACTGGAAGCGATTGTTCCCGGGAAGCCCGGCATTGTGAAGGTCGGCAATGAAACGTGGAGTGCCCATGCGGAGCAGCAGTTGTCTGACGGAGACAAGGTCATCGTCACGGCCAGAGGGAGCGCACACTTGCTTGTCCAAAAAGCTGAGGGAGATGATTGAATGGGCGTATGGGTCGTTCTTATTATCTTGCTGATTGTCATTGTATTTGCGGCGATGTCGATCAAGATCGTTCCACAGCAGCGGGTAGGGGTCGTCGAGCGCCTCGGTAAATTTAACCGGCTGCTGACTCCGGGGGTCAATGTGCTGGTGCCGGTGATCGATCATGTGCGCACGTATCATGATCTGCGCATCCAGCAGGCCAATGTGCCGCCGCAAACGGTGATCACCAAGGATAACGTACAGGTGCAGATCGATACGATCATCTTCTACCAGGTCACCGGACCGGAGCAGGCGACCTATGGCATCTCGGATTATGTGTACGGGGTGCGCAATATCAGCACGGCCACCATGCGGCAGATTATAGGCAAAATGGAGCTGGACGAGACACTGTCCGGCCGGGAAAAAATCTCCACCGATATCCGGATGGCACTGGACGAAGCGACCGAGAAATGGGGCGTCCGCATCGAGCGCGTCGAGGTCATCGACATTCAGCCGCCCAAGGACATCCAGGACGCGATGGATAAGCAGATGAAGGCCGAGCGCAGCAAGCGCGCCATCGTCCTCGAGGCAGAGGCGGCCAAGCAGGACATGATCCTGCGCGCCGAGGGCGACAAGCAGAGCAAGATTCTGAAGGCGGAGGGCGACAAGGAAGCCCGCATCCGCGAGGCGGAGGGGCTTCGCCAGGCGCAGGAGCTGGAGGCGCTCGGGGAAGCGAAGGCGATCGAGGCCGTGGCTGCCGCCGAGAAGCGGCGGATCGAGCTGCTCCGCGAGGGCGGTCTGGATGAGCAGGTGCTCACCTACCGCTCGCTGGAGGCGCTCAAGGATATTGCCGGCGGCGCCGCCAATAAGGTATTCATCCCGACCAAGGCGGTGGAGACGCTGGGCAGCATCGGCGCCATCGGCGAGATGCTGAAAGGGGAACGCAGTTAAGCGGTAATTTTTTTACAAGGTATCGCAGCTTCAGGAAGCCTGCGCCGTCATGACGACGGTGCAGGCTTTTATGTTTTGGATGCAGTTGAGATAAAAGAAGTATATCAATCTATGTATTATTTAATAAAATCCGATTGGAATACTAGATAATATTGTGCTATACTTTCATCAATTTCCACGTTATTCCACATCCTCAAGGCAGGCAGGAATGCTGCCTGTTATCAGGCTTCTCCGAACATCTAACGTCAGGAGGTTATAACTTGGAGCTGCGAACGATCAAGACTTTTCAAACCATTGTCAGACTGGGGAGCTTCCAGCAGGCCGCGGAAGTCCTGCTCTATTCCCAGCCTACGATTACGATGCACATCAAGAAGCTGGAGTCGGACCTAGGGGTCAAGCTTTTGAAAAGAGACAGCAAAAAAATCCAGTTGACCGAGGCCGGCCGCATCTTCCATCAGCGCGCAGATTTACTTCTTCGGGAGCATGAGGCTCTTAGCAGCACGTTGACGGATCTGGCTCAGGGAGAAGCCGGATTAGTTCGGATCGGGGTATCCGAGCCGACGGCCAGCAACCGGATACCCGGTATTCTGTCCTCTTTTCGGGAACGGAATCCGAAGATTCAGGTCAGTGTTCATATCGGGGATCCGAAGCGGCTTCACCGGCTTTTGGTGGATGAGATGATCGATTTTGCCGTCTGCGCTTTCCCCCAGACGACCGTAGATACCGTATTCGAGCCTCTTCTGGTTGAAGAGATGGCTCTGCTGCTTTATGATACGCATCCGCTGAGCAGCCGCAAGGAGGTGAAGCTTCAGGAGCTACGCAGTGAAAGCTTCCTGCTGACGTCTGCCAGCTGTCCGATTCGCATCTGGATTGATCTGGCGCTGACGGAGAAGCTTGGCGGGGCTTACACGGGAACTGAGATCAACAATATCAACTCACATAAATATTTTGTCCAGTCCAAGCTCGGGATCTCTATCGTACCCGTAGTCACGACTCTGCATCCCGTAGCGGGTACTCTGGTGAAGACCATCGCCGACCTGAAGGAAGGACCAGAGGTCGGCATACTGACCAAGCGGCATGCAAGCCTGGGGCTGGCCAGCGAGAAGATGATCCAGCAGATTAAAACCATGACACGGGGAACCCCGATTCGTACCAAGATGGCCTGATCCTTGATCGGGCTTTTTGGCTTGTCGTGATTCGCGTAAGACGAAGGGTCTGAGCGGACCGCCACTAAAGCCAAGGTGCGCTTGCCTTGGCTTTCTTAGGCTGCCGTGCAGGTTGCGTCCATCAACGAACCCGGGCTGTACGTCCCCCATCCACGGAAAGGGTCGTCCCGGTAATAAAGGAGGCGGCGTCCGAGCTGAGATAGAGGATAGCTTGTGGGGCGTCATCAGGCCCTGAAGTCCGCTTCAGCGGCGTATTTTCGATCATAGAGCTCGTATGCGCATCGGTCATCACGCTGACCTCGCTGCCGGGGGCATACCCTGGCACCACGGAATTGACCCGAATGGAATGGGGGGCCAGTTCCAAGGAGAATACCCGGGTCAGCATCTCAAGTCCAGCTTTGGACACATTGTAATTGCCCATACCGGGACCGGCCATGGAGGCGGCTCCGGAGCTTATATTGATGAAGGAGCCTTGAATCCCGCGGGCGATCATCAGCCTGGCAAACCCTTGAATAAGCAGAAACGGGGCTCGAAGGTTCAGATCGATCGTCGCGTTCCACTGCTCGGTGGTCTGCTCCAGCAATCTGCTGTACGGATAGATACCGGCATTGTTGATGACAATGTCAGGCGACGACCAATCGCGTTCGACGCTGTCAATCAAATCCACGGCCGACTCGGGATCGGTCAGATCGGTGACATGCTGCCAAATGTCCACTCCAGGGAGCCGTCGGGCCGTCTGTTCCAACGCTTCCGGGCGAATATCGGACAGGTAGAGAGAAGCGCCCTCGGCAGCGAACGCTCTGGCGATCCATCCCCCGAATACCCCCGCAGCCCCCGTAATAACAACCTTCTTTCCGCTGAAACGCTGCAGGCTCATCGGGGTTCTTCCTCCCGGTTAGCTTCGCCAAACAGCTCAAGACCATGACGTACGAGTGCCGTGGCCTGTTTCAGAGACGCATGCAGGGCATTGACCCGCCGAACGAGCAGCGTTCTCAGCTCATAATAAGCATCGCTCCCAACTGGAGCTGCCGCAAGCTGTCCGATTTCCTGCAGGGATGGTATCGGCGGCTGGGGAGTGGCCGGATCATGTTCGAATACGCTCCCGCACACATAGACGGCAGGCACGAGGATTTGCGATAACCGGTGCAGGATCTCGTTGATCGCAAGACGCAAGCCTCTGTGACCGACCTCCTCGGCGGCAGGTGCAGGGAGTTGCAGGCGGGACAGCTGCCCGTGGAATCGTTCCGTCAGCTCCTCAAGCAGTTGGACCTGGGCTGCCAGTCGGGAGAGATCCAGCCGTGCCTCGGCCTGCTCCTGGTAGTCCTCGATGAACCTGCGCAGCTCCCGTACGGCGGCGAGCTGGTCCAGAGGCAGCACAGGAGAGGAGAGGGCCAGATAGGCGGAGGCCAGATAGATTTTCGCGTCGCGGATCAGGTTAGCCGGATCCAGCTTGTCCAGCGTATCCTCGGTGGTGTGCCACCACCAGCCGAACCAGCCCTCCGGCTGGAAAGAAAGCCCCATAAAGGCTGAGGGGAGGCCCGCGCCCCAGAAGGACTGATCCCCAGACCGTCCGAACCGTGTACCCTCAAACGATTGTCCGGTCACGATACGGATCGCCTGTGTGGAGAGCTCGCGTGTCTGTGCCATGGTACTGCCGATTGCCAGCTGCGTCGCTCCCTTCGCTCCAACCGAATCAATGTTAAGATGCAGGACACCATGCTCATGCAAGTCGTCCCAATGCTCGTCGCTATACCAGGCCGACCCGGCATACCGGCCGTGGGAATGACCGGACCAGAAGGCAAGACGAAGGGAACGGCGCAGCAGAGGGCGCTGCTCGGCCAGGATGCGGGCCACCTCCAGCATCACGGCATTGGCCGAACCGTTGTCCATCGCTCCGTAATGCCATGAATCGATATGTCCGCTGAACAGTACGAATTTATCCGGCTCTTCTTCTCCTCTCAGCTCGGCAATCAACGTAGGGATGCGTGTCCAGCCTGTCTCCACGGCGGTACGCAGCCTGACTGGAAGAGGTTTCCCGGTAGCATCCAACTGCTCCCGCAGTCGGCTTCCCGTGGGCGCATTGACCGAAATCACGGGAATACCGGGCAAATCACGGGTCTGTCCAGGCGCAGGGCTGCCCCAGACCGAGGAAACGATCATCTCATGTGCATATTCACCCGGATTGACGAAGACGACGGCTGCCGCTCCTGCCTGCTGCAGCTTGCGCACCGTGACAGGGTTGGCAATGCCGGCCGTCAGCACGGTTCGTCCTCTAACGGCGGCAAGCTGTGGGGCATCGGCGGGTAACCCAGGGTCAAGCCCAACCAGCTCGCTGTCCATCCAATCCGTGGAGGGTGTCATGGAGTGGGTAATAGCCGCTGCCGGTACGCCATTCACCAGCAGCTCCGCTTCCTTGGGCAGGCTGATGTAGGCATCCGAGAACAGCAGCTTCGTCGAGAGGCCGAAATCTTCAAGCGTCCGGCGTACATAGTCGAAGGCGCGAAGCTCCTCTTCACTTCCCGATAGTCGAACCTCAGCAGCAATTCGCCGAGCATACGCCTCCAGCCGCTCGCCGCTGACTTCGGCAAGCAGCTCGTTCAGAGGGTGTGTCTGCTCAAGGTCAATCGGCTGCTGTCGATGGCTCGTTGGTCCGGATAGAGTCATGATGAGCGGAGCCTCCTGTCAAGAACTGCAGTGCGATTTCCGTCAGTATGGAAATTCCCGTCTCGATGGCATGTTCGTCGAAGATAAGCCGTTGGCTGTGCAAGGGCAGCCTGGATGCTTCGTTGTCATTGGCGGTGCCTAGCCTGAACATCGCGCCGGGAACGTGATCGAGATACCGGGCAAAGTCCTCTCCTCCCATCGACGGCTGCGCCAAGCGAACCACTTGCTCAGGCCCGATCACCTGTGCAGCAGCCCGGGCGATCAGCTCCGTAACCTCCGGGTCATTGTGCAGGGATGGAACGCCGTGACGGTACGTAAACTCCGCACTACCCCCTAGGCTAGAGGCGACGCCTGACACAATGCGCTCGATCGCCGAGGGCAAGGAGGCTCGCGTAGCGGGGTCGTGGCTGCGAACCGAGCCTCCGAGGTCGACATAGGCGGGTATGACATTGCCGGCTGTCGGTTGGCTGTTCAACTGCGTCACGGAAATGACAACGGGGTCCAGCGGCGATATATTGCGTGAGACGATCGTCTGGAGCGCCTGAATAACGGCGGCGGCGATGACGACCGCGTCTACGCTTTTGTGCGGGTAGGCGGCGTGACCGCCCTTCCCGTGCAGGCGGACCGAGAAACCGTCGCTGGCGGCCAGCAGGGTGCCTGACTTGACGCCGATTGTGCCAGCCGGCAGGTCGGGCCAGCAGTGCAGCGCTGCGATGGCATCTACCTGCGGATTATGCAGCACGCCGGCATCGATCAGTTGACGCGCACCCTTCCCGGTTTCCTCGGCTGGCTGAAAAATAAACTTTATGCTGCCCTGTATCGAAGACTTCTGCTCGCTCAGAGCAAGTGCGGTTCCGAGTAATATAGCGGTGTGCATATCATGGCCGCAGGCATGCATGACCCCGCTGTGGAGCGAGGCAAAGGGGAGCCCGCTCTTCTCTTCAAGCGGAAGAGCATCCATATCGGCCCTCAAGGCGAAGACCCGTCCGGGCCGGGAGCCGTGGAGCAGGCCGACGACGCCGGTCGTTCCGCCGATCTGCTCCTGCACGTCAAGACCAGCCTCGCGCAAGACCTTGGCGACAAGCGCCGAGGTTTCAAACTCCTGCGAGCTGAGCTCCGGGTGCTGGTGGAGCTGGCGGCGGATGCGCACCGTTTCTTCTGTAATGCGGGTCAGTGACTGTACATTGGTTGCCGTCATCATTCTCACTCTCCATTGATCGCAGGTTGACTTGATGGTTGCAGCTCATACAGGTCTTCGTATTTCCGGGTCAAATAGGACAGGAGCGGCCGGGTATCGATTTCGCCACCGGTAATATCGCGAAGCAGCTCGTATTCAGACTTGCTGCTGCCATATTGATGGACATGGCTCCGCAGCCAGTCGAGAATGACATCGTTGCGCCCTTCGGCTACAAGACGATCGAAATCTGGCTTGTCCTTGACCAATTGTCCATGAAGCTGGCCGGCGAAGATAAAGCCTAGCGAATAGGTAGCAAAGTGGCCGAAGCCGCTTATCCAGTGACCATCCTGCAGAACGCCCTCGCGGTCGTTAGCCGGCCGGATGCCGAGGTATTCCTCGTACTTGTCATTCCATCGCTCAGGAAGCTCGTCTACTGAGATGCTGCCTTCCAGCAGCGCTTTCTCCAGCTCGTAGCGGATAATAATATGAAGATTATAGGTGAGATCGTCAGCTTCATAACGAATCAGGGATGGACGGACCTCGTTGAGTGCAAAGAAGAAATCATCCAGCTTGACCCCCGCGAAGGCTTCAGGAAATAACGACTGCGCCAGCCCGTAATTCTGCTCCCAAAAACCGCGGTGACGCCCGATAAATTTCTCCCAGAAGATCGATTGCGATTCATGAATTCCGTACGAAGTAAAGATGCCGAGCCCCGTATCGACAAGCTGTGGATGGATATTCTGGGTGTATATCGAATGACCGGCTTCATGCAGAGCCAGCAGAGCGGATACGCGTACATCCCGTTTGTAGATGGTAGCTACGCGGGCATCTCCTGGACTGATCGCGGAGCTGAAGGGGTGGAGCGTTTCCCCGAATTTGCCGGCATCAAAGTCATAGCCGATGACCTGGATGAGCCGGGTCGCTAGCTCTCGCTGCTGCTCATACGGAAACTCCCGTGCGAAGATGGATCGGTCAGGCTGCTTCGAAGCCCTGCTGATTCGTTGGATCAGAGGCAGCAGCCCTGATTTGAGTTCAGAGAATACCTGATCCAGCGTGGCTGTATCCACATCGGGGTCGAATTGCTTGATCTGGGCGTCATAAGGGTGATCCTGGTAACCCCAATACGCTGAAAATTTACGGTGATAATCGAATACTCGCTCCAGATAAGGCTTTACGAGAGCGAAATTGCTTGTTTTCTTGGCCTCAGCCAGCACGACAGAGGTTTGGGATTGCTCATTGGCAAACGCCTGAAATTCCTTAATCGGGATGGAATTTGCAAGCTGGAAGCTTCTCAGATGATAGGCTGCGATGCGGCTGACCAAAGGGTCTTCAGAAGTTTTTTCGCTCAGCGCATGCAGCAGCCTGCCGAATTCCGGATCGCGCTGCAGCAGGAACAGCTCGTGCTTGATCGTGGATCTTACACGGGCCCCCTGGACCAAACCCTTGGACGGGGCACCTGTACGGGAGTCCCAGGTGAGAAGCGTCAAGCTTTGTTTGAAATGCTCAATCCGGCGAATATGGCTGGCAAGGGCGGGGTCCAGCCTGTCCAGCAGCGATACTTCCAATAATGACATGGGCGATGGACTTCCTTTCTATTTCAAAGTATATAATTCCGATCAGAATTAAAGATATAATACCACGGCCTCTTGGCGAAAACACGATACAATTTCTGATGCTACAGTTTACTTTTTCGAAATTTACAAAGTGCGGGGTGACCGATAGAATGACCTTATACTAAGTATTCCGCTTGGTTTAATAAATTTTCTATACTCTAAATAGGGGAGAGGTTCATATTGAACAGACGGACCCAATGGATGACCCTCGCTGTGACGGTACTGCTTCTGCTGGCTGGCTGCGGCGAAGGTGCTCAGTCAGAGAAAGGGAAGGGGGCGGAGAGCTCTGGGGCAAGCGAGGCAAAGCCCAAGGGAGGCACGCTGAATGTGGGTTATCCGACCCAACCGATTACCCTGGATGCCCAAACCTCGCAGAATACGGCAGTCAAGGATATTACCCGGCCGATCTACGAGCCGCTGGTGACGCTTGACAAGGATGCCAAGGCGGTGCCTTTGCTGGCCGATTCTTATCAGGTGAGCGAGGACAAGCTGACGTACTCGTTCATCCTGCGCAAAGGCGTCAAGTTTCATAATGGCAAGGAGCTGAAGGCGGAGGATGCAGTCGCTTCGTTGAACCGCTGGCTGAATAGGGCCAATATCGCCAAGACCAATCTGGGTGGAGCTGCTGCTTCGCAGAAGGACGACTATACGCTGGAGCTGAAGCTGAAGACGCCGTTCCTGCTTACCCCGGATATCTTGGCCGACCCGGCACAGCCGGCGGTCATCTATCCGAAGACATCTATTGACGAGGCCGGAAGCGGCGAGATTAAAACCTTCGTCGGAACCGGTCCGTTCGAGCTTGGAGAATGGAAGCAGAATCAGTACATCCGTTTGAATAAGTTCAAGGATTACGCGGCTCGATCGGAGCCGGCCAGCGGCGCCGGGGGGAAGCGCGAAGCCTTGGTGGATGAGATCTACTTCCGCTTCGTAACTGACGAGTCGACCCGCCTGGCGGGCATTGCGTCTGGTGAATACGATCTGGCCTTCAACATCTCGTTCGATAACGTGGCGCAGGTCGAGAACACCCCAGGGATTAAGGCTTTCCCGACGCATGGAGGTATTATAAACCTTTACTACAATACCGTTGACGGATTGTTCAAGGATCCCAAGGCTCGTCAAGGCTTGAATGCGGCGCTGAATTCGGAGGAAATTCTGAAAACGGCCTTCCGCGACAAGCGCTTCTACACCGCAACTTCCTCCCTGGTGCTTCCTCAGCACACGGACTGGGCCAGCGACAAGGGCAAGGAAGCTTACAATCAGAACAACCCCGAGAAGGCCAAGCAGCTTCTGAAGGAGGCCGGCTATGACGGCAAGGAGCTGCGTATCTTCACAACCCGTGATTATGCCGACCAATATAATGTTGCGGTTGTGGTGCAGCAGCAGTTGGAGAAGATCGGCATTAAGGTGAAGCTGGAGGTGTATGATTGGGCGACTCTCCAAACCAAGCTGACCGATACTAAAAGCTGGGATATTAACCCGTTGAATTATGCCTACCGTCCGACTTTCCTGCAGTACGGATTCTGGGGTGGAACCTCCGGCTTTCCGCGAAACGACCAGGTACAGCAGCTGTTCGACAAGATCAAGCTGGCCTCCTCCACTAAGGACATCCGCGCCGAGGTTGATCAGGTGCATGAGTTTGTATGGAGCTATCTGCCATTCTCGATTATCGGGCAGACCGAGCAGATTACCGCGATATCGGATAAAGTGAAGGGCTTCCAGAATGTGGTAGGTCCGATCTTCTGGAATATCAGCGTGACCCGGTAAGGCGAAATATAGAAGCATCCGGCCTGTTTGTTGGGCCGGCAAGCGAAGGATTCGTCCCGCTTCCGTTCTTGTGTGCTAGACAGGAGAAGCGGGAGTGTGCGGGGTGAGCATCCCTGAATGGAGGTTGAAGGAATGGGCGGTTACATCGTCCGCCGTCTGCTGTCGCTAATTCCGGTGCTGGCGGTGGTCGCCATCATTATTTTTTTTCTCGTACATCTGACCCCAGGCAATCCTGCTGCCGTCATGCTGGGCAATGAAGCGACTGCGGGAGAAGTTGAGGAGCTGCGCAAGCGTCTTGCGCTGGATCGTCCGCTATACGAGCAATTCGGCCAATGGCTGCTGGGCATACTGAGCGGCAATCTTGGGCAGTCCTACTTTCTGCACGTTCCGGTATCCAGCGCCTTTGTCGAGCATCTGGCTCCGACACTGTCACTTGCGCTGCTCTCTCAGACTATTGCGATTGGACTGGCCTTGTTTCTTGGCATCTGGGCTGCCCGAAGAAGAGGAACTCGTGTGGATGAAGCCGTTATGGGCTTCTCGATGCTAGGCATCTCGATCCCGAGCTTCCTGCTCGGGTCGCTGGCGGTCCTGTTATTCGCCGTCAAGCTGAAATGGCTGCCGGTTGCGGGTTACCAGCCGATCTCGGCGGGTTTGTGGAACCATCTGAAGTACTTGCTGCTGCCCTCGCTGGTGCTGGGTGTCATTCAGGCGGCCTTCCTGACGCGAATGACCCGCTCTTCCCTGCTGGATACGCTAAGCGAGAATTTTATTAAAACCGCCAAGGCTAAGGGTGTCAGAGAGCGCGGAATCGTGTACGGCCATGCGCTGCGCAACGCGTTCATCCCGATATTGACGGTGATCGGAGAATCCTTCGGGTCGCTGATTACCGGCGCTGCCGTTATCGAGACGCTGTTCAATATTCCAGGGGTGGGACAACTCGTCGTCACATCCATCAGCCGAAGGGATTATGCGATGATCCAGGGCTCGGTGCTGATCATTACGTTAGTCTACGTACTGGTTAATCTGGCGGTCGATCTGCTGTACGGCGTGGTGGACCCCCGGATACGTTTGAACAAGAAGAGCTCCTAGGCGGAATCATGTAATCATCAAAAACAAAGGAATGAGATAAGATGAACACCGTAGCTGAGAGTGCGCTCCCCCTCAGGACTTACCGCCAGGAACGGCGCCGGGTGCTGCTCCGGAAATGGCTGGACAACCGGTTGTTGACGACCGGATCGGGTATTATAGCGCTGGTGGTTGCCATTGCCTTTCTCGGACCTGTGCTGGTTCCGTATACGCCGCTCGAGATGGATGCGGTCAATCGTCTGACCGGGCCGAGCTGGACGCATCTATTCGGTACGGATAATTTCGGTCGAGATGTTTTCTCACGTGTCGTCTACGGTACGCGCTCCTCGATTATTATCAGCTTGTCCGTCACGGTGATTGCCTCCCTGATCGGCATGCTCGTCGGACTGCTGTCGGCTTATTACGCGCTGCTGGATCATATTCTGATGCGGATCTGCGATGGCCTGTTCGCATTTCCGTCCATTCTGCTCGCCATTGCGATCATGTCCACGCTCGGGCCTAAAACCAGTAATGTGGTCATCGCGCTGAGCATCATCTTCATCCCGTCGATCGCTCGTATCATTCGCTCCGCCGCCCTGGTCGTGAGGGAGAAAACGTTCATTGAAGCGCTACACGCGCAAGGGGCGGGGCCTTGGCGAATCATCTGGCTTCATATTGCGCCGAACACGCTATCTCCGCTTATTATTCAGGCTTCCTTCGTGTTTGCCGTGACGATATTGACGGAGGCGGCGCTTAGCTTTCTCGGAGCTGGCATTCCTGCTCCCCAGCCGAGCCTTGGCAATATATTGTATGACGGCAAGATTGTTATTTACAGCGCCTGGTGGATGACGGTGTTTCCCGGCATTCTGGTCATTCTGATTGTGCTCGGTCTGAATTTGTTCGGCGATGGGCTGAGAGATTTACTGGACCCGAAGTTAACGAGCGGCCGGGGCAAATAAGCTGTACCCGATGTGAGACAGGAGGTGAGCAACATGGCAGGCGAACGTCTGTTGGAGGTCCAGGGGCTGTCGGTATCCTTCCCTACGGAAAAGGGGATGGTGACCGCGGTCGACGGTGTATCCTTCGGGGTAGATGAAGGGGAGACGCTGGGCATCGTCGGCGAGTCCGGCTGTGGAAAAAGCGTCACGGCCGAAGCGATCCTGCGGCTGTTCGATGAGAGAGCAACCCGGTACGGCGGGAAGGTGCTTTTTCAGGGAAAGGATCTCATGGGGCTTTCAACCGGTCAGATGGAAGCGATTCGCGGAAACGAGATATCCATGGTATTTCAGGACCCGATGTCTTCGCTGAATCCGGTGCATACCATTGGCAGTCAAATTGCCGAAAGCGTCCGGCTTCACACAGGCTGCTCCCGGAAGGAGGCAGGACGCCGCGCCGTCGAGCTTCTGCGGCTGACCGGCATACCATCGCCGGAGCAGCGGGTGCATGAGCATCCCCATGAGCTATCTGGGGGCATGCGGCAGCGGGTCATGATTGCGATGGCGTTGGCCTGTCAGCCGAAGCTGCTGATCGCCGATGAGCCGACGACTGCGCTGGATGTAACGATTCAAGCTCAGATCCTGGACTTGATTCACTCGCTGAAATCAAGCACGGGTATGGGTGTTGTGCTGATTACCCATGATCTGGGAGTCGTGGCCGAGGTATGCACGCGTGTTGTGGTCATGTATTTGGGCCAGGTGATCGAGGAGGCTGATGTCCACACGCTGTTCGAACGCCCGCTGCATCCGTACACGATCGGATTGATGAGGTCGATGCCGACGATCGATGGAGATCGGACCGGCAAGCTGCATGTGATCGAAGGCACCGTGCCGTCGCTGCACGATATCCCGGCAGGCTGCCGCTTTGCACCTCGCTGCTCGTATGCCGACGAGCGCTGCCAGTCGGAGATGCCGGAGCTTGAGCGTGCGGAGCAGGGGGGTCATATTCGCTGCTGGCATCACGAACAGATTCGAATGCAGGAGGGAGAGAGCGTATATGCCGCCGTTCATTGAGAAGCCGGCGCCGCTGCTGGCCGTGCGAGGACTGCAGAAGCACTTCCCGGTTAAGTCCGGCTTTGGCTGGACCAAGGGCTATATCAGAGCGGTAAACTCCGTTTCCTTCGATATTCAGGAAGGCCAGACCTATGGGCTTGTCGGTGAGTCCGGCTGCGGCAAAAGCACGACCGGACGAACGATTCTCAAGCTGTTGGAGCCGACAGGCGGCGAGGTGCTGTACCAGGGGCGCAATATTTTCAGCTTGAAGGGAGCCGCTATGCGCGAGGTCCGGCGAGAGCTGCAGATGGTATTTCAGGATCCATATTCTTCGATGGACCCGAAGAAACGGATTGGTTATACTTTGGAGGAGCCGTTGTTGATTCATGGACAAGGAGGAGCCAGGGAACGGACGGAGCGGGCCTTGGAGCTGCTAGACAAGGTTGGCTTCAGTCGGGAGCATTACGACCGGTTTCCTCATGAATTTTCGGGCGGGCAGCGTCAGCGGCTTGGATTGGCCCGGGCGCTGGCACTGAATCCCAAGCTGATTGTATGCGATGAGCCCGTCTCGGCCCTCGATGTGTCCATCCAGTCACAGGTTATCAACCTGCTGCAGGAGCTTCAGCGTGAGCTGAAGTTGTCCTATTTATTTGTGGCGCACGATCTGAGCGTTGTTCGGCATATATCCGATCATGTGGGCGTGATGTATCTGGGCGAGCTGGTGGAGCAGGCTCCCACGGAGCAGTTGTTCTCCTCGCCGCTGCATCCGTATACCAAGTCGCTGCTGTCCGCGGTTCCCGTACCGAACCCGAGGGTGAAGCGGGAGCGTATCATTCTGAGCGGGGACGTTCCTTCGCCGCTGCATCCGCCCTCCGGCTGCGTGTTTCATACCCGCTGTCCCTATGTGCTGGACCGCTGCAGGACAGAGAGGCCTCTGAAGCTGACAGTTGCCACAGGGCATGAGGTGCAGTGTCATTTGTATCAGTAACGCAATGATTGTTTCAAGAGAGAGAGGACAGAGTATGGCTACCGAACAGATTCAGGCCAAGCTGCCGCAGCCTTACGCATTGTGGATCGAATTCGCGCGCTCCAAGGGAGCGGATGACGAGTTGCTGCTGAAGGCGCTTGATAAGGGTGACCGGGAATTTCTGGAGTCCTTCAATTCTGTATTCAAAGTGGAGGGGCTGCTGGAATATGCAGCCGAGCATCCTGAACGGGTTAGACGTGCGATTAGTGAGGGATACGAGTTTACCTTCCTGACCGTGAATGGCTTGAAGTTCCTGCTGGAAGCGCGATTCGGCTTTCCGCGTGAGGGGGCGTACGAGGTGAAGGAAGGGTCATTGGGACCGCTTCAACTGAAGTCGGACGGTATCGAATGGCTCCAGCAGAGACTGCCTTCATTCTGGTCCATTCGCGTGCAGGGGACAGTTGCAGATGATTCTATCGTTTATTTGGACAGGCTGAATGCCGAAGTTTAGTCTCTACCCGGCTGATGTTGATTTTGCACGATGAATAGCTTAAACTTCATAGAAGAAGAGCGTCTTCCTGATCATGGTTGGACGCTCTTTTTTTTTACAATCTATCCAGACGGGAGTGTGATTCCGTGATCGATGATCGTACCTATCTCCTGGAAGCCTTCCTGGAAGCGGAAAAAGCGAAGGAAGAAGGCACGTATCCCATCGGGGCCGTCATTGTCGACGAAGAGGGGCGGATTCTAAGCCGAGGACGCAATCGGGTTTTCTCAAAAGGCGACACAACGGCACATGCCGAGGTGGATGCGATCCGGCAATGCGGTACAGAGATGCTGGATCTTACCCAGAAGAAGTTTATCAAGGCGAACTACACGCTGTACACGACCTGCGAGCCTTGCCCGATGTGCACTTGCACCATCTTGTTATGCTTCAGCATTAAAAGGGTTGTATGGGCTGCCAATGACGAGGATATGGGGGCAATGAGGAAGTTTAAAGAAGGTCCGCACTTTCTCGACCGCTTCGATCAGATTTCATACGTAGCTGCACCTTTCAGAGACTTGGAAAAGAAGCAGCGGAAGATGCTGGCGGAATGGACCTTGAGCCGGGGATATACGGATACGTATTGGCGGGATGATCAGGAAATCGGGGTAGATGAATAGAGGTGAGTCCAGGTGGCATTAGATTGTTACTTTAAGGACAGAACAGGAGCTAGGATTTTTCACTACCCGATCCATGATTCCTTACATAAAAGTCTGTTTAGCAGAAATTTTCAAGTGCCTAAGTTTCCTATCTTAGCCAGACTTAAAGATTATTACAGTGACCATCTTATTTCAGTGAAAGAAATTCCACTCCTGATAACTGAATTACAGATATTAAAGTATCAGGTGCCTGAACAATTGCAAACTCATATTACTGAATTCATCGATCTGCTAAGTGACAATCGGATACACGAAGTTGAATGCTTATGCGATTAACAATGAAACAAAAACGAAGAGGCTTTTACAATCCGTATGATTTGAACAAACGGACATGCATGCACATAAAGCGGTAAGAACCATTACAGGTTTCTTACCGTTTTTTATTGTTTTTCAGAACATAGCGAACCGCACCCTTTCGTTATGCTTCAAGGGACTCAAGACTCAAGGCTATTTTCAAGGCGAGAGCAGACATACACATGATCTGAGCATTAAGCATTGTTGCTATTAGCAAAAAATTCACGAGTATCTTTACGCGATTGAGGGGTTAATACGCGATCGAGTTCTTCATTTAACCAAATAAGTGACTTGTTACGCAGAACATTGCGCATACTTTCTTCAGCTTCGAGCATAGCTAAATTAATTACACAAGGAGAGGCCATGGTGCATGCTAAATAGTCTTCATCGCGGCATAAATAGCTATTATTTTTGATGTTTTTACATTGGAAAATGGGGGTAGTACCTTCAACCGCTTCAACTACATCCCAAAAAGAAATGTCCTCAGGAGGCTTGGCCAATCTATAGCCCCCTTTAACACCAGGGACAGAGCTTACGATACCAGCTTTAGTTAATTTACCGAAAATTTTTGACAGATAGGTTTCCGAAACACCTTGAAACGCAGAAAGCTCTTTAATACCAATGGTAGCATCAGGCGGAATATCAATTAAATAGACCAAACAATGCGATAAGTTTTATCGACGTTATTGTTTGAGAAAAGCTAAAACTTATGTTCGAGGAGGAGAGGATCATAAACTTGAAATGGAGTCCTATCCATGCAAGCCCAATTCTAACGATGAAGGTGTACACGTAGGATCTTAGGGTCAATTTGATTATGGCGATTAATGCGATCAACTGTTGGAATCGAATGGCGATTTCAACGGGCATGGTGCCTGGGGAATATCAGCCAGCCGCGCGTAAATAACGAAATTTATGCAGGCGAATCCCTGTACATCGACCCAACCAACTATGGACTGATTATGAAAATGGTAGCATCGGATTAGATGTTTTGCTACATTCAAGGTTTTCAGAAACTTTGCTGAGACTGGGAAAAGTTGCAGATGGTATCGAATGGGAGAACATGTACAGAGAACTATTGGGCAATGGAAGGCAATTGCTCATGGAAGGAGCTTTGGAGGTCTGCCAGAGCTTATCAGCAACCCATCGACTGTTTGTTATCACGAATGGTATAACCCAAACGCAGATAAAGCGATTGAAACAGGCAGGTTTATATGATTTTTTCGAAGATATTTTGACTCCCAAAGCATTGGATTTCAAAAAACCTCAACACAGTTTTTCGATTATGTGATGAGTCATATTAAGGATTTTAATAGAAAGGAAGCCCTTATTATCGGGGATTCATTAAATACAGATATAAAAGGTGGCCTTCTGTCAGGAATTGATACCTGCTGGATTAACAGAAAGGCACAAAAAAGCTCAGCAGATATCCAAAGCACGTACACGATCACAAGCTTAGTAGACCTATACGATAAGTTGAAGAAATAGCGAGTGCTGTAACCATCCTCCGCACGGGGGATGGTTTTTTGTGTGATGAAGCTTGGGCATAAGGCAACTTCAGAAGTCAAAACGATTGAAGGATAGCAGGATCACGTTAGACTTTTTTCTACTATTTATAGTAGTTATTCATTGAACTGGGACGACAAATCCATAAGCATAATTTAGCATACATATGGTTGACACTAATATTATGCCACTCTATAATAAACATATGAACAGTTGCTAATATGTTCATATATAAATGGTGAATACATGAATGAATTCCCCATTCCAATCTGGTACCGGTTCGACCCGGCTTATTCAAAAGGAGAGGATTCCCGTGTCCGGACATCAACAAGATCACAATCATGACCATGGGCATCACCATGGTCAAAATGCCAACAGAAAAGTACTGTTGTTTTCCTTCATCATCATTACGGGATACATGTTTGTCGAAGCCGTTGGCGGCTTTGTCACGAACAGTCTGGCCTTGATCTCCGATGCGGGACATATGCTGTCTGACTCCATTGCGCTTGGGATCGCCTTGTTGGCGTTCACCTTCGGCCAGAAGGCCGTTAACGAGGGAAAAACGTACGGCTATCGCCGCTTCGAGATTTTGGCCGCGGCCCTGAACGGGATCACGCTTATCGCGATTGCTATCTACATTTTTTACGAAGCCATCGATCGCTTCATCAACCCTCCTGAGGTTGCCACGCTCGGCATGCTGATCATCAGCACTATCGGCTTGCTCATTAACATTCTGGTCGCATGGATCATGATGCGCGGGAGCGACACGGAGAAAAACCTTAACATGCGCAGTGCATACCTGCATGTTATCAGTGACATGATGGGCTCCATCGGAGCTATCGCCGCAGCTCTGCTCATGATGTTTTTCGGATGGGGCTGGGCCGACCCGCTCGCCAGTGTTATCGTGGCTGTACTTGTACTGCGCAGCGGCTTCCATGTCAGCAGATCGGCGCTGAATGTGCTGATGGAAGGCACGCCAGCCAACGTGAACGTCGAAGACTTGGTACGGACGATCCAACAAGTGGACGGCGTGAAAGGGGTTCATGACGTTCATGTCTGGTCCATCACGAGCAATCTCAATGCATTGACCGCTCATGTCGTGGTCGACGGAACGCTAAGCATCTATAAAGCGGAAGCACTCGTGCAGAAGATCGAGCACATGCTGGAGCATAAAGAGATCAAGCACGTAACCCTGCAGGTCGAGTCGGAGAACCATCTGCACGACACGTCCGTATTGTGCACCACCAAAGCCGATGTGCCCGATGGGCATGCGCACCATCATCATTAATCGCGTTTGGGGTGAGACAACATGCCGTCGTAGGTTTAAAGGCATTCAAAACCCGTAGTCCCCGGTAGACCAAAAGAAGCGGGTTCGTTATACTTGGAAGTAGTTGGTGGTATTCGTTTAATCTATCCAAGTTGGAGCGTGATTCCGAGATCGATGATCGTACCTTTGTTGGAAGCCACGTACCCCATCGGAGACGGCCCTTGCGGGACTTGAAAATGAGGCACCGCAGATGAGGGTGGAATGGTGCTTGAGCCGGGGATATACGGATACGCCTGAGATTGGTTTATTAACCCGCTGAACCTGCGAATAATGTTATAATTTGAAAACTAACTTAAAAAGTGAGGTACCCAAAACTATGAAGCACTTGCTTTCGTTGTAACGATTGGAGTTGCTACTTCGTTGTATTCAAGGATTAATTAATAACGATTCATGGACCAGAAGCATGCCTAGCATTATGAATTGTAAGATGTAACTTACTTGGCAAGGGAGTATTTTTATGACTAACGGGCCTGTGCGACTCATTCATCACGATGAATTGAACGAACTTCTTAGTTTATACAAACATATGCACGAGCATGATCCTGAATTAATTCAAGATCACAGACTTGAGAAGCTTTGGGATGAAATCATGAATGACCCGTACATGAAGATCCTTGTGGTAGAGAAAGAAGGAGTCCTGGTATCAACCTGTGTGTTGACTATTATTAAAAATCTAACCAGAAATGCAAGGCCATATGGACTTATAGAGAATGTGGTTACGCACCAAGAACATAGGAATAACGGATACGCTCGGATGGTTTTAGACGAAGCAAGTCATATCGCTATAGAATATGGATGCTACAAACTCATGCTGATGACAGGCTCTAAGAGAGAAGAGATACATACCTTTTACGAAAAAAGCGGGTTTATTAAAGGATTGAAAACAGGATTTGTGAAGAAATTCAACTGAGCAAATATTAACCGAATCGAAGAAATTCTTGTTCGTAGCTCCCTAAATAACCTCCCGATTTGCCCAGTACATGCCGGGAGCATCCGGATTACGCTCGGAAAAGCCGAACTTTTTATAAAACTCAGACTTGCCTGAAGCGCAGCATAATTGAACGGATATGATATGATTCTTCTTACATTCAATCAGCAAGGCTTTTAATAGGGTGCTGCCAATCCCTTGGTTCTGATAATCGGGATGAATGATAAGATCACAAATAAATGACTGAAACACACCGTCCGAGATCACTCGGCCAAACCCGATTAATTGATGTTCGTCATAAGCAGCGAGTAGGAACCAACTGGATGATACCGCTTCGTAGAGTTTATGTTCGCTTAATTCTATGATACCTTTCCAGCCAGTCGTTTGGAATAATTGGTGGAGTTCCGATTTATCAGGAAGATGGGGGAGATAGGATACCATGAGGTTCACTCCTTCTAAGAAATTCACATTATAAATAATAATACAAAATAATGTATAAATATTCAATGTGATTATGGAGTGAAATGATGAAAGAAAAGGTGCCTTGCATCGTATATCCTCTCCTGCATGACTACGCCGAAGGGATGAAGCTGGAGCTGCCGACGATCTTAACAGGCATCTATCTGCATGGCTCTATATGCTTGAATGAATTTCATGAGCGCAGAAGTGATGTGGATTTGATTACGGTTGTGAACAGGCCGATTCAGCCTACAGAGCTGGAGCAGATTATCCGCTTGCATGAGAGATTAAAGAAGAAGTATGAGCTATATGCAAGGCTAGAGGAACAATTTACTTGCGAGGGAATCATAAGCGGAAGCCTGCTGGGTATAGACGGCGTATTCCCGCGATTTGCCGAGGGGATGTTCCGGGGATGCACGAATGGATATATAGACAGTACGGCCTTATGGCTGCTTAAGAAGCAAGGCATAGCTCTGTATGGAAAGCCAATTTCGGAGCTTAATCTCAAGGTTAGCTGGCAAGAAGTGATAGATACTATGAAGTTTAATTTGCATACCTATTGGACAGGCAAGGTTAAGGATAGAGGTTTATATATGCATGAGGAATGGATAGAATTCGGTGTGCTGACGCTCTGCCGGATCATCTATACGCTCGAGCATCAGTCCATCGTTCCGAAGAGACAAGCAGGCGAGTTTGCATTGAATTTTTGCAGTAACGAATGGAATCTGATTATTGCTGAAGCTTTGAGAATACGTGAGGCTATGCATGAAGAATCTTTCTTTGCTTCGGTAGAAGCTCGGGCCGATGCGGCCCAGGCGTTTATTAGGTATGGCATTAGCTATTGTAACAACAGATACGGACTCTTGCGGAGGGAAACTTCAGAAAGTTAAGGGCTAGGTGAGAGGATGACTAGACGCATCATTGTGACAGGCGGGGCAATTATTAAAGACAGCCAAGGAAGAATTTTATTACAGAAACGGTCCGATTACGGGGATTGGGGGTTGCCAGGTGGAGGCATGGAGCCTGGTGAATCGATAGAAGAAACGATGGTCAGGGAAGTTAAGGAGGAAACTGGGCTTGATCTTGTCGACTACGAGCTATACGCCGTATATTCAGGACCAAGGATGATGTATACCTACCCTGACGGCAATGAAGTCGTCTTTGTGATGTTTTTATTCCATGCCACGGCCGATTTGACAGGAAAGCTTGGAGCCGATGGCCGCAGTCTACGATTTGCAGATGCGAACAATGAATCGTTGCAACTGATGTTTCAATTTCTTGAAGAGATCGATCTGGCTGTTGTCAATAAAGTGCAGAAGCCTGTCTTTGCGGATTTAAAGGAAGCCACAACAGGAATTCTACGCAGATAGAACCGATCGATTGGATTAGAAGGTCATTTCACACCAAGCAGAAGGAGGAAGTTCCATGGAGTGGTATTATCCGACCAAGTTTAAAGATTCCCCTGTAGACTCCAGATCTATGGAGGATATGAGGGTAGAACGTTTATTCCCTTCGGAAGCCATGACGGATATTTCCTATCTGGCCCAGTATTATTGTCTAAGCGCCGTTACGCTCGGGACGAATACATTGATTCAGATTCCTATTAATACGGATGAAGCTTATGCCATGGTTATGACAGAAATAGCCCCACACTTCAAGGATATCCGCATCATTAGCCATTCCGGCCAAGTTACCCAGATTAACATGATCTATATTCAAGAGGCAAGCGAGACTTTGCTCAAACAGGTTATTGCAGAGCGCGAAGTCAACTCCATCGCTTACGATATGTTTGGACAGCAATTTCGTTATTCCGACTTGCCGAGAGAAATCAAGATTACCGGCTGGTTTTCCGTTGATTTGAGTCAGATTGAGAAGTTAGTATTGGATGACAATCAGCAGAAGCTGGCAAGATTTCTGAAAGAAAGCGATATGACGGATGGCGATAGCTTCGGGGTCTATGTAAGTGATTGGAGCTTGAACGATTGGATGAAGCAGAGAGCAGCGCTTCGGTTCTTGAGTACCTTTTGTACGGAAATACAATTTGCCGTGAATGAGCAGCACCGGGTAACGGAGTTGAGGTGCTTCTTAGAACAAAGGAGTGCATAGCATGCCGCCATATTTTTCAATCGAAATGGCCTTTCCATATAAATTTTTTTATCCTTCTTTGGTCAGAGATCTATATGATATGGTATTTTCGAAATTTCCCTTTAAGTCCGGTTATTGGAATAGTGAGGGAGAATCTTTGGAAGAGATTATCGTGTGGAATCAAAGGTTACTTGAGAAAAGGTTTAGGTTAGGATTTTATGAACCCGCACAAAACAACTATAAGCAGGTTTTATTGCTCAGTAATTTATATAGTGAAATGAGACTTTTCTGGATGTATACGGAGGACGAAATAAGAGCCAGCATCATTATTCCTGAATACGACGTGCTGGTAGATGAGGATATCTGGACATTTGACGCGGCTAAAATCGAGCCTATTAAGAACTTATGTGAACATTTGTGGACAGAAAGTCCGGTAGAACACATACAAACCTGCCTGGAAATGGATGGTGGGCCAATCAGTATGAACAAAATCAAAAAGGGCTCTCAACCATCCATACGTCCAATCAGTATAGTCAGAGACGAAGACTTTGAGAAGATGGGAGAGTTCCATTCTTCGATAGAAGTCATTTCCATAAAAAGAAGCGGATTCCTGTTCATAAACAGGAATCATTTGGCCGAAGTATAAGTTACCTGGGAGGTTCCATGATGAAGAAATTTGTAATGGGTGTAGTACTGGGAAGCATGCTCTCTCTTTCTACGGTCGTAGTTGCTTCGGATTCAGTCCAAGCATTTTTATTTCCCGCTTACTTTACTATCAATGGTCAATACGCAGATACAAATCAAGACTCCCCGGTCCTTAATTATAACGGCCAAGCCTATGTTCCTATTCGGTTTGTTGCCGAGCAGCTAGGAGCATTTATTGATTACAACGATAAGGATAAAAATATCATCATAAATCACTTCCCACCCGGCAAGGAAATACTGACAGATCCTCAATATCCTAACGTTCATTTCAGTCTTATGGACATTTATTTAGATGGAGGATATACAAGAGTTAGAGGAATGTTAGCAGTGGATCAATTAGAAGATCCTGCTATCAAAAAGGAATATGACATCGAGTTCAGGTTAACATTTTTTGACGGTAACGATAAGCTAATCGGAACGGCATTGGGATATTCAAGATCGGGATCTTCCATGGACAAAAAAACTATTGGTACGGGCGAAATCAAACGTGTTGAGGCCGGGGAAGTTGGCGATTTTTCCAAGTATTCAAAAGTGAGCTTTGAAGTAACAAGCTTTAAATAGACCAAATTATGAAACGGAACTATGGGGAGGATGACATGTTGCTAAAAGAGGAAAAGATCCTTTTGGTGGACGATGAAGAGGGCATCCTCACTTTGCTCGAGATCACCTTAAAAAAAGAGCGGTACCAGTTCATTACTACCTGCACAACGGGCCAGGAAGCACTCAGTTTAGTTAAGAATCAGGTGTACGATGTCATCCTGCTGGACATCATGCTTCCGGATATCAACGGCCTCGAATTATGCAAGCAGATTCGCAGCCTGACACACGCCCCTATTATCTTTGTTACCGCCTGCTCCAGTGATTTTGATAAATTGACTGGGTTTGGCATTGGAGGGGACGATTATATTACCAAACCCTTTAACCCTCTAGAAGTTGTAGCCCGCATTCATTCTTTGTTAAGACGACAACACTTACTAAGGTCTCTCCCTGCCGAGAAGATTGAGAAAAAAGAGTTACGCTTTGGGCCCATCGCCCTGCTGCCGGACGATGCGATACTGGTCGTGGGCGAGCATCGCCTGGAATGCACGGCGAAGGAGTTGGATTTGCTTCTTTTCTTTTTTAGAAACCCGAATCGCATCTTTACGTCATCGCAAATCTATGAATTGGTTTGGAAAGAACCTCCTCAGTACGGAGATGAAAAGACGGTGGCCATGCATATTTCCAAAATCCGAAAAAAGCTGGAGTCCAACCCCAAATCTCCTGAGGTGATCATCAATTTAAAGGGGATTGGGTATAAATTCGTACCGCCTGTTCAAGGAGAGCTAAGATGAAAATCAAGCTTCGGTTCGGCATCCATTTTGTTGCCGGTCTATTGATCTGGCTGCTGAGCATGGGATTATCCATGATGGGGACGATTGAATTTGTTTTTCCTCTTCTTGGCATGGCCGATGGGGATCCCTACTATGATTTCTGGGTGTTTCTTGTGTTTCTTGTTCACATCATCGCCTGCAGCCTCATCTTCGGTTGGTATTTCGCGAGTCCTCTCTCATTTATAATGGAGTGGGTTTCCAATTTGTCACAAGGAGTTTATTCACCTCCGGCACTCAAACGATCCATATTTACGAAGAGCCATAAGCTTAGGAAGCCCTATCAGCTCTACGATGAGGTGATTTCCAATATAAACGCCTTGTCAGATACCCTTGAGCAGGCCAAACAGGACCGGCACCGATTG
Source organism: Paenibacillus filicis (assembly GCF_038070315.1). Classification (NCBI taxonomy): domain Bacteria; kingdom Bacillati; phylum Bacillota; class Bacilli; order Caryophanales; family Paenibacillaceae; genus Paenibacillus; species Paenibacillus filicis. The sequence goes on along the minus strand of NZ_JBBPCC010000003.1, from coordinate 215,036 downwards.
GAGGAAGCTAAGAAGGAATGGATTGCAGGCATTTCCCATGACCTCAAGACCCCTCTGACCTACATCACTGGCTATTCAACCCTGCTTCTGAATGAGGAATATACGTGGAGCGAAGAGGAAAAAAGATCTTTTCTGCACGAAATCCAGAAAAAAGGCCAGCATCTGGAGGCCTTAATTCAAGATCTAAATGTATCGATTCAAATGATCGATACTCAAGGGCCAGTTCCTCTCAACCCCAAAGAAGCCAATCTCATCGTATTTCTCAAAAACCTGTTGGCGGATACATGGAATGATCCTCGGGCCTTTTCATACGAGCTGCAATTTCTCTCGGAGGAAGAGTGCTTATCCTTCGTTTTCGATGAACGACTGATGTACCGGGCCCTGCAGAATCTTTTGATGAACTCGATCCTCCACAATCCTCCCGGTACAGCGATTGAAGTCTCCCTACGCAAGGAATCGAATCAGTCCATCCTGATCACGATTTCAGATAACGGCATAGGCATGGATCAGGAGACGTTGAACAATTTGTTTCAAAAATACTATCGCGGAACCACTACGAATTCGTCCGAATTTGGCACAGGACTCGGTATGGCTATTGCAAAAAGCTTGATACATGCGCATGGCGGTCAAATCTTGGTAGAAAGCACCCCAGGAGGAGGCACAACCTTTACGATTCTTCTTCCTTCCTCCGAAACAGCTTATTTTAAATGAATGCTGCCAGACGAGGAACGAATGGAGAGCAGCGGAGCTCCTCCTTCCTTGGCTCCCCAGACTGCTGTTAATTGACTGCCCGCCCCTTTGGATGTCATATCGCCCGGAGAGGTTAGAGAAGATTGAATACTCCCGGACTCCGTCGAAACATCGAGTTGCAGGGCAGCAGGTCTATTCTCAAAGACCAAGTCAACGGAGCCTGATCCGGTTTTGATCCGGCTTTCCATCCCCATCTTTCCTTTATGCGAGATTTGGATATGACCGGTATCGTTATTGAGGATAAGGCCCCCGTTAACGCTTTTTAAGTCAAGGTTTCCGGCCACGATTTCCCCCTTAATCTGGTTCCCTTCATATCCGTTAATTTCGATGTTCCCCGAATCCGACGAGAGCTGAAGCTCTTGTGCTTGAAGCCCCTCACCCGTAATCTGGCCGGAGGCGGTCATCAGACTCAGCTTCCTGTAAGTCTTGGATGGCAGATCCACTTGGAGCTTGGCGGTCTTAAAGTTAATAACGCTTGAGGAAGAACCAAGCTTGATCGACAGCACATCACCGCTCAGCGCCGCTGGGATTTCCTGATTTGCGTCCATACTGATTTTTATTTCCTGATTGCCGGAGGGCCGCACTTCAATATGTTGCCCTTCTGTCTGGATTACGAGCTCTTGCACCTGCTTTCCGTCAAAGGTCTTGGTCTGCTTGGCTGAGCCTGCCTCTGAACCGCATCCTGTCATAATCATCATCAGGGCAGCGGCACTAACAACGGCAAGTTTTTTAAAGCTTGGTTTGTTCATTTGGATTCTCCTTCAGTGTATTGGTTTTTGAAGTCCTTGGCGGGAGCGGTCCTGATCCTCAAGCTTCCGCCATCCCTCGCCTGCTGAGCGATCATTGCCACACCTAGCGCCAACAAGGTCAGTATGGAATACAATCCGATATACGATCTGGAAAGCCCCAGGAAATCGAGATAAGGGATATCATTCACGGGTCCGAGATACCACCATAACAGGTAGATGACTTCAAATAGCCTGCGGGAGGAGCTGATGTACCCAAGAGCAAGAGCTATCGTGGGTACGAATAGGGCGCCGATCACCCAGGCGGCAAATGATGTCCAGCGTCCGTCCCATGCATAGTGAATTAGCGCTCCTGACGAGATCAACAAAGTGATAAGGATACCGGCGATCAGGACGGCCATGAATTTGTAGAGGGGAGGGCAACTGGACAGCAGCAAGTCTCTTGTAAAGAAGTGCTTTTCTCGAGTACCCATCTGTGACCAGATCGCGATAGGGAGTATCAGGGTGATCGGCAGCCAGCTCTGAACCTTATCCAGCGGGATGAGAAGGCTTCCCGCTATGACACCTGTGACGAGCAGGTACCACCAGATGGAATATCCCTTCAGCATGATGAGCAATTCCGCCCTGATGAGACGGGTGATTCGAATCCGCGTATCCTTAACCACCGGTGATAACTGATAATCCGTGATGCCCCCCGACTTCGCCTGTGGTTTCTTGAAGCCTTCAACCGCTATTAGATTCCCAGAAGCCTGGCTATTATTCGGGGTACTAAAACGAGTGAACAGCAGAGAGGAAAGAATCACGATCAGCAATGCAATACCTACCCAAGCTAACCGCATGACCAGCAGCTCCGGAGCCCATTCAACCCCCTGCCACTCGAAGGTAGGAATACTTCCCTCTACTGGGTAATAACCAAAGCTTCCCCCTTCTTGGCTCGACTCTAGAAACGGGTAATGTTCCACCGCTTCCTGGACCATGTCAGCTCGAATGATATCCAGACCGAAGACATCCCAGAAGCTGTTCGGAGCGGCTATGGATATGACGCTGAACAACATCCAAAGCGTGAAAAATGCAATATTTCCGACAACGCCCTTCATCCCTGGAAGCACGTCGAACAAAACGGTCAGAGCGGCAAGTACAAGCAAAGAGGGCAGGGCAATGAAGAGCAGCGGCAGCAGATAGCCTCCAAGCTGCAGCTTGTAATCTTCCCCGCGGAGCAGCTGCATGCCTATAAACGCTAGAAGCAAAATCCCCTCCATGACGGCAAGGACCACGAAATTGGACAGGACTTTGCTGAATATATATCGAAAGTTGCTGGTCGGCGTAGAGGCGATAATCTGTCCGACCTTTAATCTTCCATCCTCGGAGATTTGGCTTCTCAGCATATAAAAACCAAATAACCATAGAAGCAGGGTCGATAGCATAGCCGCCATGCCGCCCAGCCAAGCGGAATTATAGATTCCCCTTACGCCACCGATATAGAAGACCTCGTATCCGTCGGAAGCGGCTGGCACACAAACATAGCCGAGAAAGATACTTAAAGCCGCCACCATCAGGAAGGAATAGCTTCGCATCTGTTTGATCAGATGGTTCTTCACTAAATAATAAAAGATGCACGAGGTTTGAATCATGATCTGGCCCCTATCGAAGATACGGCGTAAAGGTATGCATCCTCCAAGGAAGACGGCAGCGGTGAGGCGTTCGGTGAAGGCTTAAGGTCAGATACAATTCGGGCATGGACCCCATCACTCCGGTGGATCGCGCTGCTGACCGTATATTTCTCCTGCAGGTTCTGCAAGCCGACCGATGGAATGATGCTGAGCCACACTTTATTGTCCGCATCTTGGATAAGCTTCTCCGGTGTCGAATACATCACAAGCCGGCCTGTTGACAGAATCGCGATGTGCGGAGCAATCGACTCGATGTCGGTCACAATGTGAGTGGATAGGATCACAATCCGGTTGGAAGATAACGTCGAGAGAAGATTCCGAAACCGGATCCGCTCCTCCGGGTCCAGCCCGACGGTCGGCTCGTCGACGATCAGCAAGGAAGGATCGTTGAGCAGGGATTGGGCTATCCCCACCCGCTGCTTCATCCCTCCAGAGAAGCTGCCCAGAAGCCGCTTGCGATCCTGGGACAGATTAAGCAGGTCCAGGAGCTCATCAATCCGCTTCCGGGCCGATTTCATCGTTAATCCTTTCATCGCCGCCATATATTCCAGGAATTCTAAGGGATTCATATTGGGATACACACCAAAGTCTTGGGGCAGATAACCGAGCTCGAAGCGCAGCTGGTCCGGATTCTTCGCGATATCCACACCGTTCCAGGTGATCGTTCCTCCGGTAGGTTTTTCGATCGTAGCGAGCATTCGCATCAAGGTGGATTTTCCTGCCCCATTCGGGCCCAGCAGCCCGAGAATACCCGGTGTTAATTTTAACTGAATGCCATGCAAGACTTGCTTGGATCCATAAGCCTTCGTGACGTTGTCGATAATCAGTTCCATGAAGCTCTCCTCCGGCATGCCTAGATTTACTTCCTATGTTTTCGCTGTCTTCTACAAAGTGTACTAAAGCAAAGTAAAAGCAGATAAAAATCTAAATAAATTTAAAACCAAATTCTCGGCGATTAAGCTCTAGCTGGTAGTATTCGGAATCATCCGAGAGGGGGAATATAGCTAAATGTCAGGTATACATTTCCAAGTCTAAGTGTTTAATGTAATATATACCCATATCGTCTTTGAGATCGGAATTCCAGGGAGCTGAGATTGGCATGAGGATCAGAATTATCGGTTCTTGCGGAAGCGGGAAGTCTACGATGGCGCGCGAGCTTTCTGAGCATTACGGTATCCCCTATTACGAACTGGACAATATGATCTGGGATCGAAGCAGGGAAGGTCTCAAATATCCGCAAGAAGTACGCAATCAAACCTTGAAGGATATCGCTGCTCAGCCTAGCTGGATCATAGAGGGGGTTCAATATCAGGACTGGACTTGGGACAGCATTCATGAATCTGACTTCATCTTTATCTTGAACCCTCATGTGTTAATCCGAGATTATAGGATTGTAAGAAGATTCATACGGTCAAGAACCGGGATTGAACCGTGGAACTATAAGCAATCCGTCCATAATCTCATTAAAATGATCGTAAAGTGGAACCATGGATACGATCTTCAAAAACTTCTTGAAGAAACCCATGCTTATCCAAGTAAAAGGTATGTCGTTCAACATAAAAAGGAAATTATTCGGATCATCCAAGAGAGAAAATACGCGTGCTGACTAAGCTGCTGCCTCAACTACTCGGAATTGATCTGAGAACCAGCAATAGCGAGCATCGAAAAAGAATTCAAATTTCCTAAGGCGCGTTAGATTTTTCCTGCCCTTGGTGTCAATCGAAGTAGGGGAGATTCGAATGTGTTCAGGGGAGAGCGGAGATGAAATCGTTGGAATGGCGGTTGAAAAGTGCGCGCGAAGAGGACGTTAAGCTGGTACTTCTGCGGACTGACGAGTCGGAAGAGGACGCCGAGATGGCACTCCCGCGAGCGACGGAGAGCGAATGGGTCGAACAAGCGCGCGCTGGGAACCGCGAGGCGTTTGGCGAGCTTGTTCGGAAGCACCGGGCAGCGGCATTAGGGGTCGCGAACCGAATGGTTCGAGATGTCCATATGGCTGAAGACGTCGTGCAGGACGCGCTCATTCGAGCGTTCATCCATCTCGGCACGCTCATGGACGCGGGCAAATTCGCGCCGTGGTTGCACCGCATCGTCCGAAACCAAGCGCTGCTGAAGCTGCGGCGCGGAGGCCCCTACGCCAAGGAGCAACCATTCTCCGGCATAACGGCGGGAGGCGGCTCGCCACAAGGGCCGACGAACCGTCGCGTCGCATCCGATGCAGGCGGGGAGATGGATTGGACGGATATTGACTGCATCCTGTTCCGGCTGCAATCGGCGGCGTCCGAAGAGTCGCGGAGTCTCATTGATCCGTCCGATTGCTTGGTGCGCAGCGAGATGCTCAGCGGATTACGGGATTTGCTTCATGTGCTGAGCAAGCGCGAGCGAAGGATATTCGAGGCGCACTTCTTCGACCAGCTGTCGCCCGCGGAGATCGCCAAGCTGCTCGGCACGACGTCCGCCAGCGTATACAACAGCCTCTCCCGCGCCCGGGTGAAAGTACGCCAAGAGCGTACTCGTGTCACCCTCTCTCTCTACGTTAAGCGCAGAGCGGAGCAAGGTTTGCCTCGCCGCAAAGTGCTCACGCCCCCTCTGTAAATCGGCACCCACTTAGGAGGAATGATCCGTGACAGAAATCAAACGCAAAGACAAATGGAACGAGACGTGGACGTCGGCGGGGTTTGCGCTCCATGGAGCCGTCAGCTATACCGACAAAAAACATTTATCGCTCGTCGACGTGATGGGATTGACCGGACATGCGTTCCGCATGAACATCGATCCGCAGCGGGTCGATATTTCGGGGCCGACGTCTTTTCCGGGCGGCTATATCTTCAGAAGAAATCTTGCCAATCTGGGCTTTATTAGTAACATGGGGGAAGCTGCGGCCCCGCCGACGCCGGAGTTGCTCGAACGGACGATGTCGCTCGTTCAGGAGACGATAGACAAAGGCGTACCCGCGATCGCCGTCGATTTGTTCGTTCCGGAGTTCGGCTTGATCTACGGATATGACGACGATCAGCAGTTGTTTTACGCCAAGGACGTCTCCCAGGACGGCACCATCTCCTACGAGAAGTTCGCGAATCCGAAAATCCACGTACTATTCCTCATTACGATCAGCGAGAGCTTGCCGCACTCCAAGTATGAGATGCTGCGGATGGCACTGGACATGATTGTCGACCATGCGCGGGGACGGGAATGGAACGACGGCGACTTTTTCAAGAATCGGTTCGCCATGGGGCTCGCCGGCTACGATGCCTGGATCAAAGCCATGGAAAATCGTTCCGCCGACGAATTGGGCAATGCCTATAATATGGAAGTCATCGCTGACGCCCGCGAATTCGCGGCGCAGTTCTTGCGAGAGCTCGTCACCAAGTGGAACGGGACGAACCACGTCGAACGTAAAGTCCGTGAGTACGCCGCCGCGGCCGAAATCCATTACGAAGCCGTTGCCGCTGCATTTGCAGAGCTTCGCATGATGTTCCCGTTCCCGCAAGGCGGCACGCCGAAAGACCCGGAGACCGCAGACCGGGCAATCGCATTGCTGAAGGCGGCTCAAGAAGCGGAGACGAAGGGAGTCGCATTGTTGGAGCATTTCCTCAATTTCATGAAGGCTTATCATTCTGAAAAGTGGGTGATCTAACCATGAGAGTCGTCGAACTCGGCGAAATGAAACTGGTCGGGCTTCGCGTCGTTTGCCCGGGCGATCAGTACGCGATCGAAATCCCGAAGGCGACGCTTCAGCTCGAAAACCGATTGAACGAAATCTCCTGCGTCGCGAATCCTGAAGGTTTCATAGGCGCATTCGTGGTGGAGGAATTATCCGAAGCCGATGACGGATATTGGGTGTGCGTCGAGGTTGATGAGTTCGGACATATCCCCGAAGGCATGGACTCGCTCACGATCCCAGCCCAGAAATACGCAACGATCCTGCGCAGGGTTGACTCCAAAAAAAGAACTCCGAAAACCTTTGAATGTAGTGGGTTTTCGGAGTTTCTTCCATTACTCCCATTCGACAGGACTGGTCTTCATTTCATAGATTTTTTGTAGCGTATGGACATGCTTCGACTTCTTGTCATCGTCCTCTGTGTGGAGATACCACTCCACAAGCCTGTACCCGAATACGAGAAGGATCAGCTCGTAGACGCAATGATCGGCGATAGGGGATACATCCGCATACTCCGAAAAGCCTTTGTAATACGCGGGGACACATCGCTGGTAGTATTCGACCATGTGATATTTTCCCTGTAATTTCCTGCTCGGAAAATATGTTCAAACAATCTTTGGTACATCTATCATACTCATGACCTAAAGCCCTCATCAAAACGAAGCAGGACATTGTCATTTTGCGTCAAGCGGAAGTGTTCCTGCGGCGCTACTCGTCCAAGTCCAGGACTACTTCAATCAACTTAGTGTTCTATCTTAAAGAAGCCTACAGCTACACCAACGAGTATATTGATCATATCGTTGCTCTTATTAATTGAATTTTGGAAAGATGAAAGTAATTCCTTAACTATTAGACCGTTTACACGGCTATAGCTCTCGTTCTTCTAGTTTTCTTTGCATCGCAAGCCCATCTTTGCCATTTGGTGTAATAAATTACCTATAGTTTTCCGATACAATTTATATCTACATATGAAAGGTTGGGTTGTATTATATGTGCCTCACAGTAGGGGCAGCTAAGTTCGTCCCGGAACCAAGCTTCACAAATGTATTCCAAAAGCGTTAATTCTCCACTGCTCCGCTGCAATTCAATGGCTAGGACTCTTGCAGAATCTGCACCAATAATTACCTTTTTAGCTTTATTAAGTTCAGTCAGAGCAACAGCAATTTGATAAACGGAATGTAAAACAAAGTCAACAAAATGCAAACATTCGTTTTTGTTGAATTATATTATTAGAACAATCGTTTGTAATTAACGACACCTTTAAACTGCGCCAAATAAAACTTCGAGAGGAACGTGATGATTTGAAGATCGTGGGAATTATTGTGACGATTGTGATTTTACTTATCTTGGGTCTGATTACAGCGAGCAAGCGAATTGAGAAAAAGAATAAAAAATTGCGAATAGAAATAGAGATGGCTAACCCTTTACCGAAGGGGAAACAACATTTGCTTGCCTACGGTGCCAATCTCGCTCTTTACCGTTCTGAGTCGCCACGGATACTGCCGGTGAAGGTGGATCATGAAACTTTAAAGGAAGGCCTTTCTTCAGCCTGGGACATTAGTAATCCGGAGGAGGCTGTACAAACCCTGGAATGGCTGCTTACGGAAGGGCATCGTGCGAAGTATGATCAACTCCTCATGGCGCTTCAAGCTGGCCAGTCTTTTACAGAGGACGAAGTGGGGAAATCCCAGGAATGCTATGAATCAGCCCAAGACGCGATAAAGAAGAGGCTATCCTTTGCGAAATCCGATTTTGACCGAGTGAATACCATTGCTGCCTGGGATTTTGACCGAGCTGTAAATATTGCACGATGGAGCCATGTGCTCGGTTATATAACCGAAGAACAGGCATGGGGCTATATAGAAAGAGCTGCTGATGACGCCAGCCGTATCTTCCAATCCTGGAAAGACTACTTTATTTCATTTGCTTTTGGCCGAGCCCTTGCTTATGAGGGTTACATATACGATATCATTTGGAATGGAAAAGAATTGCTGGGTGAAGCGGACTCGATCTGGAATGAATTTAGCATTAAGCGGTCCAAATAGGAAACCGATAATTTAGCATTTGCAAAATTCTATCTCAAAATGAGGGCCTAAGGATAAGCTATACCTTACGTGCTCTATGGCCGAAATTCTCGCATTTTCTACTTACACTTCGCCCTACTTGTGATACGGTTCAGCTTAACGGGGGGATCGGCGAAAAAACGAAAGGAGCTGCCGCGTCACAGGATTGTCAATCTTTTATACCCGATCCAAGTGCTATGATCAAGCCTTCATACACATGCACTGAAGGCCGCCGAGCTACTCGGCGGCCTGACGTATGTTCAATTATCGTTCTCCGCTAGTTTAATAAAATGCCTCCTTCTCAAAACGAAGTGATGTTTGTTATTTAAGACGACGTCTTGTACAAGCTATTAGTTGCGTTATTCTGCCTTTATCTTAAGAGGCCGCCCGATCGATCACTGGCAATCCCGTTATGAAGCACAACAGGCTGTCCGGATAATCGGCATCCTGTTGAATTAAAGGGCAGGATAGTTGAATAAGACCGAAACAAAATAAGAGAATTATCGTTTATTAGAATGGAGCATTTTACCAAATACGGGTCTAGAAGCTGCTGTAGGTCGCTTAACTGGCGTATATTATGAACCCAAAAACGATATGCATCATTTTGTTTTTATTTGTAAGGTGGTCGACATTCAACAACCTCAGCCAGATGCGGAGGAAGTAACCGAATGTAAATTTTTCAAAGTAGACGATTTGCCTAGACCTATTAGTGACTTTACCATTTCACGTATACAGGATGCTTTGAATACTAATAGTAATCATTTGTTCCATATTATTGGACTGAGACAGTGGTTTGAATAATAGGACTATTTAACTAACAAGGGACGATACTTGAACGGCTGCTGCGGAGCAGTCGTTATTACGATAACGGGTCTATATGGAATTTCTATCTATTAGCCAAAAAGGAGGGTTATTTTGAAACGAGTTGATGTAGCTTCTGCCTTAATTGAAGACAACAGCGGAAATATACTAATAGTTAAGAATAAAAAGGGAGACTCATTCTATTGGGGGCTTCCAGGGGGGGCAGTTGAGGAAGGAGAAACACTAGAACAAGCTGCAATCCGTGAAGTTAAAGAGGAAACCGGATTTAACATAGTCATTACTGGCTTAAATTCAGTAAGAGAAATGTTCTTTTCGGAAGCAAAGCACCATGCTGTTATTGTTACTTTTATAGCAAAAGTCGTCGACGGAACAATTGATATTATGGACCCGGATAATGATATAGCCGAAGTAAAATGGGCAAATATCGAAACAGTGAAGAAACTAATGCCATCCTTATTTGACATGCTTAAAATAAACTCCAATGCTAACAAATCAATGGCTTTTTATGCGTTTGAAGGGGTCAAATAACTAATTTGTTACAAACCGAGTGCAAGGGACAAAGCAACAAGACGTTACGACGGCCACGATAGTGAAATTAATCAAGCGGCAGCCAGCTGGGATCGATCTTCAGGGGATGTAAACGATGGGTTGGTTGGAGAGGATGAATAGCGCCATGGATTATATCGAAACGAATTTGGCTGGTAATATCTCATATGATGACATCGCGCAGATCGCCTGTTGCTCTACGTATCATTTTCAACGAATGCTTCCGTTCATTACTGGAATCTCGTTATCCGAGTACATCCGACGTAGACGATTGACATTGGCGGCTTTTGAACTGCAGACAACCGATGCAAAGGTTATCGATGTAGCCATGAAATATGGATACCAATGCCGGAAGCGTTCGCACGGGCGTTCAAAAATCTCCATGGGATCATGCCGATATCTGCGCGATAAAGGCGTGTCTCTAGAGGCCTATCCAAGCTGGAGCCCATATTGATAAAGAACCTGTATTTACTAATGATTTCGGTTATTTCACCTTTTATGATCCTAACGGGCACTATATTCGGGCGGTCGAAGAAAGAGGCGCGTACTTCGACTTGAAACAAAGAATGAGTTCAACACTCAAACGGGATCTGACTGAGCATGAGAATCAATTGCTATGGGGCCTATGTGAAAAAACTAGCATTGAACAGCAAAAATTTCTCAGCTCCATCGTCTCGGAAATTCGAGGTTCTTGAGCAGGAGTCACAAAACAATCAGCATACAATCAGAACCAGGTGGAAGGGAGAGGAAGGAACTTACGGGAAACGTTAGTTGCATAACGTTGGCAATATTATAGAACTTAATTTACACATCCCAAGTAGCCACTACTTATTTATATTTCGGTCAACATTGCCAGACGAATTGATGAGTAGTTCTCACCATTAATAGGCTGGCTCTATTCTTTTTGAAGAAGAAGCCTACGTAGGCTTAAATACGGAGGTTTTGGATGAAGGCCAAGAAAAAAACACTAGCCGTTATTCTCGTGTTAGGTGGAATAGTCGGTATGTATTTGATTTTGAATGCCTATATCGTGCTTGATCGAACGGACCAGGAACTAGGGATTTATGAATTCTTAGAGTTAGACGCGGATGCAGAATTAGTCGTTGAAGGCACGGGCACGCACGACATACATGGAGAGTTGGTCTCTACAAAGTTAAAGATTATCCGGGTCAATTGGAACAAGTCCGGGCAGGATTTTGTTGAAGGACAGGTCATAGAGGCAAAAGAGTACCTTGTCGTTTATAAAAACAGACAAGTAAGTGAAATCGGATTTATACCGGGAAGAAGCTTATACGGGATGGGGACAAGCTATAAAAGTATTACTGAAGGGGAACAACGAACTATTCATGTTTCCGTTAGAAAAGCGGAAAATATGATTCGGGTATTGCCTGAAGAGCTGGTAAAGAAGAAATAGATGGAGGTTCCTCATGAACTTGCGTGGACAGCTGGAACCCGTTCAAAGAACGGAAGAATATAAAGAAGGATTAAAGTCTAAAATCGAAGAAATTGAACGTTTGCTTGAAACTAATCAAGCGGCAGATGAAGCCATCGATGCCTTTAACAACCTGACAGGAAGAAGCTATGATGATGATTATTTTCGGCATTATTGGCGTTCGATCTCCATTCAAGAGTTTGTGGATGAAGCGTGCAATCCTTATCCCGTGAAAGTCAGTGATATTCAAACCAATGAACTCATCGAATTAGTACGAAGAATTCAGGACGTGGATACTTACGGCAGCGATACTCGTTTTTATTTGGAGGTATTGATGGCGAATACAAATATGCCGGGAGTATCTGACTTGATATTTTATGAGGATTTAACTCCAGCAGAAATCGTTGAAGAAATATTGCGATACAAACCTATCGTATTGTGAGGATTAGAAGTAATCGAAGCTCTACTATAACCGACAAAGCAGGTGAAGGCTTGTTAAAGCCCATTAGCGAGTTTCCGTGTGATAAGAGAATTGCCGGTATTCATAGTGTCCCCATTACCGATGATGGCATGGTGATCATGGTTTGGGACAAACATGAACTTGCTCTAACGACGGTTGGAGGAAGGCTGGAGAACGAAGAGGATCTTCATGAGGCACTGGACCGCGAAACGGTTGAAGAAGCGGGCATTCTTCTTGATGCTGTGCGCATACCGTTTGCTTCCTGGTATTGGGAGCATACGGATACGTATACGGTTTTTGTTGTTGCCAAGGTGAGTGAGTATGTTGCCATGCCTGAAGGCTTTGAAACCACAGGTCGGGTTGTCATGAATTTTGAGACAGCGCGGCAATTGGTGACTAGAATCGAAGGGGCCGGCCCAAGAATACAAATATTAGAGCTGGCTGAGCAAGCTTATACGGAAGTATTAAAACGTCCTGACAATAAATAGAACAACTAAAGATTGTTTCATGGATACGGAGATGAGGAGCTTGGAGATTTTATACAAAGGCATTTCCATACAAGTCGTTCAAGGAGATATTACGAAAAGAACCGTTGATGTCATCGTGAACGCAGCTAACTCTAGCTTGCTCGGTGGGGGTGGTGTAGATGGTGCTATTCATAGAGCGGGTGGAAAAGAAATTCTAGAGGAATGTGTGAAGATTAGGAACCAGCAGGGCGGTTGTCAGGTAGGAGAGGCCGTCATCACCACAGCTGGTCAGCTACCTGCCTCTTATGTGATTCATACCGTGGGCCCCGTGTGGAATGGCGGGGTCAAGGAGGAGGATGTGCATTTAAAGAATTGTTATCGAAACACTTATTTGTTAGCTAATAAATATAAAGTCGTAAGTATTGCCTTTCCGAGTATCAGTACCGGTATCTATAAATTTCCGAAGCCGCTTGCAGCTGAAATTGCAGTTTCAGAAACAGCCCGTTATGTGGAGACTCATTTACTGGAGAATACCATAAAAAAGATCGAGTTTATTTGCTTCGATGAAGAGAACTATAGCCTATATGTCGAAAGACTAAAGTGTTATTTGTGAAATCATTGAAAAAGGAGATTCAAGAAAATGGATACATATACCAAACCTAATTTCCTGAAATGCGCTCTTGTTACCATAGATACACAAAATGATTTTAGTTTGCCAGGAGCAGTGGCTGAGATCCCAGGTACGGAACAGGTTATTCCTCAGATGAAGAGAATTCTTGAGGCTTGCCGGGCGAAGCAAGTGCCGATCGTGCATGTGATCCGACTGTATAAGACCGATGGGTCCAATGTGGATATTTGCCGAAGAGCACTCATTGAATCAGGGGTACATATTGCAAGCCCTGGATCCTACGGAGCTGACCTGGTTCAATCCATTAAGCCTGAGAATGCCGAGGCATTGAATGACCGGGCATTGCTGCAGGGAGAAATCCAATCTATCGGAAGTCAGGAGTGGGCTCTATATAAACCCAGATGGGGAGCGTTCTACCAGACCGATTTGGAACGGTTTTTAAGAGAACATGACATTGATACGCTTATCTTCACGGGATGCAACTTCCCGAACTGCCCCAGAACAAGCATCTATCAAGCCAGCGAACGGGATTTTAAAGTGGTTATGATCGAGGATGCCATATCCGGCGTTTACGCTAAAGGAATTGAAGAAATCAGGAACATTGGCGTAAGCATTTATACGACGGATCAGTTGATCCAAGCATTAAATTCGGATTAAGAAAGGGCGACCGTCATGCAAGCGCCACAGGAAATTCTTCAGGTATGGCGGATGTTCGATGAGCATCCTATGGAAACGATCACCAAAGCTTGGTATTTCGCTCAGTCCGGTCAAAGGAAGCAAAGAAGCGTGGAGCTGATGAAGGAGCATAGGCAGCAATTTGGCACATCGGGCAATTGCTTTGATTTAGCGATTTGGTTCATGCATGAGCTTTCACAAGAAGGGATTACTTCTTATGCTGTCGGTCATGATTTGAAAACACCAGATGCCCATGTGGCTGTGGTGACCTTAAATGAAGAAGGGCATCGATATTTCTGTGATTTGGGTGATCAGTGGATTCAGCCTATCTTAATTGAAAAGAACCGCGACTCTTACTGTGAGGATGCGTTAGAAGGATTTGTGACCGGAGGGAGAATCAAGGTGGACGCTGGCTCCCATGAAGTCCAATTCAGTTACTTGAGGCCCAATGGCAAAGTCAGCAGACAGAAGTTTGATCTAGAACCGATTCCCTACGACCAGCTTCTAGATGCTGCCAATCACTCCCAATCTCTGCTCAGGCATCCGCTCGTTGAGATGAGGCTATTTCAGCCTGGGGAAGTCTTGCATTGGGAGTTTGATCGATGGCGCAGCTTTATAAGCTCCAACCAGGGGCTAGTAGACGAGTCGAAATTAATCAATAATCAAGAATGGGCAGAAAGAATACATACACGAACAGGAATGGCTCAGGATCTCGTCTATCGCTCCTTGGACATATATTCGCAGCTATAAAGGCGAGTTACTAGGACGATAACTGAAATATGATGAGTAAAGTAGGGGAGGATACGATGTACAAAGCTATCATTTTTGATCTGGACAACACCCTCTTGGATTATACGCGGAGTGAGCTAGATTCCATGCGGCAAACAGTAAGGGACCATAACCTGTTCATTGATGAAGAGGCGAAGTGGGAAGTGTTCTGGCCGACCTATCTCCAGCATAACTTTAAGCACTGGATGGATTTCGTCCATAACCTGGGTCCTCATGCGTCGATTCACGATGTGCTGAGAAGTTCCTTTCGCGACACGCTGAATATGAGCCAGTCTCTTCATGATGAGCTTTCCAATACGTACTGGCATTATTTCTGCAATACCTGTTACTTTGAAGAGGGAGCGCTAGAGGTTCTGAATAAGCTGGGTGCCAGCTATCCGTTCGGCATTATTTCTAACGGCATCCATGAAGCACAACAGAAGAGACTTCTCGCGGGTCAGATACAGGACTACTTTCAATCCATTGTCGTCTCGGATAAAGCCGGGTTCCGGAAGCCTAGGAAAGAGATATTCGACATCGCTCTGCAGGAGCTGAATGTAGACCGCCGCGAGGTTCTGTTTGTCGGAGATTCCTTGAGCGATGACTATCAGGGAGCGCTTAATGCAGGGATCGATTTCTGCTTCTATAACCGAGCGAAGCAGCCCGTTCCGGTCGATATCAAGCCGGCGTACGCCATTCATGAGCTGAAGGAGCTGCTGCAGGTGGTCTAAGGGCAAAGCGGTACAGACCTTCCGGGAACGGAGGATCTGTACCGCTTTGTTTTGCTTCTACCTAGTTTACAGCCATTCGTTGAATTTGCGAATATACCATCTCTTGACGAGCTGAGTCACCACGCAATAGGCCAACAGGGTAGCTACGAGCCAAGGGAAGTAAGCCATCGGCAGCGGCTCCAGACCTATACTTGCGCCGAAGCCACTGAATGGAATATAAATCCCAAGTGCCATGATCAAGCTGGTCAAGAGCACGACAGGGGTGCTTGCCCTGCTCTGGATAAACGGAATTTTTTCCGTACGGATCATATGCACGATAAGTGTCTGGGACAGCAGTCCTTCAATAAACCAGCCGGACTGGAACAATCCCTGATGAGCGGCCGAGTTGGCCGAGAAGATATACCACATCACCGCATAGGTCGTGATATCGAAGATAGAGCTGATCGGACCGATGAACACCATGAAGCGGCTGACGGACTTGGCATTCCATTTTTGCGGTTTGCGCAGATACTCTTTATCCATTCTGTCCCAAGGAATGGAGAGCTGTGAAATATCGTAGAACAGGTTCTGGATCAGCAAGTGAATCGGCAGCATAGGCAAGAACGGGATAAATGCGCTGGCTACCAGGACGCTGAACATATTGCCGAAGTTTGAGCTGGCCGTCATTTTGATATATTTAATCATATTGCCGAATGTAATCCGTCCCTGAATGACCCCTTGTTCCAGAACCATCAGGCTTTTCTCCAGGAGAATAATATCGGCCGATTCCTTAGCGATATCGACGGCCGTATCGACGGAAATGCCTACATCGGCTTCCTTCAAGGATACGGCGTCATTGATCCCGTCTCCCATAAAGCCTACGGTGTGCCCCTTGCTTTTCAGCACACGGACAATTCTTGCTTTTTGCAGCGGATTGACTTTGGCGAATACCGTGGTCTTCTCCGCAATGTCGGCCAGTTCCTCATCGGTGAGCGCATCGATCGCAGGGCCAAGCAACATATCATTGACTTTGATCCCGACATCCTTGCATACCTTGCGGGTAACTGCCGCATTGTCACCGGTGATGACCTTGACGTCGACACCGTTGTCCTTCAAGGCACGGATCGCGGTCTTAGCGGTTTCCTTCGGTGGATCGAGGAAGGCCAGATAGCCGACAAGCACGAGATCGCGCTCATCCTTCAGCCCATAAGGCTCCTGTCTGGAGGCCATTCTCTTCGTGGCAACTGCCAGCACGCGCAAGCCGTCTGTGTTCATAGCATGGGCGAGCGATTGTACCTTCTCGGTGATTTCAGCGGAGATAGGAATCAGTTCCCCTTGCTCGCCGGCCACATGCGAGCAGATACTGAGCATCTCTTCCATCGCTCCCTTGGTGATCAGGAGATGCTCGCGTTCTCTAGTTTCCAGCACGACGGACATGCGCCGCCGGTTAAAATCGAACGGAATTTCGTCGATTTTCGTGTAATCGTTGGCTGCGCCTGCGACTTGTGTATGCTCGGCCTGCTCCAGCACCGCGATGTCCAGCAGATTTTTGAGACCGGTTTGATAATAGCTGTTCAAGAACGCGTACTCCAGCACCTTCACATTTTCTCTGCCTTGAATATCCAGATGCTCCTCAAGAATAATCTTATCCTGTGTTAACGTGCCGGTTTTATCCGTACACAGAATGTCCATCGCTCCGAAGTTTTGGATAGCATTCAGCCGCTTAACGACAACCTTGTTGCGGGCCAGCGTCGCAGCGCCTTTGGCGAGATTCGCGGCTACGATCACCGGCAGCATCTCCGGTGTCAGACCGACCGCGACGGATAGACCGAACAACATCGCTTCCCACCAGTCGCCTTTCGTAAAGCCATTGATGGCAAAGATGATAGGCACCATAATGAGCATGAAACGGATCAGCACAAAGGTAATGCTCTTCACGCCCTTGTCGAAGCTGGTCAGCGGCGCTTTGCCGACGAGCGTGCTGGCCATGGAGCCGAAGTACGTGTTGGAGCCCGTCGCCACGACGACCGCCGTAGCTGTGCCGCTGACGATATTGGTTCCCATATAGCACATATTGTTCAATTCCAGCGCATTCACAGACTTATTTGGCTGCTTGCGTACCAGTTTCAAGGCGCCGCGCGGCAGGGAATCGACTTTCTCAACGGGCATGGCTTCACCGGTCAAGGCGGATTCGCCGACGAATAAATCCTTGGAGACGAGCAGCCTGACATCGGCCGGTACCATGTCGCCAGCAGAGAGATGGATGATATCGCCTGGTACGAGAAGCTCCATGTCGATTTCTCTGCGTTCTCCTTTGCGGATGACGGACGACGTTGTTTTGACCATTGCCTTGAGTCTATCGGCGGTCCGGGCTGAGCGGAACTCTTGGGTAAAAGTAATGATGATGCTGACGGAAACCATCGTTGTGATGATAAGGGCCCCTTGAAGATCATCGTCCGTAAAATAAGAAAACGCGGCCAGGGAAAGCAGGATAAGAATGAACGGATTTTTAAAGCAGGACAGCAGCTGAATGTACCAGGCTGGCGTCTTGTCGTGGGCAATCTGGTTTTTTCCGTGCTTATCCAGCTTAGCCTTCGCGTCGGCTTCGGAAAGGCCTTGAGGCTGGGTATTCAAATCTTCCAAGACATCCTCTTCGGCGGAGATGGAAGCTTGGATGAGACGTTCTGCGATTTCGCGGGTCATTTTTTCTTTTTCTTTCGCCAATTTGTTCATTGGAACTCCTCCTCGTACAGACTGTGAGAGTCTGCTTACTGAATCGAATGGCACACAAAAAGGCTCTCCCTGTGTAACAGAGAGAGCTTCATCCGAACCGATGCTGTGCACTCACAGATCAAGTAAGCATACTTAAATAAACCCACCGAGCGTGATTTTTTTCGCGGGGGAATACGTATGTTAATGATTGGAGTGCAAAGAAAGCATGGTTCTCCCTCTGTGCAGAAAATAAATAAATGGAATGTGAATCGGACATACAACTCGGACTACTATCCATGACGGTATTCCCCCCTTTAACTGCAATCAAGTGACAATAGAAAAACCCTCCAGGCAGCCAGAGGGTTTAAAAAAAGCGCACAAAAAAGCTCTTTCGTCTCCCCCTAGTCGAGTTTTGGCACTATATAACGTAAAGAGACCTGCATCTCTTAGCCACCTTATGAAAAGCCTTAATCCGGCAATCCCTGTTCTACCCATGGGCATCTTTCGATATTTCTGGGCAGTGGCCTATGTTTATATAGGAGCCTCACCTAACGAGGACATATTCAATTTCCTCTGCAATCGTAAGCCTTGGTTTTCTATTTGTCAAGCCTATTTTTTAATGACTTTGTCGGCTCTGAAGTGCCTATTGACAGGTTCAACCAGGAGGGGTAGAATCCATGTGTGCTCCAAACCGCCCCCGGTAGGTGAGGCTTGCGCGCTATACAGGTAGCCAGCCAGGGGGAGACGATGGTTTCGAAGTTTAGAAGTTTATTTGATATAAGAAAGGGGGAACATGGCATGGACAGTAGTACGAGTTATTTATCTGATCGGTTAAATTTCTGTAAAGAGAGAAGTGCTGTACGCGTTCTGCTTCCATGTTCCCCATGCTTGGATAGATACGGTTCCGGGTAACCGGCAGGTATGTTCAGGCAGGTTTATTTGACATGTGCGAGCAGATCATGAACAGGATGCAAGCCGAGGGCTCTCTTTTACAGGGGAGCTCTTTTTTTGTTGCAACGATGATATACAGGCCAAGGAGTGATAACTATGATGATGGAATTTGAAATGGTCATGAAGCTTGTTCTAGCTCTAGTATTCGGGCTGCTTATCGGGATTGACAGACAATTGAAGCAAAAACAGCTGGGACTGCGTCCCAGTATGGTCATTTCCGTAGCAAGCTGCCTGATTACGATCGTCTCGATTCATGCTTTCAGTAAATTCGGCGGTTCCAATCATCCGAATATGGACCCTATGAGACTGGCCGCCCAGATTGTGAGCGGGGTGGGCTTCATCGGAGCGGGCGTCATTCTGCGGAGAAGCAATGAGGTGATCTCGGGACTGACCTCGGCTGCGCTGATCTGGTCTTCGTCAGCTCTCGGAATTACCGTAGGGGCGGGGTTTTATGCGGAAGCCGTGTGCGGTGTTGTGTTATTGATAGCCGCTGTCAATGTGATCCCGGCACTGATCAAATCCCTGGGACCGGAAACGCTGAGCCGTCACGATGTCGCCGTCAAGATCGTCGTGGAGCCCAACTACCGGATGACCGAATTAATTAAAACTATCGAGCGGAAGGATCAAGCCGAGCAAACCAAGAAAGGAGAGTACAAAATCCGGTATATGAAGCTGAAGGACCTCGATAATAACTGTCAGCTGATCGACCTGACTCTCTCCGTACCGGACAATCAGTACACCACAGAGATTTACTACTACATCAAGAAGATAGATCACGTTCAAAGCGTGGAAGTGGAGCGTTTGTAAGAACAACAGGCTGTGCATCGGCCCGCTGAAAGGAGAATCGTATCATGATCAAATTGCATCAATACAAATATAAAGAAGAATACACCTACTACATGCTGCAAGCCTTGAAAGAAGGGAGAGGCGAGGCTTTCCGCAAGGATTTCCTGGATCTGCATCCTTCGGATCAAACCGAATTTTTTCTCAGCTTGGACGACAACAGGCGCATGAGGCTCTACACGTGCTTGACACCTGTCGAGTTCGGGGAGATATTCAGCGAGCTTCGGGCCGAGATGCAGAAGAGGATCATCACGGAGCTTGCACGTGAATATGCGGTGGAGATGCTCAATGAGCTGCCATCGGATGATGCCGCTGATTTCATCGGTCTGCTTACGCATTATGAAGCTGATTTTTTCCTCACCCGAATGGAGCAGGAAGAGGCCGAGGATATCAAGCAGCTGCTCGTTTATGAAGAGGGGACGGCAGGATCGTTAATGACGGCCGATGTGTTTACAGTGGCCGGGACGGATACGGCGGCCGAGGTGCTGAATCGGCTGCGGTACAAGAAAACGGACGCCGAGACGATTTATTACTTGTATGTAACGGATCATCAGGAGAGGCTGTTCGGGGTCGTATCGCTCCGCCAGCTCATCATTGCTCCCGCTGAATGCGTCATCTCGGAGATCATGAACGCCAAGCTGATTACGGTTCCGACGGAAGCACAACGGGTGGAGGTTCTGGAGATTATCAAGAAATACGGGCTGCTGGCCGTTCCCGTGGTTACACCTGATGATGTGCTTCTCGGGATTATCACGTTTGATGACGTGGTTTCTTTTCTGTAGAGTATGTTATTAATTGATAATTGGAAATGGAACATCATGAGGAGGACGAAGCCCAAGCGAAGCCGCGGGAGCATCCTTTTTGTTGAACTAACGGAATACGAAACTTGAACGGCTGCTGCGGAGCAGCCGTTATTACTTTAACGAGCGGGCAATTTTGAGTAGAATCATTAAATTTAATGATTGACTAGAAAAGGAATTGAAGGGAATTATCCACTTCTAGCGAATTACCTTGTGAGAAAGGTTCTGGAAAATAATATCCAATCCTATAGGGGGAGAACTGAACGGTGGGACCCAAACAGCAGGTGGAAACTGTCTCCAACTTACAGCTGGGAGATATAGAGGCCTTCGATATTCTTGTCAATACATACCGCGAACAAGCTCAGATGTGGGCAATACGGATTGTTCGAGATTCCCACTTAGCCGAAGATGTAGTTCAAGAATCGTTCCTCCAGATGAAAGGAAAAATCAGCAACCTGCAAGACCCTAGTAAGTTTAATTCATGGTTCCGACAACTGGTACGCCGAATAGCAATCAATCATATTCGCGGCTTGTCCCAAAGCATATTGCCGATAGGAGATATTCCAGAGACAGATGTGAACACCTCTAGGAAAACGAACGCGGAATCCGATCCCTTGCACCAAATGCTTATTCATGAAAAGGAACAAGAATTATTACGGAGCTCGCTTTATTCCCTATCCAAGCAAGCTCGCTCGTTGTTAACTTCGTTTGCTTTAAAGGATGCAACACCGGAAGAATTAGCAATCCGTTTCCAAATGAATAAGAGCAATGTCTACAACATTCTCTCCCGTTCTCGAGCAAAAGCGAATGATGAGCGGTTCCGCTGTGAAGTCGATCAACATATTCGCGAACGAAGACGCCTTGGGTTACCTTCTTCCCACCAATTGCAGCCTCCTTGTTATGGCCGGCCTTATGCTCTGATATCTATACTAATCGGCGAGGTACTTCGGATGGCAGGTGAGCCTGACTGGACTCTTACCAATCTGATGGGCATTTCTGGTGATGCCTTTCGTTTAAATGTTACAAATGACTGCAACTGGCGTAGTATTTCGACGTTTGATTGGAGTTATTCGACTTACCGTACGTTAGAAAGATTAGGTCTAAGCGGTACCTGTTTCGGCAGACCTGGCCGAACATCCATTTCGCCGGAACAACAAATAGATATTCTATCCACGATACAGGATACAATAGTCCGTGGCTTGCCGGTGATTATCTGGAATTTGGAGATTAACGAGTTCGGTTTTGTTTACGGTTATAACGATGAGGACCGCACGATCTCTTACTTTGGTTATAATCGTAAAATCCGAAAGTTTCGATATGAACAATTGGGACGTTCAGGACAAGAACCTGCCCTTTTCATAGCGGCCATACGACAACGTGTGGCTTCACCTGTCTCCGAAAACGAAATACTTGCCTCAATCGTCAATCACGCCAAAGGGAAAGAGCCACCAATTCCAGGTTTCGAGTATGGTCTTCAGGGTTACCGTCTCTGGCTTGAAGCCGTAGAGAGTGAAAGGCTCGATCTTCATGGACATGCTTATCAGGTGGCCATTTTGTCTGAAGCCCGGCATCAAGGTGCCCTATATTTACAAAACTTGTCGGAGAGGACAAATTCCTCTGAACGACAACAACGGTTGGCGGAAGCCGCCGCATGCTATCGACGCGTTAGCGATGCGTTTGCCCAGATGTATCCATCATTTCCGTTCGGTTACGGAGGCAGTCACGCCGACCGCTTCTCAATCATTCGTGGGGGATTGCTCACAGCGTTCGAAGCAGAAATGGAGGGTATTTCATTTTTGGAATCATTAATTCATTAAGTTTGATAGAAAATAACGATTAGTTGTGTCTATAGGATGAAGTTAAAAAATAGGAGGAATCAAACCATGACACACCCGATTTTGCCGTATATGCCAGCAGTTTTTATCCCAGTAAGTAATTTAAAACGCTCTACCGAATGGTATGCGGACTTGCTGGAACTACCCATTGTACCTAAGCAGGATGGCGGAGCTATATACTACTTCAATTTTGATGGAACGGACCTCATATTGGATAGTAATGCTTGGGGATTTCCGCCGACGATCATGTTCGATACGCAAAATATTGATGAGTCGCGTGCATTCTGCGAAACGCATCCCAACGGGTTTATTACAGACGTACAAAGATTTAACGACGTTGCCTTTTTTAATATTAACTCCAACATGGTCTGTCAAGCTCACCGAGCGCCAGAACCTGATCAACCGCAGCCTGCACATGCACAATTAAGCCGTATCAGCCGAGTCATCATTCACGCGGAAAATCTGCAGGATAGCGTTGAATGGTACGAAACGTTTCTGCAGCGTAAGATAGAGACCGACCCTTGGACCAAGGAGCTTCCACTCATTCGAATGGACAGAGGTGCGCATGTACTCATCGATGATAATCGATTAAGTCAATCCCCTCGTGTCTTTTACGATCGTATGCAGCTGGAGTTTCGAGTAAATCCAATCGCAGTGATTGAGACCCAAGATATCGAGGCCGCACTCGACTTTGTCCGTTCCAAAGGAGCAAAAGATGGAGGAATAGAAGCCCGACTGGGAGTTCGTTTCTTCACGTTCTATGACCCAGATGGTAATGGATTAATGGTATGTGAAAACAACTAATTTGGATAGAATCAGCAAAATTGTATAAGTTTCTGCATACCGATCGCAAGAAGTAATGGCATTTCGCAAATGTGGATTAAGCTAACGGAAACGTTAGTTCAATGAAGCACTCTATATATAAACGATCAAGGAGCTGCTCCTGATGGCATTGAGAGTAGAATTCGAAGATCAAGAAAACATTTAAAAAAGGAGCTGTTGAAGACTATGGAAGAAGTTTTTGCAAACGAGAAGTTGGATACTATGTTCAAGCAAAAAGTGCTGAGCAAAATCATAACAAAGGATCCTTTTATTCTTGCGGGGTATCGTTTAGAAGTCCCTTTTCCGGAACTTGGTAAGAATGTTCGGACTTCTGTGAAGAAAATTTATGACCATCTGGAGTTCCTTCCCAATCGGGTCAATAAAGATATTTACTGTTTGATTCCACCACAGATTCTTGACCCGCAGCTTCCGATCTTGTTTGTTGGTATTGAAGTGGCAGGAGAAATCAATCTACCGGAGGGTATGGAAACGATATCTATCCCTCAGCAAAGATATGCGGTTTCAACTTTCAATGGAAAGTTGGATCAATATGATGAATTCCATAGAAGTATTCCGGGTGTCATTACGGAAGAAGGCTTTGAACCCATCGATATGTGGCAGGGATACGGATTCGAGCTATATCCGGAAGAGACTTACAACTGGTCAGATGATAGTTCGATTCAGGAGATACGATTACACTGGGCGATTAAGTAAAAGAAATATAAAGAAAAACTGAGATACCAGGTAATAATGTTGTGCAGGCCACCGCAGCCTGCTCATTTTATGAAACTAACGGAAACGATTTTTAAACGGCTGCTGCGGAGCAGCCGTTATTACGTTAACGGGCAGACTGGAATAATAGGAAAACATTTACATAATAATGAGTATTTGATAACGTAGGTGAAGAGATATTAGCCCTAAATAACTGCATTTGAAAGGAGAATCCGTTTGGAAGAGAGCTTTATTGAAGGTATTGAATACACGGAAGTTCCAGTTTCGGATCTTGAAATGGCTTTAGATTGGTATTGCATTAAATTAGGGGCAAAGGTTTTATTCCAAAACACAGAATTGGCGGCAGTTGACTTTATGACAGGTCCTAGTTTGTTTTTGGTTAAAACGAGTGATCAAACAACATCTACCTTTCTCGTAAATGGGGAAGATCATTATTCCATTGGATTTAAAGTGAAAAACATAGAAGGATTTCATAATTACTTAAAAGGATTAGGAACAAAAGTCAATGAAATTAAAGACGAAGGGGTTGTTGGTAAGTTCTTTACTTTTTATGATCCGTTCGGAAATATGTTTGATGTTCATCATATATCTTCCCACTCATATTGCGAGGAGTGAGGTTCATGCAGAACAATCAAATCGAGATCGTTACTCTTGAAGAGAAGCATTTTGTCGGAGTCCCCGTGACTAATGTTTTCCAAAGGGTTGAGCCGGAAAGCATTAAAGAAGCAAATCAAGTATTTCTTGTTAGAAAAAGCGAGATTAAAGAGATTATGAATCCGCACGTATATGTATGTCCTCATTTTGCGAACGAGGTACTTTTCACTTACATCTATTGTATGGAAGTAACAGGAATTGAGGGTGTTCCGAAAGGTATGATCGGATTCAGTGTACCAAGTCAACGTTATGCGAAGGTAAGATCAATCGATCAAGATCCTTATGCGCTAATTAAATCTTTTTTAAAAGAAAAAGGTTTGGATAATAATCCAAGATCGCTTGCACTTGAAGTATTCAGATTTGGAGAAGAACAACACTTTAATAACGCCGATATCTTTGTGCCGATACTTTGAGAAGCGTGAGGAGCTTTAAATTCCCTCGGGGCACTATAGCTTAACAATCACCAATTCGAGGCTACCGACATGAAACGGCAGCCTCGTTGAACTATCGGGAGATTAGTTTAACGATAACTACCAAAATAAGGTAAAAAATGTTTGTTTTATTTATTTATATTACCTAATTGGGGTGAATGATGTGAAGGAATATTTCGGCGTAGAAAATTCAGTTGGTGTAGCCTACTCACAGGCAGTTAGAGTGAAGGATACTGTTTATATTTCTGGACAAGGTCCCAATACTCTTGAATGTTCGGCAGAAGAGCAGGTCAGGCAAACACTTGAAAATGTACGAAGTGTTCTTGCAGAAGTGGGATTAGATTTAAGGGATGTAGTGAAAGTTACAGCAATTCTTAACTATGATTATGTAACACCCCAACTTTTTGAAAAGGTCTATACGGAGTATTTCCAATCCCCGTATCCAGCCAGAACTGTTGTAAGAAGCGATATTGGGTTCAATGTTCAAATTGATGTAGTAGCTATTATCGAATAAACCTGGAGATTACGACGGGAGGGAACGATGCTTGAACGGCTGCTGCGGAGCAGCCGGTTATTACGTTAACGGGCAGAATAACGCAACGAACAGGAAGTTGCTTGAGTCAAATAGTTGGTTGGAGAAATGTGAAAGGAGTTGAATGAGAAAGATGAAAGCATCATTTTCGCATAAGCCCGAAGGATACGAATGTCCATTTTGTTCAGTTTCGGGTATCGAGCGACCTAATCAGGGAACAAAACAAAGGGATATCATCTATCAGAATGAAAGGGTAACGGCATTTATAGCGAGCAAATGGTGGCCAAACAATAAAGGACACGTTCTTGTTGTTCCTAATCAACATTTCGAGAACATCTTTGAACTCCCTGCAGATTACGCTGTTGAAATTCACCGCGCGGCTCAGCTTACAGCGTTTGCAATGAAAAGTACATATGGATGTGATGGGATTTCTACGCGGCAACATAATGAGCCTGCTGGCAATCAAGACGTGTGGCATTATCATCTCCATGTTTACCCGAGATATGAGAATGATCAACTTTTTCTATGCTGATAAGTTGCGTTCTTGGATAAAGGAAAACATTTAAGGTCTAGGAAGAGCGAATGATAGCCCTAGTAGGAGATGAACCAGAGATTACGTGGGTCTTACCAGAGGATTGGGTAAAAATAAGTTCGGGTACATTAGTTCATTCTACCAGCGACAGCCTAGGACTATATTTTTCAGTCCAAGGCTGTCGCTAGTTTTATATTGGAGCTAGTTTAATACTTATTATTTGTGGCCTGACGGTTTAGCAATTCGGAAATCCGCGTAGGATCAATACATCCAATTTATAACTTTATTTTCTTCGGACACTTGCTAAATACGAGGGAATTTCTGGAGGCCAGTCAAAGGAAAAAGCCCGATCCTCCCTCATAGAGTAGATCGGGCCTTGAATTAGGTTACCGGCTGAAGCCGGTTATCGATATGCTGTTCGTAGATGTCCAACAGCTCCCGCCGGACAGCCGGGTCCAGCACCGGCTGAACCGGCGTTTTCGGCAATCCCGGTATGCCTTCATGCTCCAGGATTGCCTTCAGCCCAGCGATGACGCCGACTTCGGGGCGGTCGATCGCCTCGTACAGATGGTTGGCGCGGAACTGCAGCTCCTGCGCCTTGGCCAGATTGCCTGCGCTGTAATAGTCCCACATCGCTTTCATATGGCCGCAGGTCACGCTTTGCAGCGCGCCGATGGCGCCGTCGGAGCCCATCAGCCTGCCTGCGATGACGGCCGTATCGAAGCCGGTCAGGATGTTGATGTCCGGGTTATAATTCTTAATCCGCTCCAGATAGTAGAAGTTGCTGTCCGTATACTTGATACCGGCGAAGTTCCGCACCGTAGACATCGCCTCCACCAGCTCTTCCGCTGCGGCCCGCTTGCCCGTCCGCTCGTCGATGATTTCCTGGTTCCAGTAGATGTAGAATGGCAGCTCCGCAGCCTCGGCCAGCTTCTTGAAATACACGGTGTTCTGCTGCAAGGTCGCCGAGTTGGACAGAGGGACGGACGAGACCGCCGTTGCTCCGTGCCGGACTGCATGATGAGCCAGCTCCAGCGCATCTTCTTCTGTCGAGTAGCCGACATGGACCAGCACGGGGATGATGCCGCTATTCGTGCTCAGCACGGTTTCGGTCCACGCCTTGCGCTCGCTGACGCTCATCACGCTGCCCTCGCCTGTAAAGCCGAGCATATAAAGGCCATCTGCCTGCTCTTGCTTATACTTCTGCAGCAGCTTCTCAGCTGAGGCATGAATCAGATTTCCCTCACGGTCAAACGGTGTCACCAAAGCCGGTAAAATGCCTGTTAATGTTGTGCTCATTTCTATTCCTCCTCGTCAAATGTGTAGCTTATCGGATGAATTCGCGGCTATCTGGCTGCGGATGTCCTGATCAGACCTTCGTAAATGTTCAATCTCATGCTGCATGTAGACCGTGAACGCTTCCTTGTGCTGGGTACGGCCGTCCAGTAAAAGTTCCAAGCCTTCCAACTGCAAATAATATTTGGAGCCGACCGGATACAGCACACGTCCCATGGCCGAGGCCAAGCCAATATAATTCTGCAGGCGATGCGCCCGTTCTGGATGAACGGTGTAGCTCTTGATCAGCTCCACATACAAGTCCGGGTGAAAGTTGGCCATAATGCCGCTGTAGCCTGATGCTCCAGCCTCTAAGGACGTTAGCAGGGTAGCGGACTCAGCATCGAAGATTCGCAGCGGTGTTCCCTGTACCGCCTCAAGCTTAGCCTTCATATGTGCAGGCACACCCTCGGTATCCTTGAGGAAGTAAAACCGCCCAGTCCGGGCCAGCCATCCGAGCAGCTCCGGTGATAAGGAGCGCTTATACGGAACCGGGCATTCATACAGGCCGAATGCCACATCCGGGACTTGCTCCAGGATGAAGGCTGCCCGCTGCTTCAACACCTCATCATCTTCCGAGGCCCGGGCCAGCCGGTTCGTATTCAACACGAAGGCCGTGACCCCGGCAGCGGAGATTTGCTTAATCTCATCTATCTGATCCTCGACCGAATAGGAGATATGCCCCGATGCAACGACAGGCACCCGTCCGGCGACCTGATCGGTGACGAACCGGGCTACCTTGACGCGCTCGGCGAGCGACAGCTGATACATTTCGCTGGATAAGCAGACGCTAAACAAGCCCTGTACGCCATGTGCCAAGTACCATTCGATTAACTGCTCTAACCCTGCGTAATCTATTTGTTGATCCGCCTTGAATGGGGTTACCATCGTCGGCCACACACCTTGAGGAATGATCATATCCGGCTCCTTTGTTTCAGTAATGGTAGGCATTTTTCAAGCTATCCCTTGATCGCACCGCTAGTCAGTCCGGCTACGAAAAACCGGTTCAGGCACAGAAACACAATCAGCATAGGCACGATGGACATGGACGTTCCGGCCAGCATCAGGTTCCAGGAGGTCACGGTCTGTCCCTGGCTCTTGAGGCCGATGACGCCGACGATCAGCGGCACGTTCTGTGGACTGCCGATCGTGAAGACCATCGGCAGCAGGTAGTCGTTCCACGCATGCATGAAGGACAGCAGGCCGATCGTAGCGATCAGGGGCCGGACGAGCGGGAACATCATATTCCAGAAAATCCGGAAGAAGCTGCACCCATCCATCTTGGCCGCCTCATCGATCTCGGGAGATATCGTCTCGATGTATTTGCGGGACAGATAGAGCTGCGTAATATTAAAGCTCAGAATGTTGATGATGATGACTCCCCAGAGGGAGGTGTGGATATTGAAGGCTTTGGCCATATTGAGCTGCGGGTACAGATAGAGCGTGCCTGCCGATATGAACATGGTCGATACCAGCATGGCGAAGATCGCATCCTTCCCCCGGAACTTGCCACGGGCAAACACATAGCCTCCCATCGTCGAGGTAAGAACCGTGCCGACTACGATGAAGAATGTCATGTACATACTGTTCCAGATGTACCGGTCGAAGTGCCCCAATTTCCACGCATCGGTGTAATTCTGGATATGAAACGAAGTAGGAATCAGACTCGACGAGGCCAGAACATCCATGTTGGACTTGAAGGATGACAGCACCGCATACAGGATTGGAAAGAGCGTTACAAGCGCCAATCCGGTTAAAAAGCAGAGTCGAACCGTACCTAAGAAACCTTTGCTAATACTCATGGCTTTCCAGCGAACCTCCTCCCGCTAATTTCGTGCATGATCCGGGCTTTCTGTATGCGGCTTCCTACATGTTCTTGGTCATCCTGTAGTAGAAGCCCGTAATGATCGCCAGGATGATTGCCGTGATGACTGCAAGCGAGGACGCGTAGCCGAACTGATTGGTCGAATCTGCCGCTCCGTACGAGAAGAAGTACTTGAATACATAGGTCATTACGACCTCCGTGCGGCCTCCTGGCTGACCGTTGGTTAATACCAATACGAGGTCTGCCATCTTCATACTGGACACTAGCGCCAGCATGATCAGTATCTTCATGATCGGAGAGAGCATCGGCAGCGTGATGTAATAAAATTTCTGCCAGCGGGTAACCCCATCGATCTCGGCGCACTCATACAGCTCCTTGGATATCGTCTGCAGTCCCATGAGGAAGAACACCATATTAATCCCGAAGTTCTGCCAGATGCTCGCAGAGATGATGACGGCATTGGCCAGCCCCTTGGAACCGAACCACTCGATGGACTGCGAGATGAGGCCGGCATCCTGCAGCATCCTATTCACAATGCCTTGGAATGGCTCGAACATCAGGTAGAACACGAGACCGATGACGGCTGTACTGATAATGGCAGGCATGAAGAACACGGTCCGGAACATAGCATTGAGCTTCGTATCCGCATTCAGCAATACCGCCAGGAATAGGGCGAGCGGGAAGACGAAGAGCAGCTTAACTGCAACGATCGTGAAGGTGTTCAGCAAGGCTCTCCAGTAGTCCGCATCCCTTGTAAAAGCCCTTACAAAGTTGTCCAAGCCGATAAACTTGGCGGCGGTAATTCCGTCATAATCAAACCAGGCCCAGGTGATCAGCCAAATCATCGGGTAAATCGTGAACAGGGTAAAGCCGATCAGCATCGGGGACAGCATCAGGTAAGCCTGCGTGGAGTCTTTACCGAGCCATCTTCCCGTACGCGAAGGGTTGCGCAGCCTATGCTTCAGTACGGCTGTTTTCATGAAGGCGCTCCTTTGTCATCTGTATTCCGTTCGTTATTTCCTGCTGACATCCCACTTCTCGTCCTTGAAGGGAGCGATATCGAACCCGTCTTTCAAGCTGCGTGCGAGGGCATCATTGTATCTTTTGTCGAGTGCTTCGAGCTCCTTGCCGATGTCCGGCGCACCACCGGCTACGATCTTCGCAATCGTCTTCTGGTAGCTGTCGCCCTCAAGCTTGAGCACGCCGTCCGGAGGCGTCTTGGTGAAGTAGGAGGTGGAGAGATCTGAGAATTCCTTCCAGCCCTTCGTATCCGGGATTTTGGATTGCTCGACGACGCTTTTCTTCGCCATGAAGTTGTTGCCGGCCTCCAGGATGTCCCTCTGGAATTGAAGGCTGTGAATGTACTCGTACACGATAAAGGTTTTCTCCGGGTTTTTCTTGGCAGCTGGGCCGATCACCAGATAATCGCCGACCTGTGCGTATTCCTTGTACTTCTTGCTCGGATCCAGCACAGGCACATGAGCTACGCCCCAGTCATCCTTGGCAGGAAAGGAATTCTTCAGGTTGGTCACTTCCCAGTTGGCGCCCAGCATCATTCCGACACGCCCTTCGGCAAAGTGAGCACGCAGGTTGTCAAGCTCCATGCCTTCGGCTCCCGGGAAGATGCTTTTTTCCTTCTTCATCAGGAGAATCTTTTCCAGCATCGGCTGGAAATCCTTGAACTGGTATTGGCCGGTCTTGAAGTTATAGCCCATATGGCCAACCGAAGGGGCGAACATGACCGCGTAGGACCACTTGCCTCCCATCGTCGTCGCGTCCTTCAGATGCGTGCCGAAGCCGAATTCCTTGCCTTCGCCCTTCTCCGTAATTTTCCGGGCTGCCTCGACAACCTCATCCCAAGTCTCGGGGACCTTGGTGATCCCGGCCTTCTCGAACAGCCGCTTGTTGTACAGCATCTTGGTCGTAATGACGATGTAGGGGACGGAGTACACCTTGCCTTTATAGGTGTTGTACTCGGGGATAATCTCCCCCTCGTAGCCCTTCAGAAATTCCTTCGACCCGGGGAAATCCTCCAAGGGCTGCATCCAGCCCGCATTGACGAACTGGTCCTTGACGGTGCCGACGAACTTATACAGCTCTGGTCCCTGATCGGCGGCCAGCGCCACCTTCAGCGAATCGGCATAGTCCGAGCCGCCCATGACGCGCAGATCGATGTGGATGCCCTTCTCCTTGCCGATCGTATCGTTGAACTTCTGGATGTTGTTCTTGAATACGTCGGTTTTGTCATCGTGCCAGATGCGGATCGTATCGACCTTGCCCTGTGGAGGCTGGTTTCCGGTAGCGCTTTCTTGAGCCGGTTTGCCGGAGCTACATCCTTGCAATAGGGAGACTGCCGTCACTGCGGTTAGAGAGAGAAGCCCCCACTTGCGAATATTTCCTTTCATATTAGCACCACCCTTTGTATGGTTCTTACATGTTTAAGATTAAGCCAGCGCTGCACAAAAGTCAGTGCAGGAACTTATCACAAACCCTCTAAAATCTTCTTCAATTTATTCCGGAGCTGCTTTCCTTCGTCCTGTATTGCTGGGGCTGCATGCCGGTGTGCTTCTTAAAGACGGTGCTGAAATAATTATGGTTCTCATAGCCAAGTCCTTCGGCGATCTCCCACACCTTCTTGCGAGTCGTGAGCAGCAGCGTCTTGGCCTCGCTCATTCTCACCTGGGTCAAATAATCATTGATCGTCATGCCGGTTTCGCGTTTGAACACGGAGCATATATAATTCGTGGACATAAATACCTCATCCGCAATATCAGACAAGGACATATCCTGGGTGTAGTTCAGCTGAACGAGAGCTTTGATCTTATGGACCAGATCGAGATGCTTCTGGTTGTATTTATTGGAGAAATAGGAGGAGACCCCGGTGAATAGGGAGTCCATCATCTCCTTCATCTGGTGAATATTCTCCACTTGCAGCATCTGAATAAAGACTTTGTTCCGCTGCGGCAGGATAGGCTCCAACTGTTGATCCTCACCCATCTCGCATACTTTGCGGTATAAGGCGCTCACCAGCTCGATGCCAAAGCCTTGGATCGATGCGATATCCGATTGCCGGAAAGTGCTGAACAGCTCATCCAGCAGCTGAAGTCCGCAGTCCGTATCCCCTAACGTCACATAATGGATCAGCTTGTTCTCCAGTTGAAGGACGGTTGTGAAGTCCACGCCTGGGCTGGAGCTGTAATTCCACATGACGGTAATATCCTCAATCTTGACGACGGAGCGCTTCCCCATATAGAAGCGGTGCTGGATCGCGCGGACCGCGCTCCGGTAGGAGGATTCGACTTGGTCGATGCTTCCGATCCGGTCGCCGGTGCCGATGGAGACGGAAATTTTCAGATACTTGAATAGAGCTTCGATGATCTCTTCACAGATCCGGATGTATTTGTTATCGCCGTGCGCCTTCTCGTTGAACAAGATGACGAACTCGTTCTCCGCCAAGCTGTGGCAGAGACCGGCCTCATAATTGTGCACAATCTCATTCATGATATTGTAGATCGAGAAACTGATTAATTGCTTCTCTGCTTCATTCTTGTTCTCCATCTGCCTGTTATAATCGTCCATCTGCAGCACGGCGGCCAGCAGGCTGTCCTGAGCCCCGATCGGAATCTGGAAGTAGTCCAGCTTGTCGCGGATTTTCTGCTTATTGGTCGTAATGCCCAGCAGCAGGTTACTAATAAACTTCTCCCGGATGAGCGTGGCATTCTCGGATAGCTGCTGCTTCAGATGCTGAATTTTCTCGTGCATATTGCGTTCCATATCAATATTGCTGACGACCTTCGTGATGACCTCATGAATCTCGGTGATCTGGATCGGCTTGAGAATATACCCCTCGGCATGAATGTCGAAGGCGGTTTTGGCATAATTAAAATCCTGAATTCCGCTGATGATAATAATTTTCGTTTTGCTGCCGGCTTCCTTCAGCCGCATGGCAACCTCCAGGCCGTCCATGAACGGCATCTTGATGTCAGTGAATAAGATTTCCGGCTGCAGGTCCAGGCACAGCTCGTAAGCGGTCTGCCCGTTATCGGCTTCTCCGGCTATGGTGATCCCGTATTTCTCCCAGGGAACGACTTCCTTCAAGGTTTCTCTAACCAGCTCATCGTCGTCAGCTAATATCATTCTCAACATGATAGCCCTCCATGGTTCGAAGTTGGGGAATTTCCACGACAGCGGTCAACCCGCCTAGTTCATTCAGAAAGAACCGCAGTCCATATCTCGCGCCGAACAAGTGCTGGATGCGTTCATTGACATTCCGTATGCCGAAGGCTCGCGAGGTTGCCTCCGCCGTCTTCAGCAGGTCATGAAGCTCCTCCACGTCGGCGCCGGCGCCGTTATCCGAGATCGTGATCTGGATCAGCTCCTCCCGCTTACATGCGGAGATGCGGATCAGGCCGTCACCTGCCTTCTCCTGGATGCCATGAATAATCGAATTCTCGACGAGCGGCTGCAGGATCAGCTTCACGGTCAGGCACGACAGAATATCGTTCGGGATCTCGATCGAATAGTCCAATTTATGGCCGAACCGCATTTTTTGGATCGCTAGGTAGCTTTCGACGTGCTTTTTCTCATCCCGTAAAGTAATGACGCTTTTCCCTTTGCTCAGTCCGTAACGGAAAAAGTTAGAGAGCGAATTGACCATACTGCTGATGTTCGGAACGTTGTACTTCATGGCATACAGGTTGATCGAATCGAGCGCATTGTACAGGAAGTGAGGATTAATCTGGGCTTGCAGCGCCTTGAGCTCCGCATCCTTGGCTTTCAGCTCGGCTTCTTTCTTGCTGACCTCGCTGACATACAGCCGCTCGACCAGATCCTTGATCTTCTCCATCATCTTCTTGTACTGCTCGATGAGAATGGCGAATTCGTCTTTCTTGCGGTAAGTAAGCTTAATATCGAAATTGCCGTGGTCGATGAACGACATGGACTTCACCAGCGCCAGAATCGGCTTGGAAATATTGCCCGCGAACAAGGAAGCAGCGAAGAAGGCGACGAGCATACAGATCAGAATGCCTGCGTACATGTAGGTGTTCAAGCGCCTCTGCTCAATATTGACTTCATCTAGCGGAATGAGTGAGATAATGGTCCATTGCAGCGGCTCGATGTAATTGGTGGAGACGAGTGTTTTTTTCCCTTCGAAGGAACGGATCGTGAACGTTTCCTTCGGATTGGTTTTTCCGAATCCTGCGGATAGCAGCTGCTGCTGATCGACGGCCTCATCGCTTGCCAGCAGCGTTTGTCCGGCCGCATCGACGATCGAGATTGAGCTGCCCGCCGTGATCTTATAGTTTTTCAGCAGATGGATGAAATAGGAGGTATCGATATTGGTCGTCAATAAAGCGGTGTAGGGAGCCAATTCCTCGGAGCGCAGCGCCACTAATTTTTTGGCTATTTTTAAGGTATGAATGCTTCGTCCTGCAACGGTGATATTCTCTACGCCTACAATGTTCAGCTGATTGGTCAGCTTACTGTACCATGGCTGGCTCTCGGCAACGCTAATATCGAACACTTTATCGGCGATCGAGATGGAGCGGTACAGCGGACGGTTGATCATATAGATCTTGGGATACAGTGCAGTTTGCGTCAGCGCGGAGAAGTCGGACAAGTAATAGCTGTCCAGTATTTTATTGAGCCGCAGCATCTCATCGACCGCTTGGTCCATATCCAGCGTCCGGGAGGGTGAACTGATGATCGATTGAAGCTCCGGGTTCAAGGTGACCAGCATGGAGAAATCGTTGATGGAGTCGAGCTTCTGCACCAGAATCGATTCGACGGAGTTTAGATTTTTCATGATGGAGAGCTCCATCTTCTTGGTCAGAATTTCCGAAGATTTGATATAGAAAATGATCGAAATGATCGTCATCGGCAACACGATGGAGAAGAAGAAATATAAGATCAGCTTGTGCTTGATGCTGAGCGAGATCGGTTTCACGTCCACAAGCACCTCGATTCGTTAAATGTGCGTTGGCTGTTGGCTGCATCATCCGGCAGGCAAATAAACCTAAAGCCGAATATCCCAACTGGTATGAGGAGATCCGGCTTTAGGTTTGTCATTTATTTGTTTCGTACGCTGCCGGTTCTAGCTGACTTCATGTCCTAGGGAGGCTTGCCAGATCTCAAACCATTGCTGTCGGCTTAGCTGAAGGCGGAGAGATGCAGCGGCCGCAGCGATCCGGTCCTTGTTGCCAGACCCGATGATCGGGAGAATGCGGGCCGGGTGGTGGAGCAGCCAGGCGTACAGCACCTGATCGATGGAATCGGCCTCGAGCTCTTCGGCTACCCGGGAGACGGCGGACAGCAATCCTTGGAACTTCAGGTTATCCGGCTGAAATAATTGCCCGCCAGCGAGCGGCGACCACGCCATCGGAAGGATGCGCCGTTCCAGGCAATGATCGAGACTACCGTCCAAGAAAGGCTCGGGCGTAGCTGCCGAAATCTCAATCTGATTGGTGACAAGCGGAATATCCAGGTACGATTGCAGCATATTGAATTGCGCAGGCGTAAAGTTGGATACGCCGAAGCTGCGGACTTTACCTTCCTGCTTAAGCTTGGCGAAGGCTTCGGCGATCTCACTCGGATTCATCAGAGGATCAGGTCTGTGAATGAGCAGCAGGTCGATGTAATCGGTCTGCAGGTTGCTCAGCGAGCTCTCGACCGAAGCGATGATATGCGCATGGCTCGTATCGTAATGCTTAAGCTTATGAGCGGGACGCTCGTCCGACCGCAGCATGATGCCGCACTTGGTCACCAGCTCGATCTGGCTGCGAAGCTCCGGCTTCAGCGCCAGCGCTTGCCCAAACAATGCCTCGCAGCTATAGTTGCCATAAATATCTGCATGATCCAACGTGCTGATACCCAGCTCCAGGTCATACTCGACCAGCTCCAAAATTTGCTCCGGGCGCAGACTCCAATCCGCTAATCTCCAATGCCCGTGCACCAGCCTGGAGAAGGAGAGGCCTTCTGCCAATTGAACCCGTTCCATGATTAATCGCTCCCATCCATGATGTGTGTACCCTAAGAGTAGCATGATGAGAAGCAAAGTAAATACAATATCTTCAGTGGATGGGTTCAATATCTTATGGTGTACATTGCGGGCTCCATATTTATGGTAATATAAGGGTATAGTTACTGGGGAGAAAGAAGGCACGGACGAGTATGACGAGTAAGAGGACCATCGTAGGTACAGTGCTGGCTGTGTTATTGGCTTATTTTCTAGGTCCGTTAGGCGGACTGCTGTTCTTATCGCTACTATTCGGATTGACGTTGAGCAACTACCAGAGGACTAAGAAGATTCAGGAAGATCTTCAGCTGATCAAAGAAAAGCTCGGTATTGCGACGGAGGAGGATTTTGAGAAGGTTCCCGTGAGTGATGAGGAGATCGAGAGGGAGCTGGAGGAGCACGCTGGACATGATAGAAAAGAATAAATATCGTCATGAGACAGCTCAAAAGGTTGACAGAACAGCCCCTGGAACCCAGGGGCTGTTCTGTTTTAGCTTTTAATAAGGCATCAATCACTGATATTATTTCAATCCACAGATAAGAATCTATCTGACAAAATGATAATACCTCATATGTTATTTTTAAAAGGATTAATATATAAAATTTGGGAGGTTTATGCAATGAACGGTAGATCGGTTGAAAGTAATCCAACAGGCTATGTTGATTTCGAATGGTTTTTGCCTACTGAGAGAAAGAAAGAGTTTGTAATTACTGTCACGAGTGCTAATAGCTTTAGCGTAAATCAGACATTGCGTGAGCAATTATGGAAGAGAATAACAATTGGAGTAGGCCCAGGCGGAAGGGAACTGTGTTTTAAAGAGCAGCCTGAAGGTTTTTTTGTGCCTAAGAATGGAAACATAAAGGCCCATTTTGTAAGCAATGAAATAAAACGTCGAGGCATTAATCTGCCAGCTCGTTATATAGCAGAACGGGAAGGTGATTGCTGGATTGCTATCATTGAACCTATTGCAGAGTCTCCAGCGCAGAACAAAAAAACGCCTAAAAAACCCAGGAAAAATGGGCTCAAATCTCTTTTGTTGGAAGAAGAGAATAGGTGATGAGGAAAGTTACTGAGGATGATGTCCTTCAGTATTATTTACCTCTTGTTCAACGAGAATGTAAACATGCGTATAAAGGGCTTGACTGGGAGGACCGCGTGGCCGAAGGCAATCTTGCATTGCTTCATGCCATTCGTACTTACAGAACAAAGCATGGTTACTTCAAAGAATATGCTGCTTCTGAAATAAGAAGAATTATGCAGGCCCAAAATGGAAAAGCGTGGTCTTCTAGAAGGCTGGATTCCCGTTTTTCTTTAGATGCTTTTTCAGGTATTAGTACAGGTATAGGAGCCGCTTACCTGGATGATTCTATAGTAGATGTAACATGGTTTATGGAAAGTTTGGCTGAAATGGATAAGATTGTTGTTTGTATGCTTATGGAGGGTATGAGCATTGATAGTATATCCGATAAACTTGTAATTTCGCAGTCTCAGGTCCAAGGCGTAATAGAAGATTTGAAACAGAAATTGCTTGAGTATTTCGGTGATAGTGTTGAATAGACTGTAAGTGAAACCAGAAGTCAGTAAAGAGGATACTGTAAGCA
This sequence comes from Paenibacillus filicis, assembly GCF_038070315.1. Lineage (NCBI taxonomy): Bacteria > Bacillati > Bacillota > Bacilli > Caryophanales > Paenibacillaceae > Paenibacillus > Paenibacillus filicis. The sequence continues at coordinate 177,017 of NZ_JBBPCC010000003.1, read as the reverse complement.
GCCAAAACGTAAGGCAGAAAGCTTAGCCTGAAAACGTTAGGGCTTACATCTGGGCGTACCTGTAACAAAGGCAATACATCCATTAGGGGTCCTGCGGGACTCCTTTTATACTGCGTCTTCGACTGGGGTTAGTCCGAATTTTAACCAATAAAAGGATTTCTACAGAAGAAGAATTCAAGAGTGCTCAAATCATCCATAATAGCATTTATACTAGTATTTGTAATTTAATACGTTTGGTCTTTTTCCATAGTTCTGTAAAAGTCAAAGAAAGAATTGGTTTGATCATTTTAGTTATTATTTTAGTCATAGTTGCTAGTAACGGATTAGTTTATGTATATCGGCAATAAGACAAAGTATCTTTCCACTAAACCCAAAAAAGCCGCGATGTACGCGGCACTTAAGGAGATAAAGTTCTTGTCAACCGACACGTGGCTGTGACAAGTCAGGTTAAGATTTCCTGAGTCTTAACGTTTATAAAAATTAATACGTATTATATATATTTTCACATTCAGTCACGGTCGGTTGATAAAAACAGTGCTTCTTCCATCGTCCTACGAGCGGCTGATTATACCAAGTTGGCGGACATGGTCCGGGATTTTCGAACGATCCTGGACGGAAATACCATAGGGAGAATTCGGCTGGCCAATTCCTTTCCCCATTCACAGTCCGTTGCGCCAGACGGCGTTCCCTCTCTCTTGCGTTTTGATAGTACATACCATGTTGCAACGCTTCGAACGCATGCGGCTGGTTGATCATTTGGGGAATTGTCCGGATTCCTTTAAAATCGGAGCAATTCGCTCTTATTCGGTTAATGCCAACATTTCCAACAAGGAGCATGCCTGTTTCGCCTTCGGTCTCAGCTTCAGCTCGAAGCAACCTTGCCAACATATCAATATCCTGTTTCCTGGCTTTTACGACTGCCATTGGCTCACCTCTTTAGATTTCTAGACACATCATATTGTAGGTGAAGCGGATGTGTGACTTTGGCAAAATAGTGAGAGATAATAAATATCCGGTCCACCGCACTCTTCCGCCAGTTACTTGAATGCAAACGGGGAGCTGCTGCGGCAATCTGCCCCCTGTTTGTTATTGTATTATCGTTCCCTGTTAGAAATTCCTGTAGATGGATAAATTTCAGCTTTGTAAAAAAGAGCGCTAATGAAGCTCCTCGCTGTGGGGTGATCCACTTGTTCAATTTTTTCGAAAGTCATAGGCATGATTGTCATTTTGTAAGGTTTCACGTGGTTGAGTGAAGTCCAAAGAACCTTATCCGAGCGCAAGACCTGCAAACTGTCTTCCGGTTCTCAGGATAAGAATTCATTGGCACTGCTACATCTCGATGTATACTTTTTCCTGCTCTACTGACAAATCAAACGTTTCTACTACAACCTCGTAGGTTTTTGTGCGGACTTTATGGTCTACAACAAGACGGCCGGTTTTAATGTCAAATTCCCAATGGTGCCAGGGGCAACGAACGATCTCCCCCTCTTGTTCGTAAACAAATTGCCCGGGCAGCGGCGATGTGACCCATGAAGTAACCGGTCCTTTACACAGACTAGCCCCCTGATGAGGACAATAATTAAGAATCGCATGGAGCTTTCCGGATAATTTATAAATGCCTATGCTCCGCCCTTTTACATCAACAATCCTTGGTTCGCAGTCCGTGAATTCATCAACGGTTCCCAAATAATGTAACGCCATCGCTATTCCTCCGTTTTGTCCTGAATTGGCAGACCATAGAACTTGGCAGCGTTATAGTAAAACACATGATCTGTCGTTTCTTTGTCCATTTTTGGGAAAACGAGCTTTGGCGAGTCAAAATCCCAATGCGGGTAATCGCTGCAGAAGAGCAGCTTATCCTTGGCGTGCATAGCCTCGAACAGCACATCGAACGCTTGACGGTTCGGCGCTTCCTCAATCGGCTGGGAGCCGATGTACATGTTGGTAAGAAAATATTCGCTAGGTTTTTTCTTCACCCAAGGCGTCTGCTCGCGCAGTGCTCTCCAATCCTGGTCGAGACGCCACAAGTAAGGAGCGACCCAGAAGACTCCGCCTTCAATAAACGCCACCTGCAGCTCCGGAAATATTTCGAATACGCCTTCGAAGATAAAGCTGGCCATATGGGCCATGTAAGCTTGCGTACGGGCAGCGCGGTATTCAATATAGTAAGATGGATAGCCGACATTTGTAGCGGGTGCGTTCATCCCATCACCGATAGCTCCTACATGCATGGTGAAATTGATTCCATGCTTCAAGCAAGCCTCATAGATCGGATGATACATTTTATTTCCATAAGGATGATGCGAGCCCGACGGAACATAAGCCTGAACCATTCCGGGATGAGAGCCGAGCCGTTCGATTTCCCGAACCGATGCAGCTACATCGTGAATCGGCAAGTAGATGGAACCTCTGAACCGGGGCTCCTTATCGAGCCAATGCTCAATCGTATAATCGTTGAAAGCGGAACACAATGCGGCCGAGTAATATGTATCGGCAGTGTTCGTGCACGCTATAAATTCGCCTGTCAAAATTCCGTAACGGATGTCGAAGGGATCCAAAAGCTGCTCGATCATGAAGTTAAGATCCGAACCGGCGGGACCGCCGTCTGGAGGGAAAGAATCGGCTCTTTTTCCGATGCTGCCTCCGTTCATCGTACCCGGCCCCCCGCCAAAATTCGATCCCCACAGTTCAATACGCTCCCTGTATGTTCGCGGCAAGTAAGGGAACAGCTGCTTGATGTCCTTAAACGTATGATGGATATCGCAATCAATAATTCCAACGCCTTTGCGTTCCTTTGTCTTCTTGGCCGTTGCTTCTATCAAACTCATGCTTTCATCCCCCTCTTTGTTTCGGCACATGTGCAAGCTCATGATTTACATATCTATCATAAAACCTAAACGGTCCGGCCGAAAATAGTATTTCGTCATTGTGGTTTGTCATTTTGTAAGGTCAATGCTATACTTTATCCTACTGTCAACAGACTGATTTCAGGAGGTGCAGACGAGGTCATGCGCAAGCGGCAGCATCCTGACAACTATGAGGAATCACGTAATTATGTTGTAGACGAGTTGGCCTTGAACGGCGGCTTATGGCCAGTCCGGATGGGACGTATCAAAGCAGGACCGGAACATCGCTTTCCGCAACGTATGATCGATTATTACGCATTGCATTTTGTTATAAACGGAAAGATTCGTCATCTCTATGGAGATCAGCACATCGAGGTATCCAAGGGCGATGTTTTTTGCGCATATCCGGGTGTCGTATACCACCATTTCATTGTTCCGTCCGACCAGCCTTTGGACATGATTTGGCTGTCCATCGATGGCGGGCAGACGCCGCTGCTGCTCGAGAAAGCTGGCTTCCGTCCGTCTGCCCCTCATGTCTCGGGTGTGATCGGGAAAGAGCTCGAAACATCGCTCGTCCATCTGTTCAGTCAACAGGAAGATAACAGCAGTCGGAGACAAGTAGAATTGATTGCAGCTATCTACCGTATATTCGGACTTATGATCCCGCAAAATAGCGCCGACGAGTCGGATGCAGGACCTGCTGGCTGGATTCGCCGAAGCATAGAGTACATGAATATGCATTACACCGAAAATATAAACGTGCAAGACGTCGCTGCATATATTTCGGTTCACCGGGCTTATTTTTCAAAAATATTCGCCGAGAAGACCGGAATGACGCCTATCCAATATTTGCAAAAGCTCCGCATGGAGAGAGCGCTTCAGCTTCTGCAGCAAACACGGCATTCGATCTCGGAAATCGCATTGACGCTCGGTTATCCCGATTTATATTCGTTCAGCCGGGCGTTCAGCAAATATTACGCAGCATCTCCGAGTAAACTGCGCGAACTTGCAGCAAATTTTGGGAAGGATGAAGTTCTCCAATGAATACAGGGAGCAACTGCCGCAGCAGTGCTCCCTGTTTGTTTTCTCTAACATTCCTCGTTTGCGTAACGGTCATATGTTTACCTTTAATGTTCTTAAGGAAATATTCGTAAAGAGATTTTAAAATTGGATCACTTAAAAGGATGACTGAATTGTATCCAATCTCCTTTGGTTAAAACGGCCTGGTTCCGGGTCCCCGGACTATTCAACATATGCCAAGATGTATACTGTTCGGCATAAGGATTCAATGCTGAAATTCCGTCAACAGGAACAATGACATGATATCCCCGAAAAGCAGCGCTTGTCGCTGTATGAAGGACTGCACCATTAGCGGCATATCCGGTAACGAGCACGGTTTTTATGCCGTGCTCTTTTAGGATTTGATCGAGATCGGTTTCATAAAATTTATCAACGTTAGATTTCACAACGGGATCATGGGGCAAGGGAGAAAGCTGAGGAGCAATATCTGAGGCATTTCCATTATGTGTAAGGCTATAGACAACTAACATGCCCCGTTCACGGCTTTTCGCCAGTAACGGATTGATAGTTGAGATGGATGCTATACAGCGAGGATGATTACATATCGTCACTTCCATCCACCTCTTGGCATCTTAGATGTTACCTAATTTATGCAGTCAAATTGAAAAGGTGAGGATAGGTAAATAACCCAAGGATATGTTTGCGAATAAGCAAGCATTCCTCGGGTTTTTGCAATGTTTAGCGATTTAAGATGTCCACCAATCGATGAAGCTGTGTTCGAATTATCCTATTATTACGATTAATGACTCTGATTTTTGTTGCCGATTTAAGGTGAATTGTATCAGCCTGTTGAAGAGGACTTCGAGGTTCTGTACTCCAGCCAAGCGTCGCGCTTCCTCCAGATGGCCTTCCTCAATACGCACAATCGCTTCGTAATAGGATCGTAATTGGCCTGCTGGAAGGTCGGCCAGCACGTTTCGGATAGCATCCGTATTTTTTTGATGCGTTGCGTACATGGCGGTATAGAGGGACCTCCGGGCCTGGTTTTTATGTTTAGCCAGTAGCTTCTCCAGCAGTGCTTCTGCTTCTGCTGTTCGATTGTTGGCCATCAAATAATACAAATAAAGATTGGGATTTCGTTGTTGCTTGGTTAAAAATTGTTCTAGCCGATGGATGCGGTTCTCCCATAAGAGTAAATACATTAATTGCACAATTGGCAAGCAAACAAGTACGAATACAGTTATGAAAACGTAGACTCCAGGCGTCCCTAAATAGGTTAAAGCAGAGTAAATGAGAAGAATAAAGATGTACCATAAAATTTTACGCAACAACGACGATAAAGTAATGGAAATGCACTCCTTAATAGAATGAATCGAATATGTTAGGTGACCAAGCAGCCCTTAACGGCTGCTTCTGAATTTACCGGGCGGAATGCCGTAGGTCTTGGTGAAGACTCTTGTAAAATAGTGAACGCTCGCGTATCCCGCCCGCTCAGCGATCTCCGAGAAGCCGAGGTCGCTGTGCCGGATCAGGTGCGCCGCGCGCTTCAGCTTCTCCCGCTGGATGTAGGCCTGGCAGCTGACCTGCAGGTTCTCTTGGAAAAGCCGCGACAGGCTGCGGCTCGACAGGTGCATATACCGGGCGACATCCGTGACGGTCAGGTCGGCCGACAGGTTGTCGCGGATGTACAGGACCGCACTGCGCATGGAATGCGCCGATAGCTTGTGGGGAGGCAGCGCGGGCTCTGCGTCGCTGCCCTCGGTGAAGGCTCCGCACAGGGAAAGCAGGAGAGCATGCGCCGTGCTGCTGAGCAGCGGGGCGTTCTGCGCATCGTACCCCCGGGCTTGCTCCACCAGTGCGCGCCAGATCAAGGCAGTCGGTGTCTCACCGATCCCGTAGCGCACGCACCATGGGGAGCTAGCCAGCTCCCGGTAGTGTGCGGCGGCTTCAGGAGCCGAATTCGGCTCGTCGAGCTCGAACGCGACATACCATAGATCCAGGCCGCTGCGGCTGCGAATCTGGTGCTGGATGTCGGGCTTGGACAGGAGCAGCGTATTTGGCATGAGCGGATACTCGGTGTTGTGATCCTGGTAGATGCCCTCGCCGCTTCGCACGTAACACGCTTCGTAGAAGGAATGCTTGTGCAGCGGGTTGTCGTAATGCTGTGGGTTGAGGCCCCAGTATTGAACCTGAAAGGAAAGCCGGTCTCCCGCCGTACGCTCCGCCGCGAGGTTAAGCCAATTTTCCCGATCCCTGATCTCGAGCGCCTTCATCGTATCCTTCTCCTCTGTCCCAAAAGTGCAAAAAACCGTCCGATCCCGTCAAATACGGGGATGTGCATTTCATTTTACAATAACATCGAAAGACCACGATCTACAAGAGGAGAAGGAGCCGATACAATGATTACGAAGGAACAAGCGGATTTTTACCAAGAGAACGGGTATCTGCTGGTGAAAGGTGTCTTCAAGGCCGACGAGGTGGAGACGATGCGCAGGGCGATGGACGGGATTATCGAGCGGGCGGCGAGTACGACGCTGGATCACAACGCTGCCTGGCAGGGCGACTATCTGCCGCCCGAGGAGCTGAAGAAGCTGGTGCTCAAAGGGTTCCACGACGTGCACTATCATGATGCGAGCTTTACCCGGGCGCTGTGTCATCCGAACATGGTGTCGATCCTCTCGATGCTGATCGGTCCGAATGTGCAGCTGCATCATTCCAAGATGCTGGTGAAGCCGCCGGAGAACGGGGCAGCATTCCCGATGCACCAGGACCAGCCGTACTTCCCACACGACCGGCATACGATGATGGCTGCCAGCGTGCACCTGGACGACACCGATGAAGAGAACGGCTGCCTGTGCGTTGTCTCCGGATCTCATAAGGAAGGGCCAATCGCGCATGTGGGGCGGCACTTCCTGAATCATCAGGAGTATCCGATCTCGATGGGAACGCCTTGCCCAGCCAAGGCGGGCGATGTGCTGTTTTTCAACTATCTGACGATCCATGGCTCGGGACCAAACCGCAGCGACCGGACACGCCGCAACGTGCTGTTCCAGTATCGCGATGCCGAGGACGCTCCGTCCGAGAACACGCATGTCAATTGGGGGCAGGGCCTGATGGTATGCGGGCAGAATCCGATTTTCAAAGCTTATACGGGAGCGCATTAGTGTGTCTTAATAACCAAACAAATGTTCAGCAATCAATCTCATTTCAAAAGGCTGCCGATTGACTCGGCAGCCTTTTGGAATGAGGGTAAATCAGCCAGAGTCAAAGTCACCAGCACAATACGATCAGCGTTCGTCCTGCAGGGCGCGATATACTTTGGACAGCCCATTTTCGATGGTCTTACGTTCTTCTTCGTCTAGGACGCTGAGAAAATAGTTTGATATCCCGTCCGCATATGTAGGCCATGTGGCAAGAAAAGCCTTTTTGCCTTCCCGCGTCAAAATTGCAAAAGCGCCCCTCCGATCTTCTTCCGTTCTTTCTCTGGTTACAAATCCCTCACGTTCCAATCGTTCGACAACACGCGTCAGACCGCTGCGGGTTATAACCACTTTTTTAGCAAGATCGGTCATCCGGAGCTTTTTATTCGGGGACTGATACAAGGCCACCAATACATCGTAAGTCGTCAGCGGTATTTTTCGTTGCTCGGATAAATCTTTTTCAATTCGTTCAATTACGGACGCATGTGCATTCATAAATGCTCGCCATACGGACAGCTGTTCTTCTTCAAGTCGATGCATTAGGTAATGCCTCCTGAATCTTCGCTTATATATATCATACTTGACTTATTGTTGACTACGCAAGTAATCCATGGTAATTTCATTGCGTGAGAAATAATTGCTCAAACAAATATATGGTGAAGGAGGAATCTTTCTTGAATGGTATACTGTTCGGACTTTTGTCGGCATTTTCATTTGGTACCGCTGATTTTTTTGCGGGTAGAGCAAGCAAAAAAACAGGAGTTTTCTCTACCCTCTTTTACATGCAGTTTGTTGGTTTCATCTTTCTGACGTCAGCTTTGACTTGGTATGGACAGTGGCATAACTTGAACTCTTTTTCGCATGTAGCCGCAGCCAGCTTGTGGATGGCACTGGACCTGATCGGTATTCTGTTTTTGTATCAAGGTCTGGTTTCCGGCAAGTCTTCCGTCGTCGCACCTATCGCGTCCAGTTTCTCGGTCTTCACCGTTATTCTGGCCTTTGTTTTTGGAGAGCAGCTCAGCGCAGCGAAACTGGCTGCTATCATCCTGACGCTAGTCGGCGTAGTTCTTACAACATGGGTCTTGTCTGAAAGAGGGAAGAGCGGATCTGGCCAGAAACTGGTGAGTGGGGCGATTTGGGCGATGTTTGCTGCCCTGTTTCTGGGTACGGCGTTCTTTGGACTGCGTTATCCGCAAGCAGAATTAGGCGGTCTGGTAACGGTTTGGATCGGTCGCCTGCAAGCCACGATCCTGCTTCCTGTTGTGTATGCATGTTTCAAGAAGCGTATAGTATTCCCGGATAAAAAGAACGCAGGCTTGATCATCATCGTTGGCATTCTTGATGCATGGGCTCTTATTTGCTATAACTTTGGGCTAGGCTTAGATGATACCTCGATTGTGATTACAGCCACATCCTTGTTTGCCGTTGTGACTCTGCTTTGGGGTGTGTTTATAGGCGGTGAAAAACCTTCATGGAATCAGTGGGTGGGAATTAGCTGTACGTTCGTAGGGATTTCTATGATTTACCTGCTGTGACAAACATGAATCAAGAGGTGATCATGATCGTTTTCGGGTTTGAAGAGAGGAGTATACAAACGTGAATTCCGCTGATTCAAATAAAGTAACGATGATATCTTATGCGATTGCCCTATCATTTATTGTCGCGATGATTACGGCTTCAGTATTGTTACGTAATCACGAAATCATTTTACCGGAAATTGCGGCAATGGCAATTGCTATGTGGGTGTACCGGGAAGCCGGATGGATCAGGCAACCATCAAAAATTTTTATCGCTCCTACTGTAACTGCGGGGATCGGATTTATGATTAATCAGCTCCAGATTGCATATGTAGGAAAAGTCTTCCTGACTTTAATGCTGATGATGCTCTTTTTGCGAAGCATTCGATCGAACCTGGCACCGTCCATTGCAACAGGGTTACTGCCATTGGTGATAAATACTCATGAATGGTCTTTTGTTATGATCGTTTTCATGTTTACAATCATATTGATGATTGGGGTTCTCGCCTTTGGATTGAATAAAGGACTTGAAAAGAAAGTAACTATACAGTACAAGTATATGCTCATATTTCTTGTTCTGACTTTCTTCTGGATTGGTGTATGTTGGGTTGCCGGTTATCAACATATCGCAGTGATCCCGCCTATTCTTGTTGTTGTGTATGAGTCACTTCAAAAACCAATGTACAATGGGAAGATGGCTTTTAAGCAAGGGCTTGTGCTGACCTTATCCACGGCTATCGGAACGCTATTGTACTTTGCGATGGATTCATGGGTCTTGGCAGCTCTGTTGGACATGATCTTGATGCTTGCACTGTCCCTGATTGTTAGTATCCGTATCCCTGCGATTTACGCCTTCCCGCTGCTTGCGTTTATTTTTCCCGAAGAAAATGTCATGAACCTGCCACTAGGTTCGCTGGTTACATGTTTGTTTATGTTTACCTCCGTACTGCTGTATAAAAAGTATGAAATGAGGCGAGCCGGAAAACCAAAAGCCTCCTCATCTCCGATAGGGTTGTGAGGCAGGGGCAATTTCCCGGTCGCACGATCGAGTCATGAAAATGGAACGCGAAGAGGTTCACATGGGCTTCGTTATTGCCGTTTCTGCGGTCGCAAGAAGCTTTAGCAAACAAGCGCTGGCAGTGGTCTGATTTTTTAACCAAAAAAAGGTTATCTACACAGAATAGCGAATACCTACTTCAACAAAATCTGCATACTCCGGAGATGAAGCCCGTGACTCAAGAAATTAGAGCGATAACGGAAGACGTGCTGAACGCATGCACGGACTTATACATTGAAGTATTTAACCAGGAGCCTTGGAACGATAGCTGGACGGAAGATACCGCATTGAAGCGGCTGCGGCATATTTCCCTTACACCGGGCTTTGTGGGATTCAGTCTGTATGAGAAAGGGGAATTGGCCGGGTTCGTCGCCGGTTACCGGGAGCAATGGTTCGATAGCGAGCACTTCGACCTGGTGGAATTCTGCATCCGAACAGGCAGGCAGGGAAATGGGTACGGCAGTGCTCTTCTGCACCACCTGGAACAGCATCTGAGCCATATTGGAGTCAGCCGGATTTACTTGTTGACGATGCGCGCAGGGCAGGCGGAGGCCTTTTATAAGAAAAATAACTACGATGTGAACGGACATATGGTTATGATGGGCAAGAAGCTTGGAGCGGGCAAGTCTTAGCCTGGATAGGGACCTTACCGCAATAAGACGAAGGAGGCTGTTATGGAGCTGAATCACGAAGACTTGAGCTTTCAAGCTCATATTTCCTTTCTTTAACAGGATGCCGAGCTCCTCCCCATCACCAAGGGATATTCCAGTGATCGTAAATATCTGGTTCGCAAGGCGGGCCAAAGCTATCTCCTCAGAACCTTCGATAGTCAGCAGAATACAGCCAAGCAGATGGAATATCAGGCATTGGAGAAAATGAAGGAGCTCCAGGTCCGATGCTCGAGGCCGCTGGAGTTCGGCAGCATCCCGGCTCTTCGAATCGGGTATATGCTCTTGACCTTCATAGAGGGCCAGGATGCAGCGGAGGAGCTGCCTGGTTACTCGAGTCAGGACCAGTACCGGATTGGCTGCGAAGCGGGAAGCGAATTGCTTAAGATGCATCGGTACCATGCCCCGGCTCATATCGCATCCTGGTATGACCGGAAGGTAAGCAAGCATAAGCGCTATATGGAAGCGTATCTCAAGCTTGGTGTCAGGATCAAGGGAGATGAGCTGATCATTTCGTGGATCGAGCAGCATCTGCACTTGATGAAGGGACGGCCGAATCGGTTTCAACACGATGATTTTCATGTGAATAATCTGATCACCCGTGATAAGCAGCTTGCCGGTGTCATTGATTTTAACCGCTGGGATTGGGGTGACCCTGTCCATGAGTTTTTAAAGGTAGGAATGTTCAGCGCGGACGTCAGCATCCCGTTCTCTATCGGTCAGATCAGGGGCTACCATCAGGGGCAAGAGCCCGATGATCTGTTCTGGAAGCTATACTCGCTCTATATGGCGATGTGTATGATCTCCTCCGTGGTCTGGATTATCCAGGTCAAGCCGGAGGAGACCACGATCATGATGGACAAGATCGATAAGGTGTTAGACGATCACCGATACTTCGAATTAGCGAAGCCCGCCTGGTATGCAGAGGATGGCATCTTGTGATGAGGGGAAGGGAACTGAGATGATCTATGTAGTCAGACATGGACAAACCGATCTGAACAAGGATGGCCGGCTGCAGGGCAGACAGGGCCTGCCGTTAAATGAGGAAGGCATTCGGCAAGCGGAGGCGCTGCGAAGCAGGCTGGGGACCATCCGTTTCGATGCAATCTTCTCCTCTCCACAGGAGAGGGCGGTGCAAACGGCTGAGATTGCGACCGGCCAAACGGCAACGATTGATGCCAGGCTGGATGTCTTCGGACTGGGCGAGGCAGACGGGCTGAAGAAAAGCGAAGTGAAGCTGGCCGGAGCGATTCCCGATCCTCGTGTATATCAAGGCGTTGAAGATGTTCAAGCGTATGCGAACCGGATATTCGGGTTTATGCAAGACCTGGAGAGGGAGTACGGCAACGAGGATGTAAGGATTTTAATATCCGGCCACCGGTGTACGACAGGCTGCATCGGAGCTTATTTCGATGGCCTGCCCGAAGACGGCAACATACTAAGATATTCCTCTGACAACGGAGACTATAAAATCTACTCATTCAAGCGAGGATAATGATATGATCGTTTCACTTGTTGCAGCGTTCTCAATCAATCGGGTTATTGGCAGGGATGCGGAGATTCCTTGGCGCATACCAGGCGAGCAGTCGAGGTTCAAGGAGCTGACAATCGGCAAAACCATCGTGATGGGAAGGAGAACCTACGAGTCGATCGGCAAGCCTCTGCCCGGCCGAAGGACGATTGTCGTATCTAGAAGCCAGGACATCAACGCAGGGCCTTCCTGCCTAACGGTCAGATCGCTGGACGAGGCTTATGCTTTGTTGAAGGATGAACCGGAAATTTTTATTGCCGGGGGCGGCGAGATTTACAGGGAAGCTCTGCCGCATGCGCGTAAGCTGTACTTAACGGTTATCGAGCGGGAGATCGAGGGGAATATTTATTTCCCGGAGTTCGATGAGGATGACTTTGAGGTGACTTACCGGCAGCGGGTCGAGGGAGAGATTCCTTATACGTATTACACGTATGAGAGGTATGGAAATGTTAGGGATGCTTTTCGCGGATAAATGAATTTAAAACAAATATGCTATTACCATCTTTTGAAGGTAGTGGTATATTTGTTTTTAATATTTCATAGAAGGTGATAGCAATGAACGTACTCATCCGTCAATTACACGAACAAGATCCTGAGGTGATCTCGGGGGCATTTCAAGACCAGGGCTGGAACAAGCCTGCCAGCCTCTACCGGACATATCTTGAAGAGCAGCGGAGCGGTCAGCGGGTACCCATCGTAGCTGAAGTGGACGGCTGCTTTGCCGGGTATGTCAATGTGTTGTGGAAGTCGAACTATCCGTCGTTCCAGGAGCAGGCGATACCGGAGATTCAAGATTTCAATGTGCTGATCCAATACCGTCGTCAAGGGATCGGCTCCAGGCTCATGGATCGGGCAGAGGAGATTGTCCGAGAACGGTCGCCGGTTGCCGGTATCGGAGTCGGCTTATTCTCCGATTATGGGCATGCCCAGATCCTGTATGCCAAGCGCGGCTATGTCCCGGATGGCCGGGGGATTCACAATGGCAGCGGCTATGTACAATACGGTGAGCAGGTACGGATCGACGATGATCTTACCCTCTATTTAACGAAGCAATTGAACGAATCATCGCAGAAGGGGAGGCTTTCAACATGAAGGATACAACAACTCTATACCTCGTGCGGCATGGACAAACGGAATGGAACGTGGAGCATCGCATGCAGGGGCATCAGGATTCTCCCTTGACCGAATTAGGCATCAGGCAGGCGAATTGGCTAGGAGATGCTCTGCAAAACGAACGGATCGACACGGTCTTCTCCAGCACTAGTCGGCGGGCTGTTCGAACGGCTGAGCTTATTCGTGGAGCTAGAGAGCTGCCTGTTCAGGAAAGCGACGAATTTAGAGAGATCAATCTGGGTATCTGGGAAGGCCGGACCCAAGCTGAGGTTAAGGAGCTATTCCCTGTGCAATTCGATCAGTTCTGGAGTGATCCGGAGGCCTTTCAAGTGGAGGGGAGCGAGACCTTCCGGCAGGTCCGAGAACGGGCTGCGGCCAAGCTGGATGAAATATTACAAGCCCATCCTGGCCGTTCGATTCTGCTGGTCACACATACGGTTGTGGTAAAGCTTCTCATGGCGTATTTTGAGAATCGGCCGATGAATGAGCTCTGGAATCTCCCTTATATTCATCCGGCTTGCTTGTGCAAAATCGAAGTGCGGAACGGCATACCGGAAATTATCTTGCATGGAGACATCGGGCATTACCGTGAGGAAGCCGTAGAGGGCTGAGCCGAACGTCGCCTGTGAGGCGGAGTAGGTTCTCATTGAGCGGAAAACGCAAGCAGCTGACGATCCCGATTCCGATATTTTCATTCCAATGTCTATTTGCGGCTATGTTGGTCGTAGGAACTCCGCATACCCCGGCCCAGCTCTGAAGAAACGAAGCCCAAGGAGGAATCCGCCGATGAATAACGACTGCCTGGGATGCCAATTGGCCAATGGGGAACTGCCGGCTCAAGTCGTGTATGAGGATGAACGAGTTGCCTGTATCCTGGACATCGCTCCGATCCATGAAGGGCATATCCTGATCCTGCCCAAACAGCATTACTTGGATGTGGATGATCTGGATGAAGCCACCTCAGCCGCTATCATGAAGACCTCGGTTATACTAGTGAGGGCGTTAAAGGCTGCTTTTCACCCTGACGGCATCACCATTATGCAGAACGGCGGGAAGTTTAACGATCTCGGGCATTACCATATGCACGTGTTCCCGCGATACGAAGCGGACGGATTTGCCTGGGTAGAGCCGGAGGATGTTCATAACCACAAGGATCGCTTACAGGAGACCGGAGAGAAACTGCGCAGCATCCTGTTGAAGTAATCTTATCCGGCTGCACCCGGAGTGCAGGGCTAAGATGTGACTTAAGACATCGGGTTTCTTAGACCTGATGTCTTTTATTTGTCTATGCGGCTGATCAACCAACAATTAACTTTAACGTTTCTTTAAAATCTCCCTTTATAATAAAGAACTAGGGAAGGAAGGGTGATGCAGGTTGGAGAGAAACATCTTGATCGTCGAAGATGATTCGAAGATAAGAAAGCTTCTTAAACTATATTTGGAAAGAGACGGATATGACGTGCTGGAGGCTGAGAATGGGGAGGAAGCCCGGGAGATTTTCTTGAATTTTGATCCCTGCTTTGTCATCACAGACCTGATGATGCCCAAGCTTAGCGGGGAAGACTTGTGCCGATGGATTCGTCTCGAACTCAAAAGCGATATACCGCTCATCATGCTAACGGCCAAGATTACGGAAGCTGAGCGGATCGAAGGACTAGAGATGGGGGCAGATGATTATATCATCAAGCCGTTCAGCCCTCAAGAAGTGGTCACGCGCGTGAATACCGTGCTCCGGCGGGCCTCTAACCGATGCAGCAAGATCAGCTACAAAGGCTTGACCATCAAACCTTCGTACGGAGAAGTCAGCTATCACGGAACTGCCATTTCTCTGACTCAGCATGAATTTAAATTACTGTACTTCCTTATGAGACATCCGAATCAGATCTTATCGCGGGAGCAGATTTTGGGCGAGCTGTATCCGAACGAAGAGAAAAGTGTGATCGACCGCACGGTGGATGTTCATGTGGGCAAGCTAAGGGACAAGATCGAAACGTCTTGCGAAGCACCGCGTTATTTCGAAACCGTCCGTGGAATGGGGTACCGCTTTGTCACGCATTAAGCAGCTCCAAATCTGGAAGCAGCATGTCACCTGGAAGTTAATCGGGGTTAACGTTCTGGTCATGCTTATTGTTATCTGGCTTGCGGGTGTGTCGGTCAAAGATTTTGCCTGCGTGCTTGTGGCCAAGTATCAGCTGGTTGGAGAAGAGAGGAATTTCTTCTTCCAACGAACGATGCATTTTTATCTGATCCGGGCCAGCTTGCTGGCGATTATAGTGGCGGCTATCATCCATTTCGTGTTCATCAAGAAGATCTTATCTCCGTTAAAACGATTAACTCAATCGACGCGCCAGCTGATGGCAGGATCTTACCCGGAGCCTATTGAAGCATCGTCAGAGGACGAGATTGGCGAGTTGACCCGGCATTTTAATGCATTGACGTTGACCTTGAAGCAGACGGAAGACAACCGCAGACGCATGCTGAGCAATGTGTCTCATGATCTTCGCACGCCACTGAGTAATCTGAACGGTTATCTGGAGGCCTTGGGCAGTGGCGTGATCGTGGGGGACAAGGACTTATACCTGTCTCTGCTGGAGGAAACTCAACATATTACCCGGCTCGTGGAGCAGTTGCATCAGCTCTCTGTATGGGAAGACCGGCAAGCAGCAAGTATGAGCTATAGCCCTATTCAGATGGATGAATTGATAGTCCGGAGCACGCAATCGTTTCAGATGGAGCTGCAGAGCAAGAATATGGAGCTAGAGCTATCTCTAGCGAAAGAAATCGTCACCGGTGATGAGGATGGATTAAGACAGGTATTAAACAATCTGATACAAAATGCCATCAACTACAATGCAGGGCGTATGATTTGGGTGTCCGGCGTCATCGAGCCTCTGCATTATCGGGTCACGGTCAGCAATGTGGGTGATCCGCTGCCGGAAGAACTCCAGGGACTTGTTTTTGAACGTTTTTATCAAGCGGATCCATCCAGACACCGGGGAGAAGCGACCCAAGGAAGCGGTCTTGGCTTGTCCATAGTGAAGGAAATCGTGAAGAAGCACGGGGGCAGTGTGGGGTTAAGCTCAGAGAATAACAAGCATTCATTTTGGGTGACGATCCCGCGCCATTCATGAAAGGCAAGGCAGAGCGCAAGCATCTGCCTGTACTCTAATCATTCCGAAAGACGGCCTACAAGCGGATGTTCTTGCTTGATGAGCCGTTTTTTTTTGTTACTTTATCATTTCTTTAAATAAGGCAGGTACTCTGTTCTAGAAGGAGGCGGAGGGCTTGCACAATATACAGATCGGTGCCTTAGTCCTGAATGGACAGCTGGTTCTATACCTGATCTATGGGGCAGCAGGCTGGCTGGTGCTGCAATACCGGCTTCGGCACAGGCCGGAGCGGAGTGTCATTGTCTCTTATGCAGGGAATGCTTTCTGGCTGTGGGTGATCGTGTGGAAAGCGAGCTTTGTGCTGTTTCATCTAGCTGAATTCATCCATCAGCCCGTCTCTCTGCTGTATTTCGATGGAGGGGCGCGCGGGAAATGGATGGCTAGCCTGATCGCAGCGGCCTATACGGGGTACCGGCTCTCCAAACAGAAGCTGCCTATGAAGGTATGGATCGACATAGGGGCTTGGTTTGCTTTGGGCTGCTGGCTGGTCTATCACATCTTCTTACTGGTATTGGGCGAGGAGCCCTACGGGTTGTATGTCGTGAACGCTGTCGTGGCTGCGGGGCTGCTGATAGCTTTATGGATATCCCGGAAAGGAAGTGCCTATGAGTAACATCACGATAATCGTAGCTTTTGCGGCGGGAATGCTATCCTTTCTGTCACCTTGCGTATTCCCGCTCATTCCCGCTTACGTGTCCCATCTAACCGGCTCATCCTTTCAGGATGGCAAGCTGATCGTGCATCGCGGCAAATTGATCGCTCAGTCCCTTAGTTTTATTATCGGGTTCAGTTTGATCTTTATCGCGATGGGCGCTTCAGCAAGCTTTATCGGCCGCTTCTTTGCCCAAGAACGCGACCTGGTCCAAAAAATTAGCGGTCTGCTGATCATTGTATTTGGTCTGCAGATGGCAGGCTTCCTGAATCTTCGTCTGCTGATGTCCGGGAAAACCTGGGAAACCAAATCGGATATGAAGCGCGGGGCTATCCGCTCCCTTCTGACAGGGATCGCATTTGGCGCGGGATGGAGTCCCTGTGTAGGACTGGCGCTATCCTCGATCTTACTGCTGGCCGGATCGACGGAGACATTGTGGAGCGGGATCGGGATGCTAGCCGTGTATTCACTCGGATTGGGAGTTCCGTTCTTATTGATTTCATGGCTGCTGACGTACTCGATGAACATTATGAAAAAAATGAATGGGTGGATGCCCTTTCTATCCAAAGTCAACGGCTGGCTGCTTATCGGAATGGGATTGCTGTTGTTTACCGGACAACTGCAGCGGATCAGTGCATGGCTTGCCCGGTATACGTTCTGGGACATCCAGTTTTAACGGAGGGAGATGATGAGGATGAAGAAAGGCATGCTTGCGATCCTTTTTATAGCGGGGCTCGTCGTGTATGGAGGGTACGATTATTATAGCAAGTCTGCTATGGATACGGGTAAAGCCGTGGAGGCGGGGGACTTGGAGACAGGTACTCAGAAAGGGCAGCTTGCGCCGGATTTTGTATTGAATGACTTGAAGGGGAATCCCGTTCATCTGTCTGATCTGGAAGGCAAAACGGTGCTGGTCAATTTCTGGGCGACCTGGTGTCCGCCGTGCCGAGTAGAAATGCCCCATATGCAAAAGTTTTATGAGGATTATACAGCAAAGGACGTTGTGATCGTAGGCGTTAACTTGACGCATACGGAGGAGAAGCGGGATAAGATCCAAACCTTTGTGGACGACCAGCAGCTTACGTTCCCTATCGTCATGGATCTCGATGGAAGTGTCACGCAGCAATACCAGGTTGTCGCGTATCCGACCACGTACTTGTTGGACGCAAGGGGCGTGATCCGGGAAAAGTTCCGCGGAGCCATTAACTACGAAATCATGAAAGATGCCGTTTCCAAACTAAGATAAATAGAGGCATGTCCCTATCACCCAGCAGCTCCGGAAATCATTTCCGGAGCTTTTGTGACGGCAAATAGCCGAATGATTAGAGATGGTATAAAATGGGTTTAATGGTTGTCTCAAACTCGGAGGTGTGGTTGGATGAAGGATCTCCTATTGGACGTTCTATCTATTTTATTCCCCATTCTATTCTATCAATTTGCATCGTTGACGAAGTGGATTCCAACCGGAAGCTGGAAGGACCGGATCGGACTCGGGGTCGTGTGCGGAATTGCGATCATCTCCACGATGCTTTTCCCTGATACGATCTCGGATGACATTAGCGGGGATTTAAGAAATATTCCGCTCATTCTGTCCGTATTGTATGGCGGGTATATGTCCGGAATCGTGTCCTTTCTTTGTCTGCTGCTTGTGCGAGGTTGGATGGATGTAGAAGGGCTGATGCTTGCCATATTTACCGCGGTGACTGTGCTTGCGCTGTCATCCTTGTTTCGTCCTCGCTTTGCTAACCGCTTACCTGCGTGGAGATTTATCATCGCGATCAGTTTATCGTCGGTTTCGTCGGTGATTTCCTGGTACATCTCATCCCCACAAGACTCGCTCTTGGAAATGACCTTTATCCAAATTGCTCTCATTCATCTGGCTGCGATGTGCATGGCCGCTTTTCTCATAGAGGTTACCCTTCAGACCAAGCGGCTGCAAGAACAAGTCATGTCCTCGGAAAAAATGAACCTAGCCAGCCAGTTGGCCTCATCCGTGGCTCATGAGATTGGGACGCCGTTAACCGTGGTTAAAGGTTTTTTGCAATTGGCCGCGGGCAGCTCGGAAGGTAAACATAAAATGTACCTTGAAACGTCCTTGGCTGAGCTGGGCCGTGCGGAGTATGTCATCAATGATTTTCTCAATTATGCCAAGCCGCAGCTGGAGAAACCCGACACGCTATCGGTCGCGGACCTATTCGAACAAATCCAGCATTCTGTATCCTCTCTGGCTTGTTTGCACCAGGTGGAGGTTGTTATCGAGGTGACAGAAAAGCTGTGGATTCAGGCAGATCCGTTCAAAGTCAGGCAGGCGCTTGTGAATATTCTCAAAAATTCCATTGAGGCTTCCATAGCGGGAGGAAAGGTTAGCTTACGGGCTTGCCGCGAGTCTGACCGGGTCCATATCCAAGTGAGCGATGCCGGAGAAGGCATGACAACAGAACAATTGACGAGGTTAGGAACTCCGTTCTACTCGACCAAAAATAACGGCACAGGTCTTGGATTGATGGTGGCTTTCCGAATTATTCAAGCTATCGGAGGGCATGTGGAGTATACAAGTAAGCAAGGAAAGGGGACGGATGCGATCATAAGTCTGCCGATGGTGAGAGAGCCATAACCAATTTAGAGCTCGAACATCTTGTTGTAAGGCAAGACTTTTTCTCTAGACCCACATGAATGTGGTTTTGTATAATGACACGGTACCCGAGCGGATGAGAAATTCTTCCTGAGGACACCTTAAGACAGAATGTCTAAGGCGGATTCGTTGCTGGGAACAGGAATCATTCAAAGCCTCGATTTTTTCGACATGCGGGGCGCGAAGCTTGATGGAGGAACGGGTTAATGGAATCAACGAACAAACAATCTACTTTTGCAATTTGGATCAGTCTGATCAGCAATATTGTATTAACCGCCATGAAGCTTGTGGTGGGACTGCTTTTTGGCAGCCAGGTGCTGATCGCGGATGGCGTTCACAACGCCGGGGATGTTTTTGCTACCGCGGCGGCACTTATTTCCATGATCATCTCCAAGCGACCGCCGGATAAGGATCATCCGTATGGTCACGGTAAGGCGGAGGTCATCGGTGCCGGCATCGTAGCGGTTGTCTTGATTCTGGCCGGCGTGTATATGGGGTATCACTCAGTCATGGCTCTGATGGAGCCGCCTCATGAAGCATCGGTCCTCGTTCTAATCGTAGCGGCGATCTCGCTGATCTGGAAGCAATGGTTGTACGTATATACAATACGGATCGGCAAAAAAATCAACAGCAGCGGACTTATCGCAACTGCCTATGATCATTTGGCCGATGTGTATGCGTCTCTTGCTGCTGTTATCGGTATCGGCCTGGCGATGCTCGGAGAGGCTTACAACATTCATATTCTGAAATACGGCGATCCCGTGGCGGGGATTATCGTGGCCTACTTCGTCCTCAAGCTGGCGATTCACATGGGACGGACCTCGATCGATGTGCTGATGGAAAAGAACATCGATGATGACAAGATGGCAGAAATTTATCAGATCGTGCGTTTGGTGCCGGAAGTCAAACGAATTGACCGCATCCGGGCACGGGAGCATGGCCACTATATGATGGTTGATGTTAGGGTAGGGATTCCGGCGGAGCTCAGCGTGCAGGAAGGTCACGATATTTCCCGGAGAATCAAGCAGGCCATTCGAGAGCAAAACCCTCTTGTAGAAGAGGTTCTCGTTCATCTCAACCCATGGTACGAGACGGACAGTATCGATGATGAAAATCAGGGGAATAACCAGGATACCCGCAAGTAGAGGAAGCGGAGTCTGCCAAGCAGACTCCGCTTTTTTGGTGCGCTTCCAGATGAACCGCTTCTGTAGATTGCCGGTCAAGGCTTGGCCGGCGGAGGGGACGCTGTAGACTGACGCTGTAGCAGCCGGGTGGGTAGCAGAATTTTCTGCTTCTCCGGATTTTTGCTCGAGATGACGGAGATCAGCAGCTTGGCCGACTCCATACCGATGGCCTGCTCCTCTTGCACGATGACGGTCGGAGGCGTCTTGGACAGATTCGAGAATTCGAAGTCGTCGAAGAAGGTGACGGACAATTCCCCGGGAATCGAGCGGCCCATCTTGGCGGCTGCTTCGAAGACGGACTGGCCGACTCCGGAGTTCTCCGCGAAGACGGCGGTCAGCTCCGGATTATCGTTCAGCAGAGCGATGATATCGTCAATCCTCGAGACCTGAAGGCGGTGACGGTGCAAAATCGGAATGCCTTCATCGGCCAAGGCCTTCTCATACCCGGCCAGACGTTCCTCGGTACTTGCTGTTGACGGCGTACTGGCGGATACGAACGCGACGGCCTGGTGCCCTAGGCTCAGCAGGTGCTGGGTAGCCATATAAGCTCCGCCGGCATGATCGGAGCAGACGCAGTGGGTGGACAGACCGGGCAAGTCTCGGTCGATCAGCACAATGGGAAAGCCCGACATCGTAAGCTGCACAATCTCCTCGTTATATTTCTCCCCATCTACGGGAAATACGAGCATGCCCGCCACACCCAGGGCCAGCGCTTCGCGGATCAGTTGTTTTTCCTTCTCCTGTGATCCCCTCGAATTCGAGAAGATAACCTTATAGCCTGACTTCCCAAGCTCGTCCTCAATGCCATTCAGCAGCCGCGCCGTAAAGGAATTATCCAGGTATGGAGCGATATATGCGATCAAGGAACCAGGAGCAGCGGATTGTTTCGTATAAAGAAGGGGCTCCCCCCCAGTCTCGGCAACGAAGGAGCCTCGTCCTTGTATTCGATAGATCGTACCGTCCTCGACCAGGCTGTCCAGCGCATGCTTAACGGTAATCCGGCTGACGCCGAATTGGGTGGCCAGCTCATTCTCCGAAGGAAGCCGGTCATCGGCCTTCAAATGCTTGTGTTGGATCAGATCCATGACGTAGGCTCGGATCTGCATATAGTGAGGAATGCGTTTTGATGATGATTTGTCCAATGCTGACAACCCTCTCAGTTTAGTTAAGCGATAGAAAAGCCTTGCATGTTGTATTACAAATATACAACTTGATTGCGTGGTTGTAAATATATTGTTGACCAGTTGAATTGATGATGATAATATCATTTATACAAGATGTATACATGTAATAATAAATGTATACAAATATACAACTGGAGGCGCGGAGTGAAACAGCTAACCGCTCACATCATCTCTCATTCTCACTGGGACCGGGAATGGTATATGCCTTTCGAGAGGCACCGGGTCCGCTTAATTGAGCTGTTGGATCAACTGCTTGACCTGGCTGACTGTGATCCTGACTTTCAAAGCTTCCATCTCGACGGTCAGACGATCATCCTGGAGGATTACCTCCAAATCAGACCTGAACGAAAGGAAGCACTCCTGCGGCTGGTTCAGGCCGGCAAGCTGCATATTGGTCCCTGGTATATTCTGCAGGACGAGTTTCTTACCAGCAGCGAGGCCAATATCCGGAACTTGCTGATCGGCCATCGCGATGCCCGGGAATACGGGGCCGTCTGCAAGGTAGGCTATTTCCCGGATTCCTTCGGCAACATGGGGCAGGCTCCGCAAATTCTCAAGCAGGCGGGTATGGATAATGCGGTGTTCGGCCGCGGCGTCAAGCCTGTCGGCTTCAATAACGAGGTCGCAGGGAATTATGAATCTTCATACTCCGAGATGATCTGGAGATCGCCCGACGGCTCTGAGGTGCTCGGCATTCTCTTCGCCAACTGGTACCACAACGGGATGGAAATTCCGGTCGATGCAGAGTCGTCTGAGCGGTACTGGCGGGATCGGCTGGCAGCCGCGAAGCAGTATGCTTCCACGCCGCACTTGTTATTCATGAACGGCTGCGATCACCAGCCGCTCCAGACCGATCTAACCGCCGCGATCCGGACGGCGCAGCAGGTGATGCCGGATGTGCAGTTCGTGCACTCCAGCTTCCCCGCGTATATCGGAGAGCTGAAGAAAGCGTTACCATCCGATCTGTCCACCATACATGGGGAACTAAGAAGCCAGCGCACCGACGGCTGGTTCACACTGGTTAATACGGCATCCGCCCGCGTGTATATCAAGCAGGCGAATCAGAGGACGCAGACGTTGCTGGAGAAGGTCGCAGAGCCGCTGGCCGCCTTCGCCTACCGGTATGGAAGCGCTTATCCGCATCACCTGCTGGACTATGCGTGGCGGACACTGATGCAGAATCATCCGCATGACAGCATCTGCGGCTGCAGCGTAGACGAGGTGCACCAGGAGATGATGGTCCGATTTGCCAAGAGCGGCCAGGTGGCGGAGGAGATGATCGGGGAGAGTCTGGCTTATCTGACAGCCCGCATGGATACCGCTGCCGTCTTTGGCCGGTATGAAGATGCACGGCCGTTCGCCGTATTCAATACATCCGGCTGGGACCGGAGCGGCGTGCTGTCGGTGGAGCTGGAGCTTCAGAGGATCTCGCTTGACAGATATGACCGGGAGGAGGCGGTCCGCCAGCTCAAGAGCCTGCCTATCCAAGGGCTGCGCGTGATCGACGAGCACGGGGCCGAGCTGGAAGCGCAGCTGGAGGATCTCGGGATCGGCTTCGGCTATACGCTTCCGAAGGATAGGTTCAGACAGCCGTACCTCGCGCGCAAGGTACGGGTGACGCTGCTGGCTGAGCAGGTCCCGGCCTCGGGCTACCGGACCTATGCGCTGCTTCCGTCGGAGGATGGATATTCGGAGGTGGCGGCAAGCGTGGCCGTCGAGCAGGCGGCTGGCCAGGTGCTGGATGCGGCACCGAGCGAAGCGCAGAGTCCGTCACCGGTCACACATCGGATGGACAACGCTTATCTGACCGTGGACATTCAGGACGACGGCTCGCTTCATATGACGGATAAGCGCAACGGACGGCACTATGAGGACCTGCATGTGTTCGAGAATGTCGGGGACATCGGCAATGAATACATCTTCCGCCAGCCGGACGGGGATGAAGCGATCACGACCAAAGGGAAGCCGGCGGATATAAGGCTGGTAGAGCGATCCGGGCGAAGGACGGTGTATGAGATCCGGTATGCGCTGATCGTGCCTGCCTCCGCAGATGAGAAGCTTGACGAGGAGATTCGCGAGTTTGTTCCGTTTCTGGAGAGAAGGGCCGGAAGAGGACAGGAGCATGTGGAGCTTCAGATTCGCTCGGTTCTGACCTTGGAGAGAGGGGCGGCGAAGCTTCAAATTCGCACCTCGCTGAACAATCAGGCCAAGGACCACAGGCTGCGGGTTCTGTTTCCAACGGATACGGCAACGGAGATTCACCGGGCGGATTCGGTCTTCGAGGTGGCAATCCGGGATAATGTGCCCGCACCCGAATGGATCAATCCAAGCAACTGCCAGCATCAGCAGGCCTTCGTCAATGTCAGCGATGACGACGGGGGACTCACGGTCGCCAATCACGGTCTCAACGAGTACGAAGTACTCCGCGACGGGCGGAATACGATCGCTCTGACCTTGCTTCGCTCGGTCGGAGAGGTAGGAGACTGGGGCGTGTTCCCGACGCCGGAGGCCCAGTGTCTCGGCGAGCACGTGCTCGAGTATGCCGTGCTTCCGCATACGGACGACTCGGGCAGACTTCAGACCTTCGCCGCCGCCTACCAGGAGCAAGTGCCGTGGGTAACCCGCCAGTTGGAGCTGACGGAGGGTGAGCTGCCCGCATCGTTTAGCTTCCTGGATTGGTCCGGTCCGGGACTGGCGCTGTCCGCCGTGAAGGTCAGCGAGCCGGGCGGCGAGGCCGTCTTCCGCTGGTTCAATATGACGGCCGAGAACGTCGCGCTTACCGTATCGGCTGACGGAGTGACAGGCTGGTATCGAAGCAATGTACTGGAGGAGCGGGGTGAGCGGATCGGAGAGGACGGTCTAACGGTCAAGCCGTATGAGATCGTGACGATCGGCGCTGAGCTGTAGCTCGCAAACTCGGAAAGACAGGCAAGTCGAACGCCACACTGGAGCCGGCGTTCGACGGGCCTCCTGTTTGAATCCTTGGGAAATGAGGTGTCATGATGTCAGAAGCAACGCTGGGGGTGCGACCCCAGAAAAGAAAAAATACGCTTCTCCAGAACATCTGGAAATACAAATTCATGTATCTGCTCTTTATTCCTTCGATTATTTATTTTATTGTATTCGCTTACATCCCCTTCTATGGACTGACGATTGCGTTCAAGAAGTACATGGCCTTCAAGGGGATTATGGCCAGTCCTTGGGTGGGATTGGATAACTTCAAGTACATTTTCACGTCAGATAAGTTTTTCACGGTGCTGAAGAATACGATTATCATTCATATGTACGGTCTGATCTTCGGCTTTCCGATCCCGATCCTGTTCGCCTTGCTGCTGAATGAAGTCAAGTCCATGGCGTTCAAGAAGACGGTGCAGACCGTTACCTACTTCCCGCACTTCTTGTCCTGGATCGTCTTCGCCGGGATCGCGATCAACTTCGTCGGCCCGACTGGGGTCATCAACACACTGCTCACGGGCGCGGGCTTGCAGCCGATCGAGTTTCTGACCAATACCCAGCTGTTCCGGCCCGTTCTGATCGTTACCGGTATCATCAAGGAATTTGGCTGGGGGGCGATCATTTATCTAGCCGCCATGTCCGGGATCGATCCGGAGCTGTACGAGGCGGCGCGAGTCGACGGAGCTCGGCGGCTCAGGCAGATCTGGCATATTACCCTGCCGGGGATGCGGCCTATTATTATCCTGATGTTCGTGCTCAACCTCGCGAGCATGCTGGACGCCGGCTTCGATCAGGTGTTCAACATGTATAATCCTTCGGTCTATGAGGTCGCAGATATTATCGACACGTACGTCTACCGGATCGGGATGCTATCCAATGATTACTCGGTCGCGACGGCGGTAGGTATCTTCAAGGGAGTCGTGAGCTGCGTGCTGATTATCTCAGCCAATGCCTTCGTCAAGAAATGGGAAGGGAGGTCGATGTGGTAAATGAACGCGCGTTCTTCAAAGTCAACATCCGCCTCCTCTCTCAGCCAGAATCCCTGGTGGGCCCAGCTTCTGATCTATCTGGCGCTGACGCTGCTCGGCTTGATCACCTTTATCCCGATTCTGAACGTGATCGCCATTTCCTTCAGCGAAGCGTCGCAGATCCGGCTCAATCCGATGATGCTGTTTCCGAAGCAGCCGACCCTCAGCGCGTACGGATATATATTCGGCACCTCGGTGCTGACCCGTTCCTTCCTGATCACGGTATGGGTTACGGCGGCAGGGACCTTCTTCAATCTGTTGTTCACCAGCGCTGCCGCCTATGGGCTGTCCAAGTCCAAGGTTCCCGGCTACTCGTTCTTCACCTGGCTCATCATCATCCCGATGCTGATCGGCGCAGGCCTGATTCCATACTATCTGCTCGTCAAAAATCTCGGCCTGGTCGACTCGCTATGGATCTTCGTTGTAAGCGGTTTAGTTTCGCCGTTTAATTTCGTCCTGATGCGCAACTTCTTCTGGTCGATCCCGGAGGCGCTGGAGGAATCGGCTTCGATCGATGGCGCTTCGGAGATGACGATTTTATGGAAAATCATTATTCCGCTCTCGAAGCCGGTACTGGCTACGGTCGGACTATTCTATGCAGTCGGTCACTGGAACGACTACTTTACCGGCCTGATCTTCATCAACGACAGCTCCAAGTGGCCGCTGCAGGTGGTGCTCCGCTCGATCATCATCGATCAGAACATGATGAATATGGGGGCTCTGCCCCAGATTATGGACCCTTCCAAGATGGTCGTCACTCAGGAGAATATCAAGGCGGCTGCCATCATGTTCGCGATCGCTCCGATCATGCTGGTGTATCCGTTCCTGCAGAAATATTTCGTCAAGGGCATCATGATCGGTTCGGTCAAGGGCTGATCCGAAGAGGACGGCCATGAATAACGGATTCTCATCAATTCATATATGGAGGCTGGTAATTGTATGAAACAAATCGTTGCGCCCATGATGGCTGCTGTGCTGACCCTCGCGACAGTCGGCTGCTCGACCGATTCGGCACCTGCTGCCGGGAAGCCCGGTGAGTCTGGCGGTCAGGTCACCACCTTCTCGTATCTGCGTCCCATCTGGGGACCCGCCACCTATCAGAAGGGAGGTCCGTTCGAGAAGGAGCTGTTCGAGAAAGCCAACGTCAAGATCGATGTGCAGATCATCCCGGTGACCGACTACGACACGAAGGTCAAGACGATCATCGCCGCCGGCAAGCTGCCGGATGTGATGTGGGGCTCCGGCCCGAGAGACAAGTTTTTCCTGGAGACGCAGGAGCAGGGCGCTTTCTTGAAAATCAACGAGTATCTGGACAAATACCCGGCTGTCAAGCAAGCGGTTCCTGCCGCGATCTGGGATATGCTCAAGGACAAGGACGGCAATATCTACTTTATCCCGAACACGCTGAATCCGGATGTGCAGTTCATGCTGTATTACCGTCAGGATTGGTTCGAGAAGCTCAATATCCCGGAACCGAAAACAATCCAGGACCTGGAGGATGCGCTGCAGAAGATCAAGGATACACCGATCAACGGGGAGAAGAAGATTCCGTTTACGGGCAATGACATGTGGAGCATGAAGGATCTCGCTACGTCCTTCGGAGCCAGCTTGAACGGCTGGCAGCCGGCCAAGGGCGATCCGAACCGGCTGGTGCAGTTCTTCCAGGCTCCCGAGCAGATCGACTTCTACTTCTGGATGCAGGGGCTTAGCAAGAAGGGGCTCATCGATCCGGACTTTATCGTGAGTCCGAACTCCAGTAAATCCATCGATAAGTTCAAGTCCGGCAAGGTTGCCGTTACCCCTTCCCATTACAATGAATATGGGGCTATTGTGAATGATGTCCGGAAGGTCGAGCCTGGGGCAAAGGTCGGCATCATTTCCCCGCTGACCGGTCCTACCGGCATCAAGGGCGGCGTTCGTTCCGTGCTGCCCATTGACCGGGGCTTCTATCTCTCCGCCACGGCCAAGGACCCTGAAGGGATCTTCCGGTACCTGAGCTGGCAGTTGACGGAGGGACACGATATGATGAAGTACGGCGTGGAAGGCAAGAACTACGAGGTGAAGAATGGCAAGAAGCTGTCTTTCGCGGAGGATAAAATCCCGGATGATTACAAGCGTCCGCAGATGGAGCCATTCTGGACGCTGATTCCGTTCAGCGACGCGGGGATTGTCGATTGGGAGCGCAACCGCGACTGGATGACCAGCCTGGGGCTCTCCGATCTGTATGACACGTATAAGAGCAAGTATGAGGAGTACGCCAAGAATTCCTTCCCGGATTACCGGAATCCGTTCATCCGCAGCCAGACCGACGACAGCCTGGGCTCCAAAATATTCGAAGACAATATGAATACGCTGGTCAGCGGCGTGGTGATCAATCACAAAACAACCCGGGAAGACTGGCAGAAGAAGACAGATGATTGGCTGAAGGCCGGAGGCAGCAAAATTCTGGAAGAAGTCAATGCTAATCAGAAGGATAAGTCCAAGCCGATGTATAAATAACCGATTATTGCGGAGTCCATGAAGCGGACTCCGCTTTTTTGATGTGCTGATGAGGGCAGAGCTAAGATCAGAGTCATTCAAGCTAATTAGCCGATCCGCAGATCGACTAGTCGGGCGCGTACGGGACACTCCCGGATGCGCCCTATTTGCTTGAAGAGACAGGGACATCCTAGTAAAATATTCTAAAAGCTGTTATTGGAGGAGGCTGTTCAGAATGATGGAACAACAGGTTTTCCGTTAAGTCCGCGCTCCGCCGTTCATGACCGAATTGATGGTTCTCTACATGAAGAAGAGGAGGGGAATGAAGGAGAGATTCCTTCTGAACTTATGAACATCCATATTCGGCAAATGACGGCTCAGGATCAAGACCAACTGATCGATATCGAAGAAGCCTTTATTGTGGACTCGGCACTGGTCTTGTCGCTCAAGGATCATCGGCTTGCATATACGGTACAAGAACGGCCCCATTATGTGAAAAGGTATGCGGAGGATTCCCCAGACGCAGCAAACACAGAGCATTCAGCAGAGGCTGCTGGGGATCTCGATAGCGCGGACCGGGTCCTTTATGTGGCGTTCTCCGGCGGTCGGGCGGTCGGAAAGCTCGTTTTGAGGCGTAACTGGAATCGGTATGCTTATATCGAGGATATTCAAGTGGATCAGCACGTCCGGAGGCAGGGGATTGGACGGCGTCTCATGGAACAAGCCAAGCAATGGACAGTGGAGCAGGAGCTTCCCGGCATCATGCTGGAGACCCAAAACAACAATGTTGGCGCGTGCCGGTTGTACGAGAGCTGCGGCTTTGTCCTGGGCGGATTCGATTCTTTCTTATACAAGGGCTTCAATAAGCACAGCGATGAAATTGCGCTTTTCTGGTATTGGCTGCGGGAATAGCCTCTTCGATTCACCCGTTCCAGGAGGAGCGGGACGTGAGCGCATATATCCAGCGTGTCAGAGCTTTACCGCCGGATGCAATCTTTGGACGGCTAGTCCCTGGGAGAAGCAATAGCAAGAAAGAGGGCACACCGGCTAGGTGTGCCTTTCAGCGAATACAGGCAAAGGAGCGGGCATTATGCAACAAGTAACGGTATCCGCTTACGACCCGCTTTGGGCGGACCAGTATGAGGCGGAAAGCAAGCAGATCGTCCAAGCCCTGGATGGCATTGTAATAGGAATGGAGCATATCGGGAGCACAGCAATCCCAGGTTTAGCAGCGAAGCCGGTCATTGATATGATGGCAGGTGTGCAGCTTCTGGAGGATGTCACCGATCTGTATAAGGACAGGCTCCGGGAGATTGGTTATGAATTCGTCGATCATGCCCACTTCCCGGAAAGAAGGTTTTTCCGCAAGGGACAGTGGCGGGCGGGGACGCATCATCTGCATATCTATGCGTACGGTAGCGATCACTGGAATAATCAGCTCTTATTTAAACAATATGTGACGAAGTACCCCGAAGTCTTGGAGGCTTACAGCGAACTGAAGAAAGGGTTGGAGGCACGGCACAAGGCGGACCGGGTGGCCTACACCGAGGCCAAAGCGCCATTTATTGAGGAGATCTTGAGAAAAGCGCGGCTGGAAGCTAATTCATGCAGCCAATCGTGAAGGAACATTCAGGCGAAGCATCAGCTTCGCTTATTTGGCGTCGTTTGCCAGGGTAGAAAAACAAGCCCGAGGGGATTCCTCGGACTTGGATAGCTCGTACCCGTTATAAGGTGGGAGAAGCGCGCTGTATCTACTTTAACCCGGAAGTCGTGTAGTTCTCGATAATATGCTTCTGGAAGATGATGAAGATGATAATGATCGGAGCGACCATCAGTGTGGCTCCAGCCATCTGCAAGGCAAAGTTCTGGTTGGACTGGCTTCGCATCAGGGCCAAGCCGACGGATAAGGTGTAGAACTTCTCGTCGTTGGCGATAATCAGCGGCCAGAGGAAGCTGTTCCACCCGGCGATGAACGTCAGGATGCCTTGTACGGCCAGGATCGGCTTGGAGATGGGCAGCACGATCTGCAGGAAAATACGCAGCTCGCTGGCTCCTTCCAGTCGGGTCGCTTCGAGCAGCTCATTCGGGATCGTCGCCATGAACTGACGGAACAGGAAGATGCCGAACGCTCCGACCAGAGCGGGGAGGATGATGCCCGGCATGGTGTTGGTCAGGTTCATCGAGTTCAGGATGAGGTACACGGGAATCATGGTAACCTGACCCGGAATCATCATGGTTGCCAGCACCAGATAGAAGAGCGGGTCCTTCCCCTTGAACTCGTACTTGGCAAAGCCGAACCCTGCCATGGCATTCAGGAGCATGCCGACGAACGAGAAGGCGACAATGATAAGCGTATTCCTGAGATAGACACCGAAGTTCATGCTGACGAACAGCTTTTCCAGGTTAGCTAGTGTAAAGACCTTCGGCCATAGAGTAGGCGGGATGCTGAGCACCTCGCTGTCTGTTTTGAAGGTGGACAAGACCATCCAGATAAACGGCAGCAGCATGAGCAGCCCGAATACGGTCAAGCAGATACCGGCGAGCCATTGGAACAGTCGGTCGTTTTTCCCCGATCCGACAGGCTGATTTTGTAGAGATTTTGCAGACATGATGGGTACCTCCTTTCTCGGTTAGAGATCTGTGTCCTTGTTCTGGAACCGGAATTGGACCAAGGTCACAATGATGATGGCAATGAACAGAACGAAGGATCCGGCAGCCGCATAACCGAAATGGCTGAACTGGAAGCCGTTGCGGTAGATGAACAAAGCAACGGAGGTCGTGCTGTCGAGAGGGCCGCCTTGCGTCATAATGAAAGGCTCCTCAAAAAACTGCAGCCAGCCGATCATGGTCGTGATGGACACGAAGAAGATGGCGAAGCGCAGCATCGGGATCGTGATGTATCTCATCTGCTGGAAGCGGGTCGCGCCGTCCAATTGGGCTGCTTCGTAGTACGATTTAGGGATGCCCTGCAGGCCGGCGATAAAAATAATCATATTCAGGCCGATGGCTCGCCACAACGCCAGGAAGATCAGCGATATTTTCGCAACAATAGGGTCAGTCAGCCAAGGCACAGGACCCAGGTGAACCAGGTTAAGTAAGTAGTTGAGCAACCCGAAGGTCGGGTTGTAAAGGTAAAACCAAACGACGGCAACCGCAACAACGTTCGTTACGGAAGGAAGGTAATAAATCACCCGGAACGCTTTGAAAATACGCGAGGTTCCGAAGTTGATCAGCAAGGCAACGCCGAGCGAGCACAGAATAACCAGAGGCACCCCGACGATGACGTAGAACAAGGTGTTGAAGATCGCTTTGATGAATATAGGGTCGGTCAGCACGTCTTTGTAATTTTGCAGTCCGATGAACTTGATGTTCGAATAGTCGGCCAGTCCGGCTAAATCCATGTTGGTGAAGCTAATGACCAGCGCGATCAGAATCGGTATCAGGGAAAACAGCGTCAGTAAAATCAAGGTAGGTGCAATAAAGAAATAGGGCGCTTTGTTGTTAGTGAATCCCTTCATGACAAGTCCTCTCCTTTGCGAGGGGTGGATCGCGTATAGGAATGAACAGCAGGCCGGTGGGCACCGGCTAGCTGTTCATTTTCAGGTAAAGCTGTTATTTGTTTAAGATGGATTCAGCTTTTTTGTTGAAAGCGTCCAATTCGGTTTGTACGTTGTTATTGGCACGGTAGATGTTTTCAAAGCTCTTCAGGAAGTTTTGCGCGATTTCCTCGAACGGTTTAACCAGCGGCATTGGCTCGGAATCGTTCATTTGCTGGCCGATCACTTTGTAGTTCGGGTCGCTGGTCAGAGCTGGATCTTCCCAGGCTTTCTTCGTAGCCGGCAGTGTGTTGGTCAGCTTCAGCCATTCCAGCTGTGTTTCCGGCTTGCTCATGTAAGCGATGAACTTGAGAGCCTCGTCCTTATGCTGGGTATGTTGGAACACGGACAGATCGGAGCCGCCCAGCGACGAAGTGTTGTTCAGTTTCTTAGGCAGCACGGCTGTTGCCCACTTGTCCTTGAGGTCCGGAGCCTGATCGTTGATCAGCTTGATCATCCATGGACCGCTGATGAACATAGGCGTGAGGCCTTTCTGGAAGGCTGGAACGATATCCATGCCGAGATCCTTAGGCGCGGAACCATTCTTGAAGAAGCTGTTCAGGTATTCCACAGCACCGACGAATTCAGGCTGGTTGAAGAGCGGCTTGTTGCCATCGAGCAGCTTGGAGCCGTTCTGACGAGCGAACATGAACGCCAGGGACTGCTCTTTGGTATCGATGCTCATGCCGTAGTTGCCGTTGCCGCGGGCAGCCAGCTTCGAAGCGACTTCAGACAGCTCTTCCCAAGTCTTAGGCGCTTCATTGTAACCGGCAGCTTTCAACAAATCCGTACGGTAGTACAGAACGCGGGTATCGATGTACCAAGGAATACCGACGACAGCGTCTCCTTGCTTGGTTGTTGCGACAGCACCCGGGTAGAAGTTAGCTTCGGCGAACTCCGGATATTTGCTCAGCTCCGGCTTCAGATCCATCAGCGCTTTAGCGGAAGCGAATTCTGGAATCCAGGTCGTACCCATCTGGAGAACGTCTGGACCTTTCTTGGAAGCAACGGCTGTCAGCAGCTTGTCATGGGCCGTATCCCATGGCAGAGCCTGGACGTTGATCGCAATATTCGGATTTTCCTGCATGAATTTCTCTGCGATTTTCGGAAGCGATTTGGCTTCTTCCCCCATACCCCATACATTCAGTGTTACTTTTTGTCCGCCTGCAGCGGAATTTCCTGAGTCTTTCGGCGTGTCAGTCTTGGAAGCACATCCTGCAAGGACGCCGGTTGCCAGCAGGGTGCCGGCCAATACGGTAGTGATTGATTTACGCATGTTTTGTTCCTCCCCGGTTGTTCATGGTTTGTTTCATAGGGTGCACGCTATTCCGGAAAATATAAGTAATGACACTTTTTTCTTTAACCTGTACCTTCAGGAATAGAAACGTATGCCCTACTGCAAAATAAAAGAGATGCGCAGCCAGTAAGCCGCATAATGAAGAGAAACGTTTCGATGTGTCTAAATAAAGCGTTAAAATCATTCATAATGTTCTATAGAAACGTTTCGATATCATTATAAAACAAGTTGTTATCGGTTTCAACTAGTTATTTTTTATCAATAAAAACGTTTCGAAAGACCTTCGATATGAACACACATACATTGACGACTATTTTTTTAGTGATTATAATAAACCATAGAAACGTTTCGATGAATTCGAAAACCATACAAGGGGAGGCATCCTACGATGACGGATCAACAGCTTATTGACCTGCTGGAGAAGCTGACTCTGGAGGAGAAGATTGGCCAATTGCTGCAATTGGCTGCGCCTTTCTTCGAAGGAACGGGCACCGATGGTCAGATTACTGGCCCGATGGCATCCATGGGGATTACCGAAGATATTGTCAAACATACAGGCTCCGTCCTGGGCTTGTCCGGGGCCAAGGAAACGATCGCTGCCCAGCAAGCTCATATGAACAAGAACCGGTTAGGGATTCCGCTGCTGGTCATGGCGGATATCATCCACGGTTATAAAACGATTTTCCCGGTACCGCTGGCGATCGGCTGCTCCTGGGATATGGAGGCCGCTGAGCGAAGCGCGGAGATTGCAGCGGCGGAAGCGTCCGCGGCCGGCGTGCATGTCACGTTCTCCCCGATGGTCGATCTGGTGCGCGATCCCCGGTGGGGGCGCGTCATGGAAACGACAGGTGAAGATTCGTATTTGAACGGCCAATTCGCCAGAGCCTTCGTCCGCGGTTACCAGGGGAAGGACTTGAAGCAAGACCTGACCCGGCTTGCCGCATGTGTGAAGCACTTTGCCGCTTACGGCGCTGGCGAGGGCGGGCGCGATTATAACACCGTAGATATGTCTGAACGTCAGATGCGCGAGTATTACCTGCCAGCGTATCAAGCTGCCCTGGATGAGGGAGCGGAGCTGGTGATGACGGCCTTCAATACGGTCGACGGCATTCCTGCCGCGGGAAATAAACGTCTGATGCGGGATTTGCTCCGTCAGGAATGGGGCTTCCAGGGTGTGGTGATCTCGGACTGGGGCGCTGTGAAGGAGATGATCCCGCATGGCATCGCTGCCGATGAAGCGGAGGCAGCCTGCAAGGCTATGCTGGCGGGCGTCGATATCGAGATGATGACGACCTGCTATGAGAATCATCTGAAGGAACTGGTGGAAAGCGGGGAAATCGAGGAGACGATGATCGACGAAGCTGTGCTCCGCATCCTGCAGCTGAAGCAGAAGCTCGGGCTGTTCGACAATCCATTCCGGGGAGCCGATGTTGACCGGGAGCGCGATGTTGTGATGAGTGCAGAGCATCGGCAGGCGGCCCGCGAGATTGCAGCTAAGTCGTGCGTTCTGCTGAAGAACGACTCGGTGCTTCCGCTAAACCGGGAACAAAAGGTTGCGGTGATCGGTCCGTTTGCCCAGAACGGGGATATCCTCGGTCCGTGGGCGTGGCTCGGCTCCAAGGATGAGGCCGTGAAGCTGGTAGACGGCCTCAGGTCCAAGACGGATGCTTCGCGCATCCTCACAGCCGAAGGCAGCGGGATCGAGACGGTGACGGAGGAGCAGCTGGAGGAAGCGCTGCGTACGGCTCGTCAGGCGGATGTGATCGTGCTCGCGCTTGGCGAGCATTCCGATATGAGCGGCGAGGCGGGATGCCGGGCTGATATCCGGCTGCCGCAGGCGCAGCTGGAGCTGACTGCCCGGCTGAAGGCCTCAGGTAAGCCGATGGTGGCGGTACTGTTCAATGGCCGCCCGCTCGATCTGCA
This sequence comes from Paenibacillus filicis, assembly GCF_038070315.1. Lineage (NCBI taxonomy): Bacteria > Bacillati > Bacillota > Bacilli > Caryophanales > Paenibacillaceae > Paenibacillus > Paenibacillus filicis. The sequence goes on along the minus strand of NZ_JBBPCC010000003.1, from coordinate 141,966 downwards.
TGGCGTCTATGAGGTGGCGGATGCGGTGCTTGAAGCTTGGTATCCGGGAACCGAAGGCGGAGCTGCGGTCGCCGATCTGCTGTACGGGGACCAGAGCCCATCCGGGCGGCTGACGATGTCGTTTCCTTTTGCCGTAGGGCAGGTTCCGGTGTATTACAATCACTTCAATACGGGACGCCCGCAGGGGGCGCCTGATGCGCAGGTACGCTATGTTTCCCAGTACCTGGACATTCCGAACGAACCGCTGTATCCATTCGGATACGGTCTCGGCTATACGACCTTTGGCTACAGCGGAGCCTCGATTTCATCTGGAGTGATGACCGTGGATCAGCCGCTTACCGTGACCGTTCACATAACGAATACCGGCTCTATCACTGGAGAAGAAGTCGTGCAGCTGTATGTGCGGGACCATGCCGGCGAGGTCGTCCGTCCGGTCAAGGAGCTGAAGGGCTTCCGTAAAATCAAGCTGCAGCCGGGCGAGACGCAGGAGGTGTCCTTCCAGCTGACGGAGGAGCAGCTTCGGTATCATCATGCCGATCTGGCCTACACGAGCGACGCCGGGAAGTTCTCCGTATTTGTCGGGGCGAACAGCAGGGACGTGCAGGAGCTTGGGTTTAGACTAGATAAGTAAGTCATAGGAAAGCGAGTGAGCAGCATGACAGTTGCAGAACATACTGATTTTCAACTGAAGGCGGGAGATTTACAATTCTCCTTCCTCAGCAGCGGGGAAATCCGCAAGATTTCCTACGGCAACACGATGATCAACCAATGGATCGCCAACCCCGTTGACGGTTCTTTAAACAACCTGTATTTGCGGCTGCATACTGCCGGAGGAATTCAAGTGGCACCGCTGATGGGAGTTCGCTCTGACAGCCGCGTGCAGGTTTCGGAAGCCCGGGTATTCTGGGAGGGCTCGGCATTCGGATTGGATTACGAGCTGACCTTTCATCTGACGCCTCAGCATATCTGGTTCTGGGAAGTTCAGATCAAGGGGGCCGATGCCGAGGTAGACATCGTCTACGGGCAGGATATCGGCCTAGCCGATCAAGGTGCCGTCCGCAGTAACGAAGCGTATTTGTCCCAATATATCGACCACGCTGTATTCAACCGGGGACAGCAGAGCTACGCCGTCTGCTCCCGTCAGAACATGCCGCAGCAAGGGAAATTCCCTTACCTGCAGCAGGGCGGGATATCTCCGGTAGCCGGATACTCGACCGACGGATTCCAGTTTTTCGGCTTATCGTACAAGGAAACGAACGAGCCGGAGGCGCTGAGCCGGGCTAAGCTGGCTAGCGAGGTTTATCAATACGAATTCGCCTATACGGCTCTGCAATCCGAGCGGGTGAAGCTGAATGGCGCTGCCCAGTTCGTCTTCTACGGTCTGTTCCGGCCGGATTATCCGGCGGCAGTTACCGCTCTGGAGTTTGACACGGAAGTGCAGGACGCGTGGAAGCTGGCCCAAGCCGGAAGCCGCGAGCCAGGCAAGCCGCTCATTCAGGGGAAGCTATCCGCCAAGCTAGGAGCTCCGCTTGCTACCTTGTCGATGACTGAGGAGGAGCTGGACCGATACTTCCCGCATCGCCGTCAGGAAGAGCGTGACGGTGAGGCTCTGCTATCCTTCTTCACCGAGACCCATGAGCATGTCGTGCTCAAGGAGAAGGAGCTGCTCGTCGAGCGTCCGCACGGTCATATCCTGATGTCCGGAGATAATGCACGGCTGAAGGAAGATGTCATCACGACGACGTCCTACATGTACGGGATTTTCAATTCCCAGGTCGTTGTAGGCAATACGTCGTTCAATAAAATGCTGACGAACGCCCGGAATGCGCTCAACGTGATGAAAACTTCGGGGCAGCGGCTTTATGTGGAAGTGGACGGCGAGTACCGTCTGCTGACGATGCCGTCGATGTTCGAGCTAGGCTTCAACTACGCCCGCTGGTACTACAAGACCGCGAGCGATACGATCGTCATCACCAACCTGACGGCTGTAGATACGCCGGAAATTCACCTGCAGGTTCGTTCGGCCAGCGGCAAGGCGTACCGTTTCCTCGTGACGAATCAAGTTACGATGAATAATAATGAGTATGAAGCGCCATTCCGGTTCCGGCAGGACGGGCAGACGTTGTCTTTCTATGCGGATAAGTCTTCGGACAGCGCTAAAGTTTTCCCGGAGCTGTGCTACCGGATGAACGTGGCGGGAGCGAGCATGAAGGTCGGCGACGAGTCTTTGCTGGTACACGGGCTCGAGCAGCCTGCCGCATCTCTCGTTGTGCTCGAGCTAGGCGAGAGCAGCGAGTGGAGCCTGACGATCCAGGGACTGCTGCAGGATGGCAGATTGCCGTTCAAGGAAGTCGATTCTGCCGCAGAGATTGGGCGGTACCGGGATTTCTTTGCCACGGTCATGAACGGATTCCATCTGTCTCAGGACGGCACTACACCTGACAAGCTGGATAAAGTAAACACCCTCGCCTGGTGGTATACGCATAACATGCTCGTCCACTACTCGGTCCCTCATGGACTGGAGCAGTATGGCGGAGCGGCCTGGGGCACGCGCGACGTGTGCCAGGGACCGACGGAATATTTCCTGGCGACGCATAAATACGGCGAAGTCCGCGACATTCTCAAGACGGTCTACGCCCACCAATATGAGGATGATGGCAACTGGCCGCAGTGGTTTATGTTCGATCGATATGCCGCGATTCAGCAGGAAGAAAGCCACGGCGATATTATCGTATGGCCGTTGAAGGTGCTCGGCGATTATCTGAACGCAACCCGGGATTACGGGATTCTGCAGGAAGAAGTGCCGTATACCGATCGTCATACATGCCAATTCACGGACAAGAAGACGTCCATTCTGGATCATGCCAGAAAAGAAATTGCGTATATCCAGAACCATTTCCTCCATGGCACACATCTCTCTTCTTATGGGGATGGTGACTGGGATGACACGCTGCAGCCTGCCAACGCACAGCTCAAGCAATACATGATCAGCAGTTGGACGGTTGCGTTGACTTATCAGACGTTCAACCAATTGTCCGCGGCGCTGGCGGAGCCGGAAGCTGCGCTGGCAGCGGAGCTGCGGACGCTGGCGGAAGGGATTCGCGCGGATTTCAACCGCTATATGCTGGGCACCGATGTGATCCCGGGCTTTGTCTATATGGAGGAGGCTGGCAAGGCTGAGCTGATGCTGCACCCGACCGATACGAAGACGGGGATTCAGTACCGCTTGCTTCCGATGACGCGCAGCATGATCGGTGAGCTGCTGACGGAGGAGCAGGCACAGTCTCATTACCGGATTATCAAGGAAGAGCTGTACTGCCCGGACGGCGTCCGTCTGATGAACCGCCCAGCCCAATATGCCGGAGGCGTCAGCTCCAACTTCAAGCGTGCAGAGCAGGCGTCGAACTTCGGCCGCGAGGTCGGCTTGCAGTATGTCCATGCCCACATCCGCTTCGTCGAGGCAATGGCCAAGCTCGGTAAGGCCGACGAGGCTTGGAAGGGGCTCGAGATGATCAACCCTGTCGACATCCGCGGTGTGGTGCCGAATGCGGAGCTGCGTCAGAGCAATGCCTACTTCAGCAGCTCGGACGGGAAGTTCAATACGCGCTATGAAGCACAGGAGCGCTTCGGCGAGCTGAAGGAAGGCTCCGTCGAGGTTAAGGGCGGATGGAGAATTTACTCCAGCGGTCCGGGGATCTATATGAACCAGCTGATCTCGGGCGTGCTGGGCATCCGTGTTGATGGAGGCGATCTGGTCGTTGACCCGGTCCTGCCTGAGGAGCTGGACGGGCTGCGGTTCGAGTTCAAGGTGAAGGGACACCCGGTCGTGTTCATCTATCACCTGAAAGGGCAATCCGCAAACCGCGTGACGGTGAACGGACTGGAAGCCGCAGCGGAAGTCACGACCAACCGTTACCGTACGGGCGGTCTGCGCATCCGGCAGCAGCAGTTGAGCGGTCTTTTGACCGAAGATATGAACGTAATTGACATCTATATGTAAGGTTCGAGGCGATCTTTCGGGGTCGCCTGTTTCCCTATAAGCAAACAGCTTTGTGATATACTAGGAATGAGAGCGTACACAAGTAAGGAGCGGTTGTTGTGATCAGCATTAAAGATATTGCTAAAAAAGCGGGCGTTTCCATTTCGACAGTTTCTTACGCGCTGAACGGCAACCCGAAGGTAACGGAAGAAACCCGCATGCGTATATTGAAGATTGCCCAGGAACTGAATTATGTGCCGAATGCCGCCGCGAGAACGCTGAAAAACCGGGTGTCGAAAATTATCGGCGTTTATTTAAGTGATTTCAGCGGAGCCTTCTACGGGGAAGTGCTGCAGGGCATGAAGGAAGTGCTGAACAAGCGGGGCTATGACCTGATCGTGTGCAGCGGCTCTTACTCTCATCGGTGGCTGCCGCAGCGGATGATCGACGGCGCAATCGTGCTTGATCACTCCTTCGCTAGCGAAGAGCTGCTGCACCTTGCCGGGAACGGACATAAGGTGGTCGTGCTGGACCGGGAGCTGAACCACCCGAACGTGAATCAGGTTCTGTTGGACAACAAGGCGGGTGCTTCGCTGGCCATTGAGTTTCTGATCGAAAAGGGCCACCGTAAGCTGTACGTCGTATCAGGACCGAAGGGTTCCTATGACTCCAGGCAGCGGATGCAGGCCGTCAAGCAAACGGTCGAGCGTCACCCGGAGGTGGAGTGCATCGAAATCGAGGGTAATTTCGATAAGGAATCGGGAGAAAAGGCCGCTGAGCAGATCATCGGTGAGTATAAGGAACCTGCCGCCGTTTTTTGTCTCAATGATGAGATGGCTATCGGTGTGTACAATACGGTCATGAGAGCGAACTATCGGATCGGCGAGCACATTCACCTCATTGGCTTCGATAATATCGAGCTGACCCAATACACGCAGCCCCGCCTGGCCACGATCGATTATTCCAAGCGCAAGTGGGGCACCCTGGCTTCGGAGCAGGTGCTCAAGCTGATCGCAGGGGAAGCGGTGGAGCATGAGCGAATCTATGTGACCCTGGTCGAAGGCGAGTCCGTAGGAAAAGGCTGAACAGTATAGCAAGAAGACGAGGAGCAGATGCCCAGACCATCTGGTCCCTCGGTCCTTACGGATTCCTTCGGGAGTCCTTTTTTGCGTTGATTTAGGTAAGGTTACCGGGTGATCGGGATGGGAAATGCCCCAAATATTTGAAACTTGTCTGAGCTTGTTTTCGTCATAGATAGGGTAGAACGGAAGACAAGTAGCGATATGCTCGTTGGAATTAGAGGTGAGACGGATGAAAAGGGTGGTTTCAGGCTTGACGCTGGCCGTTGCCGCCGCCTTGCTGGTTGCTTCATGTACGCCCAATAAGGATATGCCGCTGTCCAGCTCTGCCGCTCAGAAGGAAAAAGAACCTGCGGCCTCCGAGCCGTTGGTTGCTCCACAGGGCTATCAGATGGCGGAAACGAAGTCGTTCCGGTTTGCAGTGCCGCAGGACTGGCAGATTACGGCGGGCGAAAGCCAGGAGGCTCTGATCTTTCATAAGGACGGCGTGCAGGTAGGCGAGACTGAAGTATCCGACTGGCTGGATGCGAAAACCTGGCGGAGTCTGATGCCCAATCATACGGATAAGAAGGATTTTCGTGAAATCACGGATTTCGTTGCCTTGAAGGACGTGGATGCTCGGCTGTACAGCGTGGAACTCATTCATACGAAGCCTGCCGCCCAGAATGACCCGAATTGGAGTCTCCGGGAGACACGGTGGTATATCGCGATGAAGGAGAGAGGGATCTCGTACGGGTTTTACTTCGAGAAGGGCCGCGTGGATGAAGCGGTGGTGAAGACGATTCTGGGTTCTTTCCGGGTGAAGGAGTGATATCCCGTGCAATCAGACGGAGTGATTGAGCCGGCAACTACTCGGGGGCCCTTGCACCGATTTATCAGCGAACGCGACCCGGCTATTGGACAAGAACTGACCCGTAAGCTAGAACAGTGGTTTTGCCTAGCCTAGCTAGACTAATTCTGAAGAAAAGCGAGTGTGAATGCGTGATGCATCCGATTTTTCAAGAACTGACCGCGTCTGTTGAGTTTACGCATGATCTGAAACGCAATGTTCAATTGTTCCTGACCACTCATCATTGTTCCGAAACGGCGGATCATTGCATGGATGTGGGAGCGGAGGCGAGGCGCGTAGCGATCCGGTTCGGAGCCGATCCCGACGCGGCGGAGACCGCAGGGTGGCTGCATGACATCAGCGCGGTTATTCCGAACAAGGACCGCATTGAAGCAGCCAGACAGCTGCAAATCGAGGTTTTGCCGGAAGAAGAACAGTTCCCGATGATCATTCATCAGAAGCTGTCGAAGGCGATGGCCCGGGATATTTTCCAGATCACCGATCAGGCGATTCTGGATGCGGTGGGCTGTCATACAACATTGCGGGCAGGATCAACGCTGCTGGACCAAGTCTTATTCGTGGCCGATAAGATCGCTTGGGACCAGACTGGGGTGCCTCCTTTCCAGAAGGAGCTGAATGACGGGCTGGAGCAGTCGCTGGCACATGGGGCCTTCGCCTATATCGACTATTTGTGGCAGCGGAAGGAGACGCTGAAGGTCGTTCATCCGTGGCTGAAGGACGCGCATGAGGAGCTGCGGCTTCAGTTGAAGTAAGTAGGCGGGACTATCGCAATTATGTAGAGGAGCATGAGATTCAAGGCGGGAAAAGAAAGCGTTAGCCGCACAAAGAAGCAGGAGCTCCAGACGAGCTCCTGCTTCTTTGTGTCATGGCCTGAGGTTGTTAGGCGTATAGCGTCAGCCTCCCGACAAAGCGCTGGAGGAACGCTTCATCCTGCACCTTGGTACATACGAGAACCGGGTGGCCTTCGCCAGTCCCCCGGACCTCCCGGGTCGCGCCGAGCGTGTACGTGTCGGTGGTGTCGATGGAGACTCGCACCTGCTCGGTCTCGGCTAGCGCCGGGTCCAGAGCAATCGCGACAGCCAGAGGATCATGGATTGGGCAGGCGAGGATGCCCTTCCGCCCCAAATAAGCCTGCATGCGGAAGGTCAGCAGGTGCTCGGCGAAGGCGAGCACCGCTTCATTGCCCTCCGGCGAGCGGCTGCGGAGCTGCTGGAGATGCGCTTCGCGGAACAGCGTCGAAGCCGTGACATCCAGCCCGACCATGGTCAGTGGAATGCCGGAAGCGAAGACGATGGCGGCTGCTTCCGGATCGCCATGAATATTCGATTCCGCATACGGGGTTACGTTGCCGGGCACCCGCAGCGCGCCGCCCATGATGACCAGCCGCTTGATCTTGCCGGGCAGGGTTGGATCGAGCCGGATCGCCTCGGCGAGATTCGTCAGGCGTCCGACGAAGACCAGTGTCAGCTCGCCGGCCAGGGCGTCCGCCTGGCGTACGATAAACGCAGCCGCATCCTCGCCGGATCGGTCCAGTCCGGGCTCCGGCAGCTCATAGCCGGCCAGGCCGTTCTCCCCATGATAGGCTGTCTTGGTGCCGGGCCATTCTCGCCGCAGCGGACGATCAGCGCCCTTGACGACCGGGATCTGCCGGCCTGAACCTTCCAGCTCCAGCACCTTCAGCGTATTCACGGTGGCCTGCTCCGCGCTGACGTTGCCGACCGCGGTGGTGATGCCGACGATGCGGGCCTCCGGTGAGCGGAGCGCGTACAGCAGCGCGAGCGAATCGTCCGTGCCGGTGTCAACATCGAGCAGCAGGGGGATAGATGTGTCAGATAGACTCATAGGATAGGACTCCTTTATGTAGTAGATGGGCGGCCCGATGCTTCAGGCGCCGGTGAGGCGGAGCCGGCAAAGTGCCGCTTCAGAAAATCCAGGAATGTGCGGCTTGCAATGGATAGGTAGGTATGCCTTCTTCGTCCGATGCCGAGGTGCACATAGACCGGAGGGTCCAGCGGGACTGCGCGCAGCTGCGGGTCCCCGGCTGTAAGCATGCTTAGAAATAGCGTCACTCCGACGCCTTCCAGGACGAGTGACCGGATCAGCGAGAGCTGATTGGTGGTGAAGATAATCTTCTGCGGCAAGCCTGATGCCGCGCTGGCCTCCTCCAGCAGCTTGCGCTGGAAATACCCTTCCTTGAACAGCACAAGCGGCTCCGCCAGCACCTGCTGCAGGGTGACCCGGTTGCGGCCGGCGAGCGGATGATCCGCAGGAAAGCAGACGACGAGCTCGTCCGTCAGCAGCGGATCGACATCCAGCTCCTGCTCCTCGGGGTCATAGGCGATAATGCCGAGATCGACCTTCTTCTGCTCCAGCAGCGAACGGATCTGTACGGTGCCTTCTTCGACTACATTGATGCGCAGGGAAGGATAGTCCTCCCGGAACGCTTTCATAATGGGAGGGAAATAGGCGCTGCTGAACATGGAGGGCAGACCGATCTGCACCTCGCCGCTCTGCAAGCCTCGCAGCTCGCGCATCTCATGGCGCGCTTCCTCCACCCGCTCCAGAATCGCGTGTGCATGGCGCAGCAGCACCCGTCCCTCCGGGGTGAGAATGGCCGATTTCTCCGATCGGTCGAACAGGGTGACCTCCAGGTCCTCCTCCAGCTTCTGAATCGACTTGCTGATCGCCGGCTGGGCGACATGCAGCCGCTCGGAAGCCTTGGTGAAGCTGCCGGCGGCCGCCACCTCGACGAAATGCTGAAGCTTGCGTACCTCCATGAAGCTTGCACCTCCTTCCTTATTCATTCCTGCTAGTTATGAAAATCATAATAAACATATATTTTATTAATTGATAAGACCATGGTATCATGAGATTAATTCAAAGTAAATAAGTCAGAAAAATATGAATTAATGGAGGCATTCCAATATGTTAAAACCCGCAGCCATGGCTTCCGCTCTTCTCTCCATGACCGTTCTGTTCGCCGGTTGCTCCTCTTCCCAGCCTGAATCGAAGCCCGCCCCATCTACGGGAGCGACTGCCGCAGGAGCAGCGAAGGAAGCGCCTAAAGTCACAGAGATCAGCTTCGTCACGCATTCCAACTGGGAAAAGCCGCTCACCAAGGTGATCGCCGAATTCGAGAAGGAATCCCCGGAGATTAAGGTGAACGTGCAGTATAATCCTTACGCGAAGCTGATGGAGACCAACGAGATCAAGCTGGCCGCCAAGTCGGCGGATCTCGATGTTGTCACCGTGGACGTTCCGCTCAATGCGAATTATGCGGTCAAGGGCTATCTGGAGCCGCTGGACGCCTACTTCAAGAACGATGCCCGGAAGGTGTGGGTCGATTCCGCGCTTCAGGCGGCGGAATATCGGGGCCAGCTGATGTCCGTACCGATGAATTCCTCCGGCGTCGTGTTGTTCTACAACAAGGACCTGCTAACCAAGTCCAATATCCCGTTCCCGTCCGCCGATGTGAAGGACCGCCTCACCTGGGAGCAGGTGCTGGAGATGGCCAAGAAGCTGACGCATGACAATGTCTATGGGTTCAGCGTCGATCAGATCGGACGTGCTTACCAGCTGCTGCCTCTGCTGCAGAGCAAGGACGCGAGTCCGCTGGACGAGACGGGACTGGTCTCGACAGGGTATACCAATTCGCCTGCCAGCGTTAAGGCCTTAACCTTCTACTACGATTTGTTTAACACATCCAAGGTTAGCCCGAAGATCAAGCGCGAGGAGTCGCCGGATTACTTCACGTCGGGCAAGGTGGCGCTGTTCCTGTCCAATACGGCCAATCTGGCTAAAATTCAAGCTTCCGGCATCCCGTACGGCATTGCTCCGCATCCTTACTTTGAAGGCGGCAAGATTGCGACTCCGACAGGCAGCCTGAACCTGGGCATTTCCCGGTTCTCGACCAAGAAGGATGCCGCAGCCAAGTTTATCCAGTACGTTTCGAGCGGCAAGGGCGCTCAGATTCTGTTCGAGGAAAGCAGCCAATTGCCTGCGCTGAAGTCATTGCTCGATCAGATTGACAAGGACCCGAAATACAACGAGCTGCCAGGCAGCGTGCTCAAGCTGATCTCTGCCGAGTCCAGGACAACGGCCGCTCCGCGCCCGCTGACACCCGGCTATCTGGAGTGGGAGAATAACTTCAACAAGGCCCTCGAAGACATCAAGAACGGCGCCGATCCGAAGAAAACGCTGGATGATACGGCTGGGCTGATCGATACGCAGCTGCGTAAGTACGGCTCAGCCGGCAAATAAGCGGGGTTATGCAGAACGTGAACGAGACCGGACCGGACAAACCGGCCGGAGAGGGGAGTGAAGACGATGCGAAAAGTGGCGGTGGCGCCTTACTTATTCTTATTACCAGCGCTGGCGGGACTGCTGCTGTTCAAGATCTATCCGATGCTGTCCGCGGGCTGGACGAGCCTCTTTCAGCTGAATTTCGCCGCCGGCGGACAGACCTTCATCGGCTTGGACAACTACCGGGCGCTGTGGGAGGATGCGATGTTCTGGAGGTCGCTGCGCACGACGCTCGTCTTCAATCTGATCCTCAATCCGCTGACGGTGCTGCTGGCCTTCGCGCTGGCCCTGCTGCTGAACCGGCGGATTGGCGGCACGGCAATCTTCCGCTCGATCCATTTCATCCCGGTGGCGGTCTCGATCCCGACTGCATGCGTGCTCTGGGGCATCATGCTGAATCCTGAGCAGGGCGTGGTGAATTCCATGCTGGCTGGGCTCGGACTTCCTCCGCAGCCCTTCCTCTCCTCGGATACGCAGGCGCTGGGTTCGATCATCGGCATCGTGGCCTGGAAGAGCGTCGGCTACTGGGCGATCTTCCTGCTGGCCGGACTGCAGGAGGTGCAGGCGCATCTGTATGAGGCGGCTTCCATCGACGGAGCAGGACGCTGGCAGAAGTTCCTGCATGTGACATGGCCGCTGCTCAAGCGGCCGATCACGTTCGTGGCCGTAGCGGTCACCAGCCATCACTTCTTCCTGTTCTCGCCGATGTATATTATGACCCAGGGAGGGCCGCAGCACAGCACGACGACGCTGATGCTGGAGAGCTTCAATAGCGCCTTTCTGTATTCGGACCCGGGCCGTGCGTCCGCGATCGTCGTCGTCCTGATCATGCTGACCTTGGCGATGATCGGGCTGCAGTTCCGGCTGCTGCGCACCAAGCATTAGGGAGGAGGAGAGCAGGATGGAAGATCAGGGCGGGTTTCGCCGTTGGCCGTTATATCTGATCCACGCGGTGCTGGCCTTCGTGGTGCTGCTGCCGCTGGCCTTCGTAGGAGTTTCCTCCTTCCGGCCGCTGGAGGATATTTTCAAGTACATCTCACCGGTGTCGTGGCGGACCTTCGTGCCTGCGCCTATGGACCTGACCGTCGGCGCCTATGTGGATCTGTTCACGGAACGCGGCTTCGGCCGGGTGCTGTTCAATACCTTTTATACCTCGGCGCTGGAGGTAGCGGGAGCGCTGCTGATCGGCTCGCTGGCGGCATATGCCTTCGCCTTCTACGAGTTCAAGGGCAAGCGGCTGCTGTTCGCGGTCGTGCTGGTCGCCTTCATGATTCCGTTCGAGGTGACGGCGATTCCGCTATACGAGCTGGTGCAGAGGCTGGGCTGGATCGACAGCTACGCAGGGATCGTCGTGCCGGGACTGGCCAATGGCCTCGTCATTTTCCTGTACCGGCAGTTTTTCCTGGATATGCCTAAGTCGCTGCATGAGGCCGCGCGGATCGACGGAGCCAGCTCGGCCGGGATCTATCTGCGCATCATCATGCCGCTGTGCAAGCCGGTCACGCTCAGTGCGGGACTGATGGTGTTCGTGCATCAATGGGAGAGCTTCATGTGGCCGCTGCTGGCCACGCGCTCCAAGGCGTACAAGGTCATCCAGGTGGCGCTGAGCGACTTCACGACGGAGTTCGGCACCTATTGGAACGAGCTGTTCGCGGCGTCGATCATCGCGATGATCATCCCGGTGGTCGCGATTCTGCCTCTGCAGCGATTTTTCGTCATGGGGATGACCTCCAGCGGATTGAAGGAGTAGGCGGATCAACCCGCCGGACTCCAGCGTTCTAACGACATGATAAAGTGAGGATGGAACATTCATGAAGCCATTAGCCATTAAGCTCAATGAACAATTAAAGGCGGCGAGCCCAGATGTGTACGACATGCTGTCATCGCTCGGACGCCAGATCTATTATGTCCGTGAGGGCATTCTTAGCCAGTCGGCGGAAGCGAAGGCCCGGGCCAAGCGGTATAACGCTACACTGGGAACAGCGGTGGAGAACGGACAGCCGATGCATCTGGAGGCGATCCAGGAGACGCTGTCGGCCTATTCGCCGAAGGACATCTACGAGTATGCGCCGACTGCGGGCAAGCCAGAGCTGCGCCAGCTGTGGCGCGATAAGGCGCTGCGCGAAAACCCGTCGCTGGCAGGTAAAATCTTCGGTCTCCCGATCGCGACGACTGGTCTGACCCACGGGCTCAGCCTCGTAGCCGATCTGTTCGCAGGCGAGGACGACGCCGTCATCGTGCCGGATAAAATCTGGGAAAATTACGAGATCACCTTCGGCATCCGCCGGGGCAGCCGGATCGTGGAGTATCCGCTGTACGGAGCGGATGGCCGATACAATACGGAAGGCCTTCGCCAGTCGCTGCTCGCGCAGCAGGACAAGGGCAAGGCGATCGTGGTGATCAACTTCCCGAATAATCCAACAGGCTATACGCCGAGCGAGGACGAGGCGCGTGGGATCGTGGAGGCCATCCGCGAAGCAGCCGAGGCCGGGATCCATATCGTCGCGCTCGTCGACGACGCTTACTTCGGCCTGTTCTACGACGCAGGCTCGCTGCATGAGTCGCTGTTCGGCCGCCTGGCCGGCCTCCATCCTCGCATACTGCCCGTCCGTGTGGACGGCGCGACCAAGGAGGAGTACGTCACCGGCCTGCGGGTCGGGTTCCTGACCTTCGCCGCGGATTCCGAGGAGGCGCTGCACGTGCTGGAGCAGAAGACGATGGGGCTGATTCGCGCGACGATCTCCAGCGGACCGCATCCGTCGCAGACCTTCGTGCTGCATGCGCTGAAGTCGGCCGCCTATCCGGCCCAGAAGAACCGGAAGGTGCAGATTATCCAAGGCCGCGCTGCGCGGGCCAAGGAGCTGCTGCAGAGCGGCGCGTATGACGACGCGTGGACGCTGTACCCGTTCAATTCGGGCTACTTCCTGTGCCTGAAGCTGAAGACCGTGGATGCGGAAGTACTGCGCCGCCACCTGCTCGACCGCTACGAGATCGGCACGATCGCGCTGAACGCGACGGATTTGCGGCTCGCCGTCCCTTGTATCGAGGCGGAGCACTGGGAGGATCTGCTCGGACTGATTTACCAAGGGGTGAAGGAGCTGGAGGGCTCCGAGAGCTGAAGAGTTGAAGTAAGGATAACAACTTGTAAGGAAGGCCTGGCCGGATTGTGATTCGGCCGGGTCTTTTTGCTGTTTCGGAAGATGCGGCTTCGGTATTTCCAATTTTTGTTTTCCTATAGTACATTTAGTGAGGTACTGCATTCTTTTTGTCTACAGGGAGGATCACATGGGTTATATTGAAGAAATCCGGGCTCTGGTTGGCCATAGGCCTCTTATATTGGTAGGAGCTGTTGTCATCGTTGTAGACCCCTGGGGGTGCATCCTGCTCCAGCAAAGAAAATTTCCTTACGGCCGCTGGGGATTGCCGGGGGGACTGATGGAGCTGGGAGAGTCCGTGGAAGATACGGCAAGAAGAGAATTATTTGAAGAAACGGGATTGACGGCAGGCGAATTAAAGCTCATAGGCGTGTACTCCGGTCCGGATCAATTCATCCGGGCTGCCAACGGGGATGAATTTTATGCAGTCACCACGGCCTTTTACACCCGTAAGGTAACTGGAGAGCTTATCATAGACCAGTCGGAGGCCATCACCTTCGAATATATTCATCCGCATGAGCTGCCGGAGGGTATGGTAGGCAGCCATAAGAAGATGATTCGGGATTTTATGGATAAGCATGGAGAATCTTAGGCTTAAACTCCTTCGCGTCTTTCACAAGGAGCCGATATGAAACCGAATCTACATTCCAAGGGATATGTTGCTGGCTTGGATTCCACTGCTGCTCTCTGCAGCTATCCGCTACTTAATTCCATACGACATGGACATTCGTAAAGCGCATTGCAGCCTTGATGATGAGCCTGGGCTGGCTGTTTTTTCTGCCGAATTCGGCTTATTTGTTCACGGAGCTGCTGCATCTGTTCAGGTATTTGGAGCCTCAGGGCGATGCGAAGTTCTGGATGCATATTGATTTTTGGTATAGCCTGACTATCGCCTTTACTGCGGCCTTGATCGGGTTACTGCTATCCGTGTATACCGTGTACCAGATGAAAGAATGGCTATGTGTGGCAGCGCATCGGGCTATAGGTTGGCTGTGTGCAGGGGGTGCTTTCCTGTTAAGCGCTCTGGGGGTTTATATCGGGCGGTTTAACCGGTGGAATAGCTGGGATATTCTCGATCAGCCCCATGTCATCGTTCAAGAGCTTGTGAAGGATTGGCTCCAAGAGGGAAGTATGCTCGGCGAGTTTGTTAGGCTGCTGTGGATCATACAAGTTTTTTGTTATGTCCTCGTTATCCGTCCGACCCTTTACAAAACGAAAAATCCCGTTGATGAACGATCTGATTCGCGGGTTATCTAGTATGGATAGGGAAGCCGTCGACTTCATCGTGGAATATGTGGGTATGGACCCAATTGTCTCCCTTTTTATTTCCTCGACCACAAGCGGAAAGGTATAATATAGAAAAAGATAGGTGGAGAAGGGGGAACGAGCATGATGGAACTTAGAAACATCCGGCCGGATGAGGCCGAGTCCTTCTGGAAGCTGCGGCTGGAGGCTCTGCATAAGCATCCCGAGGCTTTCGGAGCCTCTTATGAGGAGGCGGTGTCCAAGCCTTTATCGGAGGTGGAGGCCATGCTGGAAGCGGCCGATGACCGTTATGTGCTCGGGGCGTTTATGGAGGACGGGCAGCTCGCAGGCACGGTCGGCTTTTACCGGGAGAAGGGCATCAAGTTCGGGCATAAAGGCATGATTTGGGGCGTGTATGTATCGCCAGAATACCGGGGGCAAGGGATTGCACGCAAGCTGTTTGAAGAATTGCTGGACCGGGGAAAGCGGCTGGAAGGCTTACAGCAGATTAACTTATGGGTCGTGACGACGAACCGGAGCGCCGTCGAGCTATACGCGAAGCTGGGCTTCGAGACGTACGGCATCGAGAAGAACGCACTGGTGCATCAAGGTCAGGGGTATGATGAGGCGTTGATGTGCTATGATCTACGGTTTGCACGGTGAGGAGAGAGACTCATGAGCGACTGGCTCTTGTATCATTATTATGAAGCGGCCCATGGACCGTTTAGAAATGTATCGGCATTAGCCCCCGAAGAGGCCGAGCGAGTCATGCATCGCTTGAAGCAGGAAGGGAAGACATTTGCAGGCAAAAGGTCCGACGATTATCTAGACATACGCAGGAATTTGGAGGCCCGTGCAAGGGAGCTATTTATCGGGAAGGGCGGCAGGCCCGTGCTTCCGTATCCTCATTATATGACGTTAGGCCCTTGTGAATGGCTCCGGGAATGGTATCAGGATGCCCGGGATCTACATATTCCTCTAGATGCGTTCGATCCGGCTGTTATCAGCTTCACCTATGGGGATTTGTTTCCCACGATGAGGTATGTGGACGGGAAGCCTTACCGGGAGAAGCTTTACGTGAAGGATGAGATCGGCGGTATCATCGATCAATTCGGCTGGCCGCAGGAATGGAACAGGGCCGGGGCTCACGGGCCGGAGCGGTACATCGAAGTTCAGATCTGGGACGACGAGGCGATCCGCCCATTCTGGAGGTAGCTTCCGGCTTGATGTAAGCTTAGTGCAACAGGCGATCAAGACAGCCAAGCGAAGCTCTGCCATCAAGCAAGCCACAGCCTGCAGCCGGGCTGCGGCATAAAAGACTCTCATGAATGGAGGTTTATGCGGTATGACTTTATTTCAATCTGAGAACCTGAAGCTCCGGTACTTGGCGGAGGATGATGATGTGCGGCTGAGCCGGTGGCTGAGCGACCCGGAGGTCCTGCAGTATTATGAGGGACGAGACCGGCCGCTTGATCTGGAGCTGGTCAGGAAGCATTTCTACGAAGACCGGGACGGGGTTACCGCTTGTATCATTCAATATCAGGGCCAGGACATCGGCTATATTCAGTTTTACCCGCTGGAAGAAGACGAAAGAAGCGAGTATGGGTACGGGGACGATCATGAGATTATATACGGAATGGACCAGTTTATCGGCGACCCTGCGTACTGGAACAAGGGGATCGGAACGGAGCTGATCACGGCCATGGCGGCTTACTTAACCGATAAGATGAAAGCGGATACGATTGTCATGGACCCGCAGGCCTGGAATGAGCGGGCGATACACGTCTATGAGAAATGCGGCTTTGTCAAAAAGAAGCTGCTGCCCCTGCATGAATGGCATGAGGGGGAGTATCGAGATTGCTGGCTCATCGAGTATAAAGGAGCAGATCGCCGATGAAGGGTAGAATGCCATTTGGTGCATGCCGAAGGTCAGCAGATTCACCAGATTTATTTGATCCGCAATCCGGATAAGCCGCCCGGACTTTTATCGTTGCCCGGACCGGATTAGCTGAGCTGAAACGCCTGCCGCTCTGACGTCGTCTAATGTTCAGATGAATAGGGGGATGATGACATGAAACACCTGGGCGTGCTGATGCTTGTGGCAGGTCTCTTGATCGGCTGTACCCACGTAAGTTCCGAGAAGGTGGGGGAGACTTCACCGCCCGGCCAGGAGATTCTAGAAAGGCAGCCCTTGCCTCCGCTGCCGGACACAATCCGCCCATCCTTCGAACCCTTGACTATGAACGAGCTGCAGAAGGGGGAGCCTTCACCGGAATGGCAGCTCCGGCAATCCATCCCCTTCGGACAGATTGGACCGTCCGAGGGGATGCTGCACATCTATGAAGCGAGCTCTCCAGACGAGCTTCTGTCGTCGTCTGTGCACGGCATCCTCAGTCTGCCGGGGGGAGAATATCTGCTTCGCGATTTATCGCGTTCTTTCTTGGAGCAGAGGCAGCCTGGCTGTGATGAGGTCTGTTTGTTTCAGCGTGTACTCCCCGGACAGGAACGGGTGGAGTTGATTGGAAGCATTGAGTTATTTGCCAATGGGCCGGGCTTGCATGCCAATGTGGTGGATGACCGAGACGAGCGCAAGCTGCAAGTCTTCGACAACTGGGGGCAAGTGGTGTTCGTGGATTTGGATCAGGATGGCAGTGATGAGCTGATCATCCAATTTCAGGGGTTGCACAATAGTCCGCCAGACGTGTTCTTCATCCGAGCAACCGAGGGAGTCCTGGAGAAAAGCGAATCTGTGGTGACCGCCTTGGGCCGGAATTCCTGGGACTTCGCCCGGCTTGAGCAGGAAAGGACCCCACCCGTTATATCCATCGGCAACGTCTGGACGGAGGCTGAACTGGTCTATGCTTATACGTATCGTCAAGGTGTGCTGGAGAGAGTGCCATAGCCGGACATCTGTATCGTGGATTCATCCATTGGACTTAGCTCGATTGGAGCGCAGCCGCCCGGTCCCAAGGATACCAGATGACGTGAAACAGAATATGCACGAGGATGGCGGCGATCAGCCCGTATTGCCATAGAAGAAAGCCGCACAGGATGGATACCCACAAGTTGCCCAGTACCGTCGTGCCGATCAGGATCGGCGATTTCTTGCAGCCCATGGCGAAATGACCCGGCAGATGGGCGAGTCCGAATAGGACGCCCGTAATGATGATCGAGATCCAGAATGCCGCCGCAGGGGAAGTGCCGGTCAGTGATATCGCCCACATCGTGAAGCTGAGCAGCCCCCAACGGAACAGAACTTCCTCGGTCATTCCGCCGGAGGTTATTCGCGTCCATAGTCCCAGCTCATGCCGGGTGCTCTCGGAGATGCGCACCGACTCCCGGTCGATCCTCGGCCGGAGAAACCCGTAATAGCTTCCCATCCAGACTAGCGCACAGACGATGCCCCCGGCTAACCCCGCCCACAGTTGACGGTAGAGATCTGCCCAAGCAAGCCTTCCCTGACTCAGATCGACAAGAAACCGGTCAGTGATTCCGACTTTAGGCGCAAAATAAATGCCTGCAGCGGCGGCTATAGCTACCACAAGAATCGTCTGTGCCGATACCACGATCCCCAGCGTTCGCTCGGACAGGTGATTATCCGGCTTGGCCGCTAGATCGCTGACCGTATATCGGGTCATCAGCCAGATTCCGGGGAGACAGAGCCCGGTAATGACCAGCCATAAGGTTAATGAAAGCATGACATCCTCCCTCTCCATGCGAATAATTGATCATTAAACCGACCGTCCGGTCTAATCGTTAGCAAGCAAAAGGCGTTGCTACGGCCTTTCGCCAGCACGCATACCGTTAAGCAGAATATGAACGGCATGACGGTAAATATGTTTGACTTTGTCCTTCTCCTTGTCCCGATCGTACACATAATACATTTTACCCAGGCCTTCCAGCATGCTGCTAACGATCATGACTTTTTCGTCTAGATGGCCGCTCTGAATGTCTCCCCGGTTCATACCTTCTTCCAGCAACGTGCGGCAAGCCTGGACGGTCAGCTCATTGATAGATAGGATTCGCCCAAGAATGTCCTCGCTGATCACCTGGCTTCGTGCGAATTCCTCGAGCGCCTTAGACAACGGGTTCTGAAAATCGTCGGCATAATGCTCGGCGAGTAAGCTAAGCTGCTCTTCAAGTGAATGATGAGCGACGCGCAGGCTTTCCCATCGGTACTGCCACTCAGCAGCGTCTTCCTCGATCACATACAGCAGCAGCTCGTCCTTGCTGGGGAAATGATGGTATAAGCTACCCTTGCTAACGGCAGCCGACTCGCACACTTCATTCATCGTCACGGCGTTGTAACCTTTAGTCGCAAACAGTTGTCCAGCCTTCTCCACGATCCGCCGCTTGGTGTCTTCGGCATCCGTACGTTTTTTAACCATGCCCTTCACTCCTTCAAACCGACCGGTCAGTCTAATCGTAGCATAGCAAGCATCGACACTTCAACTAAAGAAATACGCATAACAAAAACCGCCGGCATATGCCGGCGGCACTAATTGACGATCCGTGCTTATTGAACGGTCTTCAGCTTGAAAATGCCGTGCAGGCCGAGTGTGGCGGCGCCCATGGCGGCTCCGTATTTTTTCCAGTGCGAGGCGACGACCGGGGTGGCGCCGTAAGTGGAGCGTTCCAGCTTGCTGATGGCGGTGACGAGCTTGTCGAAGAACAGGCCATTATCCGTGATCCAGCCTCCGAGAATCATCTTCTGCGGATTCAGCAGCTGCAGATTGCGGGCGCAGTGGCTGGCAATGTCCTGAATGATGCTTTCGGCCAGCTCGCTGTAAGGCTCGATGCCTGACAAGGCCATATCGACGAACGTCCGGATCGTCTCGTCGACCGAGAGGGCGCCGAAGGTCTCCGGGTAGTCCTCCTTCAGCTTTTTAGCTAGGATAGGGGTGCAATACGGCTCGAAATATTTGGTACGGCCTGCCGTTCCATGCGCACCGTGATACACTTGACCGTTGATCACGAGTCCGGCGCCTGTTCCATAATCGATCATAATATACAGCGTGTTTTGATCTCCCTTGGCCGCTCCGCTGAAGCGCTCGGCAAAGCCGGCGGCATCCAGATCATTGGTCAGCAGCACAGGGATGGAGAAGGCTTCCTCCAGTACGGGGAGTAGCGGAAAATGATCGAGCTTGAGATAGTGGGAGGTCAGGACGGTGCTTTGTGTATCGTCAAGTCTGCCGGGAAGCGAAATCCCGATGCGCTTGACGAGACTAAGAGGGACCTGATGCTTCTGGAGGAAGGCCAGGGTCAGCTCGACCATCTCCGTTCGGAGCTGTTCCTCGCCGATTAGGGACTTCAGCCCCTGGTTGGCGATCAGCTCCCCGTGCAGGTTCAGCAGCACGCAGTGGGCGGGTGAGCTGGATAGATCGATGCCGAGCACGTAGCCGCCCCCGGCCTTAATATTGAGGAGCGTCATCTTCCTGCCGACGCCGCTGCCGGTCGTTCCGATTTCGTGGACAAGCTCTTCACGAATCATTTCTTCGATCAGTACGGATACGGTCGTCGGGCTGAGCTTGGTTTTGCGGGACAAGTCTACCCGGGAGATCGGTCCCATGCTGAAAATCGTGTGAAGCAGGGTGGATTTGTTAATTTCCCTCAGCATTTGCTGGTTTCCTATTTTGATCATGGTCATTCTCCAAGTCCAATATGTTTTTTGTGTACCTGCAATCAATTCCAGAATATGGTGGTTCCATTATATCACGCTGAAGCGGAAAGTCATTCAGAGTGGCAACGGCTGCCTATTCTTTAAATTAATTTACCCGATGGAATAATTAAATAAAAAGATGTCGTTATTTATTGATTCTAGAGGAATAGAGAACTAACTGTCAACAGAAATTGCCCGTTATTGACGAAAAAAGACGGTCAAACCCCTGTTTTTTATAAAAAAATATACCGTTGACAAATAGAACCAGGAGCAAATATAATGATCTCAAATCGGACAGGGGAAAAAATAATATTTTTTTAATCAATTAATTTGTTCGATGGAATAATTTAAACTTAGACAAAAAGAAATCGTAAACGCTCAGAGTAAGACAAAATGTAACCGCTTTATTAATTGGGCCTTCGTTTAGAAAGCTGAGGGGGTGCAGGGGTATTGATTGAATGATCGGGATGCAGCGCTAGGGGGGCGGCCGAAGGGAATGTTGACAGCTACTACACAGAGAGGATGGGAAGTTCCATGTCATCATGGTTGAACCAAGCGGCTTTTAAGAGTGTGAGAAAGTACAAGATACTGTATCTGATGATTCTTCCAGGCATCATCTACCTGCTCATCAATAACTATGTTCCGATGTTCGGGATCATCATCGCGTTCAAGGATATTGACTTTACCAAAGGACTTCTGGGCGGTGACTGGGTCGGATTCAGAAACTTCGAGTACTTGTTCAAGACGACCGAGGCCTACATCATTACCCGCAATACGATTTTGTACAATGTGGCCTTCATTGTACTGAACTTATTATTCTCTGTGGCCATGGCGATCTTGCTGAATGAGTTGAAGAACCGCTTTTTATCCCGGTTTTACCAGAGTGTCATTTTGCTGCCTTATCTGATCTCGACGGTTATTATCGGCTATCTGGTGTTTTCCATGCTGAGCATGGAGACAGGGTTCATCAATAAAACCATTCTGCCGATGCTCGGCATGGATGAGATCATGTGGTACACCGAGCCGGGGTACTGGCCGTACATTCTGACGATTGTGAAGCTGTGGAGTGGCGTAGGCTACTTGTGTATCATCTACTTCGCTGCCGTGGTAGGCATCGACCATGAATACTACGAGGCTGCCACGATCGACGGCGCCAATAAATTTCAGCAAATTATGCATGTGACGCTTCCCTCGATTACTCCGGTTATTGTCATCATGACGCTACTGCAGATCGGACGCATCTTCTACGCGGATTTCGGGTTGTTCTATCAGGTACCGCTGGATTCAGGACCGCTGCAGCCGACGACCAATGTGCTGGATACGTACGTATACCGCGCCTTGCTCAAGAACGGTGATATCGGAATGGCTTCCGCTGCGGGCTTGTACCAGTCGGTGGTTGGATTCATCCTGATTCTCATCTCGAACTACGTCGTCAAAAAAATCAATCCGGACAACGCATTGTTCTAAGGAGGCGAAGCTAATGAAGCATAACCGCATCGAGCAAACCGTCATCCATGTGCTATTTATACTCATCGCCATCGGGTGTCTGATCCCATTCCTGCTGCTCCTGTCCGCATCGATGACCGATGAGAGCATGATCATCCGGGATGGCTACTCCTTCTTTCCTGCCGAGATCAGTCTGGAAAGCTACCGCTTTATCTTCGAGGATTCATCGCTTATCTTCAGTGCTTATGGCATCTCCATCCTGGTTACGGTCGTCGGGACCTTCGCCAGCCTCATCATCATGACTCTACTCGCCTACCCGTTATCCAAACAAGATTTACCGCTCCGTAATCCGCTGTCCTTCTTCATCTTCTTCACGATGCTATTCAACGGCGGGCTCGTCTCCACCTATCTGATGTACACCAATGTGTTTGATATTAAAAATACGATCTTCGCCCTAATCGTACCCGGGCTTCTGGTCAATGCCTTCTATGTCATCCTGCTGAGGACGTTCTTCTCGGTATCCGTACCGGGGCCTGTACTGGAATCGGCACATATCGACGGCGCTGGAGAATTCAGAATTTTCTTTCAAATGGTGCTTCCGCTGTCGCTTCCTGTGCTGGCGACCGTAGGTTTGTTCCAGGTCATCCACTATTGGAACGATTGGTTCAACGGGTTGATCTACATTACCGACAACCGGTATTACAGCATTCAGGTGCTGCTCAATACGATTCTCTTGAATGTGCAGTATTTGCTGGAGAATGCGGATTATTCCAGCCGGGTAGAGGATTCGGGCGTCATCCCGACGCAAGGGGTCCGGCTCGCCATCGCCGTGATCGGCGTACTTCCGATCCTGATCGCCTACCCGTTCTTCCAAAAATATTTCGTGAAGGGTTTGACGGTAGGCGCGATCAAGGGCTAGACGGTCGCAGACCGCAAAGAAATGGAAGGGAGGTGATGCGCCGGCAAGCGCAGCAAGTGTAGGCAATTCCACTCAAGTTTAAACCATTAGGGAGGATAAGACAGATGAAGATCAGCATTGGCGGCTATTCCTTTTGCAACACGATGAAGGAGGGGAAGATGGATACCTTCGGGTACCTGGAATCCTCCAAGTATCGGTACAACCTGAGCACGGTGGATCTGTGGAACGGGACCTTCCCGGGCGTGATGGAAGATATTTTCAAGGTGCCGGATGAGGCTTACATCCATAAGTTACGCCAGGCGCTGGATGAGAAGGACATGACGGTCGTCAATATCGCCGTCGACGGCGCGCATCTGTGGGACGCCGATCCTGATCGCCGGAAGATGCTATATGACAATGCTGTCGCCTACCTGGGCTATTCCGCTATCTTGGGGGCCAAGACAGTGCGCATCGATACCGGCGACAAGACCTCTGAGCCTGCGACTGAGGAGCAGGTCGAGTATGTAATCAAGCATTTCCATGAGCTGTCGGTACGTGCAGCCGATCTCGGACTCATCGTCGGGCCGGAGAATCATATGGGTTCGTCCAAGAGCCCGCATTATCTGAAGAAGGTAGCGGAAGGTGTCAACCATCCGAACTTCGGCATTCTGCTTCATATGGGCCGTTGGTCAGAGGATGAAGAGATTGGCGATAGTCTGGTAGCTCCTTGGGTGTATCATACGCACTTCGACGGCCGGACGGCCGGAACGGAGCAGGGCGAGCAGTTGGTCCGAACGTTGCTGGATGCGGGCTATGACGGATATTGGGGCATCGAGTACAACGCTCCCGGCAATCAGTATCTGGAGATGGAATGGGCCATTGCCTCGGTTAAACGTACACTAGCGAAAGTCCAAACAAACAACCAATAAGAATAGAGGAGAGATGTTGGATGGGTAGAAAAGTACGGATCGGTATTATCGGAGCAGGCTTGATCGGCAAGGCGCACTTGCGTAATTATGCGAATATACCGGATGCGGAAGTGGTCGCTATCTGCGATCTGAACGAGCAGGAGGCCCGCAAGGTGGCGGAGCAGTTCCAGATCCCCAACGTGTACTCGGACTTCAGGGAGCTGCTGAAGCGCGACGACATCGAAGCTGTCGATGTATGCCTGCATAACAATCTGCATGCACCCGTTACGATCGCAGCGTTCCAGGCCGGCAAGGAGGTTTACTGCGAGAAGCCGATCGCAGGCTCCTACCAGGACGGGGCCGTGATGCTGGAGGCGGCCAAGGAATACGGCAAGCTGCTGCACATTCAGCTCGGCACGCTGTACCGCAAGGAAACCAAGGCAGCCAAGGCGCTGATCGACGGCGGCATGCTGGGCAATATTTATCATGCGCGGGCTACCGGGCATCGCCGCAGAGGGCGTCCATTTATCGACGGCTACGGTACACCGGCATTCCTGAATAAATCGATTGCGGCCGGCGGGGCGTTGATCGACATGGGTGTTTACCATATCGCGCAGATGCTGTATCTGATGGATACGCCGAAGGTTCTGCGCATTTCCGGCAAAGGGTACCGGGAGATCGACATGGATCCGAAGCGCTCCCAGGAAGCGGTATTCGACGTTGAGGAGCTGGGGCTCGGGTTCATCAAGTTCGAGGGCGGCGCTACGCTGGATGTATATGAAGCCTGGAGCATCCATCTGGGCGGCATTGAGGGCTGCAGTATCGTAGGCTCCAAGGGTGGAGTCAAGATGCCGGCTTACTCGGATCAGGCGGTGCTCGCACCTTTCAGCTACCATACGACAGCCTGCGATATTGACCTGAATTGTACCGTCAATCTGGATGAAATGGATGGACGCTGGAATCATCTGAAGGAAAACTACGATGCTTACCAGTCTTCCCAGCATCACTGGGTCGCCGTACTTCAGGGCCGGGTAGATCTGCTGCCGACGGCGCATATCGCTCTGCAGACGATGCTGATCAGCGAAGGCATCTACTTGTCCGATCAGCTCGGACGCGAGATCAGCGTAGAAGAAATTACGGAGCATTCCAAATCGACCGCTATCAGTTTGTAAGCCGGATAGCAGGAAAGGGGTGACGCGTGTGCTTCCCATGTCAGAGCAGCCCTTAGCGGAAAGCGCCAAGTCACTGGGTGTCCTCAAGCGCTTCAATTTCTTTTTGTACGGAACGATTGCCATCCTGACATCCTTTTTTCCACTTTACTTCCAGGAGATCGGACTGAGTAAAATCGAGATCGGCATGATCATGGCCGGAGGCCCCTTCATCTCGATATTTGCCAATCCGTTCTGGGGATATTGGAGCGATCGGCTGCAAAATGTACGGAAAATTCTTATTTTCCTGCTCGTCGGGAATCTGTTGACTACGATCGTTGTCTTTCAATTGAGGCACTACGCGATCATCTTTGCGGTTATGCTGATTTTCTTCTTCTTCAACAGCCCGACCTTCTCACAGAGCAACAGTCTTATTCTGAACGCTATCGAGAATACCAAGCACAAATTCGGAGCGTTCCGCGTGTGGGGCTCGCTGGGCTGGGCGATCATTGCGGTGCTGGCGGGACCTGTGCTCAGCTGGATGGGACTGCTGAACCTGTGGATTCTCTACGGCATTATGATGCTAATCTCTCTGTTGTTCACGATAGGCTTGCCCCGTGGGCATGTAACGACCAAGCCGAAGGCAGAGAGACAGAGCTACTGGAAAGTGATGTTCTCGAGCAAAATCTTCTTTGTCTTCGTCGTCCTGGGTGTCTTGATCTCGGTGCCCAATTCGATTAACCAGACCTTCGTGTCCCTCTATATCTCGAATCTCGGGGGCTCCAAGGAATTGATCGGGTGGTCCGTGTTTCTGTCGGCGATTTTCGAAATTCCGGTCTTCTTGCTGTTTGACCGGTATTTGAAAAAATCCACCAAGATGATGATCGGCTGCCTGGTCGTGATCAGCGTGTTGTTTACGATACGCTGGCTGCTGATGTCAGTCGTCGGAGGTCCGATGCATATTATCTTCATCCAGATCCTGCACTGCATTACCTTCGGGGGTTATTACTACGTGGGTACAGCGCTATCCGCCCATCTCATCCCCGGTGAATACAGAGCGACAGGGCAAGCGATCTACGCCCTCACCTGGGGAGGTATTTCCGGTATTGTTGCCGGCCTGGTAGGCGGTTGGATGTTCGATCAGCTGGGACCGAGGTTTATGTATGAGATTAGTGCGATCGTGTCACTGGCCGGGGTGTTCGGTTTCCTGATCATGTGGCTGAAAGTGAGAAAGCAAGCTGAATTGCCTAAGCAGTCTGAGCTGCCTATGTAAGAACAAGGGGAAATACGGGACGGATAAGGATTGGCTTTATCCGCCCCCCTTCCTTTATCAAAAAAAGAGTAGCACCGAACAAGAAATGCCGAAGTTGAGCAAGCTACATTATTAGAAGATCCGGGAGGTCATTCTATGTTCAAAAAAACGGTACATTCTTTGCTAGTCTCTTTTCTGTCCGCAAGCGTGCTGCTCAGCGCTTGTGGCTCCAACTCTGCAGATAATAAAGGGGCGAAGCCGGAACCCAAGGAGGAGACTAAGCTCCCTCCGTATGAGGTTTCGATAGCTTTCTGGGGAAATAACCAGCGTGATCTAGGACTCGTCGAGAAAGAAATCAATAAAATCACGCAGGAGAAAATCAACGCGACAGTTAAGTTAAACCGGATCGAGCCCGCTGCTTGGACCCAACAAAAAATTCTGATGCTGGCCGGCAACGAGAAGGCCGATCTGATCTTCACCGGCGAATACCAGTACGTCTCGGAGGTTGCACAGAAGAAGCTGCTTCCGATAGACGATCTGCTGAAAACTCACGGCAAAGACATCATTGCCTCCTTCGAGCCTGAGGTACTGGCGGCCTCCAAGGTCAATGGCGTGACGTACGCGGTACCCAGTATCCGCGACTTTGCCTCCTATCCGACGATCCTGATGCGTACGGATATGCTGAAGAAGGCAGGAGCCGATGTCAGCAACGTGAAGAAGCTGGACGACTTGGACCCCGTGTTCCAGAAGGTCAAGGAAGCTTACCCTACGAACAACCTTCTCGGCAAGGCAACCGCTGCTTCATCCCTCGCATACTCGCTGATCATCACGACGGTAGACCCGCTCGGAGATATGATCGGTGTCATGGATAATCTGGATCAGCTGAAGGTCGTCAATATGTATGAATCCCCTGCTTACACCAATATGCTCAAGACCTTGAGAAGATGGTACTTGGCCGGTTACATCCCCAAAGATATCGCCACAGCCAAGCAAAGCGGGAAAGATTATATGAAAGCGAACATCGGTTTTGCGACAACGAATAAGGGCAAGCCGGGCATCACGTCGCAAACTTCCCAGGTCATCGGTTCGGAGATTACGGAAGTGAAGCTGGGGCCAGCCAAGACGGATACTGTCGCGATTACCAATGCCATGTTCGGGATCGCAGCCAATTCCAAGGACCCGCAGCGGGCCATGATGATGCTGAACCTGATGTATTCCAACAAGGACATCGTCAACCTGCTGGCTTGGGGGATCGAAGGGCAGCACTATGCCAAGCAGCCGAACAATACCGCTGACTTCCCGCAGGGGCTCGAGCCGTCCAAGAGTGGCTATAACCTGAGACAAGGCTGGATGTTCGGCAACCAGCTCCTGACGACTCCATGGGTTACCGATGGCCCGGATATCTGGAAGGACATGGCCGAATTCAATAAGACCTCCAAAAAATCGAAGGCCCTCGGCTTTACGTACGATCCAGAGCCGGTCAAGACGGAGCTGGCTGCCCTTAATAGCGTGATCCAGCAGTATGGGATGGGACTGGAGACGGGAACGCTGGATCCGGATGAAAATTTGCCGAAGTTCGTTGCCGCCCTGAAGGCATCGGGCATCGACAAGGTCATTGCCGAGAAGCAGAAGCAGCTCGATGCTTGGGCTGCAAGCAAGAAGTAGCAGGCAGAAGCTGCCCCACAGGCCCGTCAGGGCTTGCGGGGCAGTTTTGTGCTGTTGATCGGGCTCTGGCGCGAACGCGCGAATGGCTGGAATGGTGCGTCATTTGGCTGCTGAACGGACCCTCTCTCCATAAGATGGGGTTCTAGCGAATAAAACCTGAGGCGGTCCTCTTGATGGACCAGCTTCTCGATGAGAATATCCGAACAATGAGCTGCGACCCGCTCTCGCGGGAAATGAACGGAAGTGAGGGGAGGCGAAGAGAAGGAGGATAACGGATTATCGTCGTAGCCAATGACGCTGATATCCTCTGGGATTCTTAGGTTTAATTTGGCGGCGGCTTTGTATACCCCGAATGCCAGCGTGTCGCAGAAGGCTATGACGCCCGTAAAGGACTGATCCGTCTGCTGGGCTGCATACTTCTCAAGAATGGACTTGTAGCCTTCCTCGATGGAAGGAACGCCGTGGACGATCATTTCCTCTTGGAACGGTAGCCCGTACTCGTTGTAGGCTTGCTTGATGCCCTGGATATAGGAGGTGCTCGCAGGAAAATCAACAGGTCCAGCCAGCACCAGGTTATGGAGGTGGCCTCTGCTTAGCAAAGCAGCAGCGGAGAGATAGCCTGACCTGGCATGGTTCACGTTCACATAATTGGTGTCAATTGAATTCGATATATAGTCAAGAACAATGGTCCGGTCCCACATATGAGACAATAGCGACAAGTTATCCGAACGGGAGCTGACGGGTGAGATCATGATGCTGTCCGGCATTCTGGACAAGACAGTCTTAATATTTTTTCTCTCCATCGACAGATCGAACTGGGAGTCGCAAAGCAGCGTGGTGTAGTCATGCTTGGCCAAATCGATCGAGATTCTTCTTACAATATTGGTATGAGCCTGATTTTCCAGATCGTTCAAGATGATGCCTATGGTTTTGGTGCCCTTGCTGCGCAAGCCCCGGGCGAGCAGATTGGGGGAGTAGTTGAGTTCCTCGGCCTTCTGCAGAACACGCTTGACCGTTTCCTTGTTCACCAGAGGGTCGCCGTTCAAGGCTTTGGAAACCGTAGAAAAGGAGATTCCCATCTCTTCGGCAATGGATTTAATGGTAACCCTTTTTTTCGGTGTGGGCGTCATAAATAGACCTCATTATTTCGACATAGATTCCTGAATAACGTTGTAAATATAGACTTTGGATTATTTTAAAGAATAGGGTCGCTCTTGTCAATCTGCTGTTCTATAGAAGGCTGGATTCATGTTTGGTGAACATTGACAACTCAAGTACACGATGATATAAACGATTATAACGTTGTAAATTAGATTTTTATGGTGATATATCATTCGTTTTACGGTATGTATCGTCATTATAATAAGCTTATCATGATTACAACGTTTTATTAAGTTCAACCCATTGCTTCTTCCAACCATTTCTGCGTACGTGTAGGCGGCGCGGTGGGGAACGAGATGATTTCGAAAGGTGGAATAGGACATGTCCGAAAATCCAAAACATGACGTACGCATATTCGACCGGTTCACTTGGACTAACGTGCCCAGATCGCATGCTTTTTTAAACGATCAGACTTTGCTTATCGAAACGGAGCCTCAAACCGATTTTTGGCAGCGCACAAGCTACGGCTTTCGGCGTGATAATGGGCACAGCCTTCTTACGAGAGTGGAGGGCGATTTTGTGCTGACGGCACGTTTTGAATTTTCCCCCGTTTATTTGTACGATCAGTGCGGACTTCTGGTAAGACTAGATGAGGAAAATTGGATTAAGGCTTCGACGGAATACGAAAATGCCGACATCAGCCGGCTCGGTTCGGTCGTCACGAACCTGGGGTATTCCGATTGGGCGACCACCGATATCTCGTCCGAAATCCGAACCATGCACTACCGGATCAGCAGGAAAGGCCAAGATTTTATCATCGAGTCCTCCTATCAGGGTGTGGAATGGATGCAGATGAGGATGGCGCATCTCCACCGGGAGACCGAGTCGCTGCAGGTGGGCGTCTATGCGTGCAGCCCCCAGAACAGCAGCTTCAAATGCCAGGTCGATCGCTTGGTGCTGGAAGAAGCGGCGAATTAAGGAGAGATCATCATGCTAACGGAAAAACAAAAGATGCTGAACGGCGAGTTGTACCTAGCTTCCGACCCCGAGCTCTTCAGGGAGAGAGAAAACGCGAGAAGACTGGTCAGATTGTTCAATCAATCGCTGGAAACGGAATATGACCGGCGGACGGATCTGTTGAAGCAGTTGTTTGGATCGACCGGGTCCACCTTGTTCGTGGAGCCGAGCTTCCGCTGTGATTATGGCTATAACATCCATGTCGGGGAAAACTTCTACGCGAATTTCAACTGCACGATTCTGGATGTCTGCGAGGTGACGATCGGGGATAATTGCTTCATCGCACCGAATGTCCAGATCTATACGGCTACGCATCCGATTAACCCGTTCGAGCGCAATACGGGGGCTGAATACGGGAAGCCGATCAAGATCGGGAACAGTGTCTGGATCGGGGGCGGAGCGATTATTAATCCGGGTGTCACTGTCGGGGACAATGTCGTCATCGCTTCAGGTTCCGTCGTCACTAAGAATGTACCGGACAATGTCATCGTGGGAGGCAATCCTGCCCGAATCATCCGGGAAATCGAGCTGTAGCCTGATTTGGGCAAAATCAGAGCTCAGACTTGCGCCGCGGTCTTCTTTTCCCTATCATAGCCCTGCAGGCCAGCCGGCGAATTCCGGCTGGCCTGTTTGGATGTCTGGCTGGGCTTGCTGGCTGGCCAGATAAATCTGAATTCCGGTCAGTCACGGCCCGCCTCGTAAATTTTCTGCGCCACCATGGCCGGCCTTGTGCGCGTGTCCGTGAAGTGGTCCCCATCGCTGACGATCAGGCGGAACAGGCCGAGCCTCGAGGACATATGCGGATTCCAGCCGTAGCCCTCACCCTGTGGGAATACGTTGTCTTGATAGAAATAAACATAGCTCTTGGGCGTGGGCAGCGCGTAGAACGCTTTGAGATCCAGCTTCTCGAAAAGCGGCTTAGCCGGTTCCGGAGTTACGCCTGCATAGAACCGTCTGGCCTCCTCCGAGGTGGCCGTATTGACGAATAAATCCCGAAACAGCGGAAACGGAAGCATGATCGTATCATCCTTCGAGCTGGCGGCTAGCTGCTCGAACGCTTGCCTTGTTTGGGTCGGCAGCTCGTCGGCAACCGACTCGCCATCTTTCAGAACGAATGCGTCCCAGAAGACGAGACGCTTGATACGGTCCGGTATTTGTTCGGCAACCTTCTGGATCACGCTTCCGCCGAAGCTGTGCCCGACGAGAATGATGTCGCGCAGGTTCAGCTTGGTTATATAGTCAACGACGGATTTAGTGATCATCGCATGCGTGACCTGTTTGTTCGGATCTTTGCCGTGACCGGCATATTCCGGCGTATGAACGATATGCCCTTTGCTGCGCAGCGCCGCCGCTACGCCGTCCCAGAAGTGCGCGTCGGCCCAAGAGCCATGCACGAGTACAAAGGTAAGCCGCGGCTGCGCAGGCATCCGGTAGCCTTCGTCAGCTTCGGGCGCGCTATGCCGCCCAAGCCAGCCGCCCTGGGAATAGGGGGAGTAATCATACCCGCCGGGCATAAACGGGTAATTCGCATAAGGGAATTGATGAGTTCCCGGCCTATAAGGAAACATAGTTATACCTCTTCTCAAATCGATATGATTCAGCCTATGCCCAGACCGTTTGAGAGGTTCCATATTTGTTACGCCGGTAACCATTGGCGGCGTGTCGGATTTCATGGACAGGAATCCGCGTCCAAGCAGGGTATTAGAGGTCAAGCCGGCTCACGGCGGGTCCAGGACCAGAACAGCAGGGCCAGGGCGCTAACGGAGGCGCCCAGCCCGCATACACCGCTCCAGCCGTATACGGCATAGATCTGGGTGGAAGCGATAGAGCCGCCAGCGCTGCCGATGGAGTAGAACACCATGTACCCGGCGGTCAGCCGGCTGCGCGCCTCGGGACGCACGCTCAAGATCATGCTCTGGTTGGTGACATGCACGGCTTGCACCGCCAGATCCAGTGCGATAATGCCGAGCACGACGAGGAGCAGCGAGTGATGGAGGGAGCCGATGAGCGGCCATGATACCAGCAGGAGGGCTAGCGCCCACCCGGTCGTTCGCTGCCCGAGGCCGCGGTCGGCCCATCTGCCAGCCCGGGCCGCCGCCAGCGCTCCGGTGACGCCGACCATACCGAACGCGCCGATGGCCGTATGGGACAGCGACAGGGGAGCTGCGCTCAGAGGCAGCACCAGCGACGTCCACAGGATGCTGAAGGCTGTGAAGATGAGCAGAGCCAGCATGGCGCGTACCCGCAAAATCCGCTCCTGCCTCCACAACAGGAGCATCGACTGCAGCAATTGCCTGTACGATAGGGCAGCCGGCTCTGCCCTGCGTTGGGGCATGATCCGCAGCAGCATGACGGCCATCAGCAGCATGACGGCTGCCGAGACCAGGTACACCGACCGCCAGCCGGCGAGATCGGTCAGGAGGCCGGCTACTGTCCGGGCGAGGAGGATGCCGATGACGATTCCGCTGGTGACTAGGCCGATGACGCGGCCCCGCTGATCCGCCGCGGCCCAGGAGGCGGCATAGGCGACCAAGGTCTGGGTCACGACGGCAAGCAGCCCGACCGCAGCGAGACCCAGCAGCAGCTGCACGCGGGTCGTGGCAGTCCCTACGGCCAGAAGGGCCAGTACGGAGGCCAGCATGTGGCCTGCGACGAGCTTGCGCGGGCTGACCAGATCGCCGAGCGGCACCAGCAGGACAAGCCCCAGGGCATAGCAGATCTGGGTAATGGTAATGACCATGCCTATTGCGGAGGAGGGCATGCCGAACACATGGGACAGCGTGTCCAGCAGCGTCTGCGCGTAATAAATATTCGCGACGGCCGCTCCGCAGGCCACGGCAAACAGCAGAGCCGCATAACCAGGCATCGGGGAGCTGCCAGTTGTTCCGGCACGGCGCGGCCGATCTTGGATATGGCGAATCCCGGCATTGCCGGTATCCGTAAAATCCGAAGCTTGTTCATGCTTCGTAGTCATCGTTTTAACCACCTTCTCTTTAAGGGTCTCGCCAAGATCGCGATTATAACATACTGATCGGTACGTAATTATGTCAGCAAATATACCTCTGCGTTGGCCTTCTGTCAACCTATAAATTGAACGATTTGAGTGAGTTCCTCTCTCGAATACTGTTAAGAATTTGACAAGAAAAGAGTGGATAATTACAATTTATATATACTAATTGGTATGAAATGATAACTAAATCGGATAAACCTGAAGGGGAGGAATAGCTCATGGTACGTCCGCGGGAATTTGATGAGGAGAAGGCGCTGGATGCGGCGATGCAGCTTTTTTGGGAGAAGGGATATGAAGCAGCGTCCCTGACCGAGTTGACAGCACGGATGGGAATCCAGCGCCCCAGCATATATTCCGCCTTCGGGGATAAGCTACAGCTATTCGAAGCGGCATTAAGAAGATATACGACGAACCACGCTTCCCGGGTCCGGGGCCAATTTCAAGGGAAATCCTCCGTCCGAGAGGCCTTCCGACTCTATTTCGAGAACTTGGTTGACGAGGAATACAAGGAAGGGCCGAATCGGGGCTGCCTCTGCATCAATACGATGGTGGAGCTGGCTCCCCATGATGAGAAGTTTGAAATTCTAACGAGGGAGCATCAGATGTATCTCTCCGCGGTTTTTCAGGAGGCGATCGAACGCGGCCAGCAATCCGGAGAGCTGACCACCGGGATGAATCCGAAGGGGCTTGCACAGACGCTGGTCGTGTCGCTCATCGGACTGACTGTGATGCTGAAGTCCCGCCCGGAGCGGTCCTTTGCCGACCATGCAGTAACGGGTATTCTTAGCCTGCTGCACTAAATCCACCTCCAGGTGGACTCCCTTCTCCTGCGCATGCAGTATGCTTGCTGTGTACCTGAGACGGACACAACAAAGGGAGTGAGCATGGCTATGGCCAGTTCAATTATTGTATTTGTACTTGTAATCTTCATGATGCTGCGAGAGAAGGAGATCCGGCCTGGGCGGCTGTGGATCACGCCGCTGCTGTTTACGTGGTTCATCCTGCAGAGCGTCGCCCAAACCGGCAGTTTGACGCCGACAGGCCTGCTGCTGGATGCGGTTTTTCTGGTCGTCGGGCTTGCGCTCGGGGGATGGCGGGGGAGCATCGAGCAGGTCCGTGTGAACCCCGCCTCCGGCAAGGTAACGTCGAAGGGCTCTATCGCGAGTGTGATTCTGGTGATTGCCGTCCTGCTGCTACGGTGGGCGGTGAGCTCGCTGGGAGCCCATTACGCGCTGGTGTCGGTCGGTACCGGGATGCTATTCATCGTGCTGGGCAGTATGTGCGCCCGGTCCTATGTCATCTATACGAAATATCACCAACTGCAAAGCCAATAACGATTCGCCATGAGCCCGCAGCAGTCGCTTGCGGGCTCATGGCGGTAGAAGGTGTGGGCTCTATGCCGATCAAATCTTATCTGCTGCGGATGGACAGCCAGCTGCCCGGCTGGACCAGGGCGCTTGTCCTGCATATCGTCTTGTTCCTGATCCTGCTGGAGAAGCTCAGCCGGGGAAGTCTGGCGGAGGCCTTCTTCCTGATTGGACTGGGAGTGGCTTATTCAGCCTTGTTCTGGAGCAGAGAACGTCCAGGGACCTCCATAGGCCGATTCGCTGCGATCCTTGGGCTGTGGGTCGGGACTGTCTTGTTCTGGATGTTCTTCGACGCCGGGATGACGGCCTTTGCTCTGATCTTTTTTCTGGTCGGCTACAGCGTGACACGATTGCCGTGGACAGGGTCATTGCCGCTGATTGGCGGTATGATCGCGGTGGATTCGTTGCTTTTTTTCATGGAGGGCAAGGGACTATCCCTGATCGGGGTATATGCGCTGGAGCATGCGGGTGTCTATGTGCTGCTATGGGGGGCGAGAATACGCCGGGAAGCGGACGAGGAAAGCAAGCGTCATTATGCGGAGCTGCAGGTGCTGCACGGACAACTGGCCAAGGCGCATGAGGAATTGCAGCAAACGCACCGCGAGTTGGAGGAAGCCTCGCTGCACTCGCTTCGCTATGCGGTTCTAGAGGAACGGACGAGAATCGCCCGCGATCTCCATGACAGCATCGGCCATGGTCTGACTTCTGTGATTGTGCAGCTCCAGGCGCTTCCGTACATGCTCCGGTCGGGGACGGACGAAGCGGATTCCACTCTGAGCACTGTGCTGGATGTTGCTCGCGGCTGCCTGCAGGAGGTGCGTTCTGTTGTGCATCATATGGCTCTGGACGAAACGGGCCTTGGGGCCTTGGCCTTGAAAAGTCTGATTCAGCAGCTTCATGTGCAGAGCGGGCTGCCGATTCATTGGACCGATGAGTCCCGGTCAGGGGCCTGGACGCAGGAGCACAGCGAGCTGCTGTACCGCGTGCTGCAGGAAGCGCTGACGAATATAATTCGCCATGCGGATGCCTCCCGCGTTGACGTGAAGCTGGAGGAAGCGGACTCGGAGCTCGTCTTGACGGTACGGGATAACGGTACCTATCGGGGAGAACCGCCTCTGGCGGAGGGCTTCGGCCTGGCCGGGATGAGAGCGCGGTGCGAGCGGGCAGGCGGGGTCCTGACCGTCGCGGCGGTGGAGCCGCAAGGACTGGAACTCAAGGTTCGAATCCCGATTGAAGCTAGAACGGAAGAAAGGGGGGAGCGCAATGATGGAGAAGCCGATCCGGGTGCTGCTCGCAGATGACCAGCCGCTGATCCGGCATGGGCTACGGGTTATTATTAACGCGCAGCCGGATATGGAGGTAGCCGCGGAAGCGGGGGATGGCCGGGAAGCGATCGCACAGGCGGAGCGGGTTCGTCCCGATGTGCTGCTGATGGACGTGCAGATGCCTGTATGCAGCGGTATTGAGGCGACGCGGGCCATCAGCATGCTGCTGCCCGAGAGCCAGGTGGTTATTCTCACGACATTCGATCTGGAGCAATATGTGTACGACGGGATTCGTGCCGGAGCGGTAGGCTATCTGCTCAAGGATGCGCCGCCAGACGAGCTGGTCGAGGCGATCCGGGCTGCCAGCCGGGGTGAGGCGGTATTCCGCACCGCTGCGGCGGCGAGGGCGATTCGTCAAGCCGTTCATCCGGCAGCCCCTCCAGAGCTGCAGACTCCGCTGACCCAGCCGATGACGGAGCGGGAGCTGGAGGTGCTGCAGCAGATGGCCTACGGCTTGCGCAATGAAGAGATCGCCGCCAAGCTGTTCATCGGCGAAAGCACGGTGAAGACGCATGTTCACCGCATTCTGCAGAAGATCGGGGCGGAAGACCGGACACAGGCCGTTGTCTACGCCATCCGCAACCGGATCGTACTGTAACGGGGCTTGAGGCCCGGAGCCCTAGTGCTGCGGGGCGGCCTTTCGATCCTGATTTACACACTGTGCGTTCTGCTGTAAGCTAAGCGTACAGAGGAGGCGCTTGAACCCTTGAATGCGATGCGGACGATGCTGAAATATTTTACGCCATATAAGCTTCTGCTAGGCGTTTTTCTGGGAAGTGTGGTTGTTGAGGTGGCCTATGGGGTGGCAGCCCCTATAAGTTTGAAGTACCTGGTGGATGAGGCGTTCACGCCGAAGGATTTCCACATATTCTTGCTGATTTTGGCTATTCTGGTCGGCGGCGGCCTCCTGCACATTGTTGTAAGCGTATGCGGTGATTATGCCCTGGGGAGGCTGAGCGGCGAGGGCATCAGGCAGCTGAGAACGGAGCTGCTGGGCAGTCTGCTTCGGCAGGCGGCTCCGTTCTACCGGCGCTACCGCGTGGGTGATCTGGTTACGCGC
The DNA here is from genome assembly GCF_038070315.1 of Paenibacillus filicis. Classification (NCBI taxonomy): domain Bacteria; kingdom Bacillati; phylum Bacillota; class Bacilli; order Caryophanales; family Paenibacillaceae; genus Paenibacillus; species Paenibacillus filicis. The sequence goes on along the minus strand of NZ_JBBPCC010000003.1, from coordinate 105,500 downwards.
TTCTCGTCGGATATGGCTTCCGTAGAGCGCGTGATCCGCGGTACAAGCCCGCTGCTGCTGAGGGAGACCCTGGGTGTTCTGCTCGGGCTCTTCCTGTTGTTCTCCATCGAATGGAAGCTGACGCTAGTCATGCTGGCGGGCTCCGTGCTGATGCTCGCCGGGCCCAAGCTGCTGCAGCGACGGGCGGAGTCTGACAATCTGAAGTACAAAGAAGCGCAGGAGCGCTTCACCAATACCATCGACGAGATGGTTAAGGGGCAGGCGACCATCAAGGCGCTGCATCAGCAGGGCCGATTCCGGTCGGAGGCCGGGCAGCGCATCCAGCAGCTATTTGCCGCAGGTTTCAGACTACATATGACCAATGCCTTCATGGAGCGCTTGCCTTTGACGGCCTTGATGATTTTGAATGGAACGATGCTCGGCTACGGCGGTTATTTGATATTTGAAGACGAGATGACGATCGGCGGCTTTATGGCCTTCTTTACTTTATTCATGACCGTCGGACAATCCGGCTCCAATCTGTCATTCCTGATTCCGCATCTGATTGAGTCCGGGATCAGCTTCCAGCGGATCAGTGCGATTCTGCAGCACAAGCCTGATCTGCCGGAGCCGGCTCAGCCGCTCGAGCTGCCTTCTCCCGTAGCCTCACTTCGGATGGAGAACGTGACCTTCGGGTATACCGAGGAGAACGATCAGCTGAAGGAGGTCAGCCTGCAGATTCCGGCCGGCAGCTATACGGCCTTTGTCGGGCCGAGCGGCTCCGGCAAGAGCACGGCCCTCCAGCTATTATCTCGGTTCTACGATCCGCGGCAGGGCCGGATCAGCATCGACGGCTTGGACCTGCGCGAGGTCAGCGAAGCTTCGCTGCGCAAGCTGTCCGTGCTGGTGACGCAGGATACCTTTCTGTTTAACTCGACGATCCGGGACAACCTGCTGCTGGACAACAGTGCGGCGACAGAGGCCGACATGTTCGATGCGGCCAAGCAGGCGGGCATCCACGAGGTGATCGCGAACTGGCCTGCCGGGTACGACACGGTTATTCAATCGGAGGGGGCGACCTTATCCGGGGGCGAACGGCAGCGGATTGCTCTCGCCCGGGCTCTGCTGAGGGAACCGCAGCTGCTGCTGCTGGACGAGGTGACTTCCGCCCTCGATCCGGCTTCCGAGACGGCGGTCAACGAGCTAATCCGGCGGCTCCGCGGGAGCCGGACCATCCTGTCCGTCACTCATCGCCTGGCGGCTGCGGCTGCGGCGGATACGATCTATGTGTTTCAGGACGGCCGGATTGCAGAATCCGGTACTCATCAGGAGCTGCTGGAGCGGCAAGGGCTTTACAGCGCACTGTGGGAGAAGCAGCAGGGCTTCCGCTTGTCCCAGGACGGGCTTCATGCTTCAGTTGAAGTGGAACGGCTGGAGAAGCTGCCATTCTTCCAGGGGGTGGAACGGGCGCTTCTGCAGGAGCTGGCCGTGCTGTTCTCTACCGAGACCTGCCTGGAGGGCGAAGCTATCGTGCGCGAAGGCGACGAGGGCAACAAATTCTACATTATCGTCCGCGGCAAGTTCGAGGTGGTGAAGAAGCTGGCGGACGAAGAGAAGCGAGTCGCCATCCTGCAGGACGGCGACCACTTCGGGGAAGTCGCGCTGCTGCGGAATACGCCCCGGAATGCCACGGTCAGGGCACTCGGCCCTGCGGTGGTACTGGCGGTGCGGCAGGAGGCCTTCCACAGCTTGACGGACAGGTCGCCGCAGATTCTGGCATCGCTCCAGCGCACCCTGGAGCAGCGTTCCTGAACCCGTCCTGGGCATAACGTTAATCTTGAGGAGGGCTGAGGCTTGACGATTCATTTTGTGCGCTGCGAGAGTGACGATGATTTTGCAAAGGCAAGCTCGTTTATGCTGCAGCACCGGTTTGATTTGGACCCGGCCATGACGACGCTGGATGCAGTAGCTTTGATGTATACCTATATCACCGAAGGACATCTGATCCAGGTGTTGGATGGGGAAGGCCGCGTGATCGCCATCGGGGCGTATTATTACGGAAGTCGCGGACAAGCCGCTCAGGATGAGGAGACTGCTCTCATCGACATGGCACTTGTGGACTGGAACCACCGGGGAACGCGGCTGTTTCTCAAGGGGCTGACGTTCATGATCGGCCAAATCATAGAGCATCATCCCAAGGTACAGGAGGTGCGGGTCGTCGCACAGGCCAAGAATGCTTATACCTGCAGGCTGTATGGCAAGTTTTTGGAGCAAGCCGGTACTCGGGAAGGTTCTTCCGGCCAAGAAATGTTGTTCTGTGGTAAAGTTAACAACTTAACATCTATACTCAAAAAATGGAATAAAGTATAATTTAGAAGTAAGGAAAATAATCAGTAACCGAAACGGAGGAGAAGCATATGTTCCCAGTAAAACCAGATATTAATAAAGGGACCCAAAAAGGAGGCGGCTTCGGCAGAATCTCGATTCTTAACGATTCGCTGCGCGTTCAACCGAAGTAATGACTTACGAATGCCGCCCGTGCGAGCTTGAAATCGACTTTACCTCTTATGTGCAGTTCCTCATCGCTCATCATGCCGAGCTGAATCTACCTTACTCCTTCGCTCAGAAGCTCAGCTTTGTCAGCAGTCCGCTCATGTTCGGCAAGGGGCTGCTGATCTATGAAGAGGAGCTGTACCGGATCGTCGGTGCGGCCGGCTTCGTGTATGGCACCGGTTCCCATGAATATGAGAATAGGGATGTTTGCCAGGTGGAGACGGTCTTTATTGAGAACGATCATCGGCATCCCTTCCTGTTCGTCCGGGCGATGCAGGAGCTTGTCCGCCTGATGAAGGCCGGCAACCCGGATGTCCGGCAGGTCCAATTCTGGACGTCTGCGGATGCCGGAGAATTGGACGGCCTGCTCGCCAAGTTCACCGCTCTGCCCGGTGCAGCCCGTTCCGAAGTCCAAGCGCTGGCGTATTACCAGATCCCCTTCCACGAGCTGGAGACATTCTGCGGTCGTTTCCGGGACGCGAGATGAAGGGAGACTGCACCTGCATGGCAGGCTGCGGGACCGAATGAAAGAAGAGCTCGAGTCAGACTGTCGGTCATGGTGCCCGATGGTCTTTTTGGCATGCAAAGACAAGCAGGCTGGCATTACCCGGGCGGGTGCCGCCAGCCGAGACCGATATAGGGCCGACTGCCGGAACGGCAAAAAGATCGCCCACCCTTGTTTAAGCACATGGGTTGACGATCTTCTTTATTTAACGAAGCAAGAGCTCCAATTTTATTTTGCTGCTACGCCTTGCAGATCCAGTACACCTTGGTAGATCGTATCGAAGAGCTCTTCGAGATTCGCTTCCTCGATGCACGAGAATGCGACGCGCAGGTCGGTATCGCCGAGGGCGATCGTGCCGACGCCGTATTGATCAAGCAGATGGGAGCGGAGCGTTTCGGCCGTAACGGTGTTCAGCTTCAGACACATGAAGTAGCCGGAGTTGAACGGGTAGTAGTCCCACACCTGGCCGTACTTGCCGCTGTCGAGCAGGCTTTTCACACGGTTGGCGCGGCCCTTCATGATGTCGAACTTCTCCTGCTTCTGTGCTGGGAAATCCGGGGATTGCAGCGCGTGCAGCACGAAGGTTTGAGACGGATGCGGTCCGCTGGAGATCGTCGCACGGATGATGCCCATCGTCTTCTGCTCCAGCGCAGCCAGCATAGCGTCGCTTTGACCGGCATACGTGATAAAGCCGACGCGGAAGCCCCATACGTACTCTTCCTTCGTCGCGCCGTCGACCTTGACCGACAGGACGCGTGGATGCAGATCTGCCAATTGGCCTGCCAACGACTCCTGCAGCGAGTTTTCGAAGAACAGACCGAAGTAAGCGTCGTCCGTTACCGCCACGACATTGATCCCGGCCTCTGCCGCTTGGCGGATGGCGTTCACGATGGAGCGTCCTTCCTCGGCATCCGGCGTATAGCCGGTCGGGTTGTTCGGGAAGTTGAGGACGACAATCGCCTTGCCCTTGTCCTTCTGGGCCAGAATCGCATCCAGGAGACCCTGGGCATTGAAACGGTTTTCTTCGTTATACAGCGGGTAGTACACGAGCTGGGCACCACGGCGGATGCCGAAGGTCAGCTCGTAGTTTTCCCAGTTTTTGTCTGGAATGATGACGGCGTCTCCAGCACCTGCGTACAGGTCGGCCACGATGCTCAAACCATGGGTGAGTGCATTCGTCACAATCGGATTGCCGAGACCTTTCCCTTGAAGGGAAGGATTTTCCTCCAGCATTTTGACGCGCCAAGCGGCGCGAAGCTCCGGCTTTCCTGCCGGAGGGGCATATTCGTAAATGTCCTTCGGTTGATAGGCGGACAATGTGTCTTGGATCACTTTCAGATGCATCGGTTGTCCGTTCTCCAGAGCAGTACCGATCGTAGCATTGAACTTCTTGGCCTTGGTCTTCGCTTCGGCGGATTGGCTCAAGATTCCTTCCTTAGGGAAGTAAATTTGGCGGCCGATGTCAGACAGCATCTCATATACGTGGGGATTTTCCTGGCTGATCGTCTCGTTCAGTTTCTGAGCAAGAGGGTTCATGAAATTCCATCCTTCCAACTATTCATTACTTGCGATATCAGCCCATATTATACCACTTTAAAGCAAGAGCGTCACGGTGGTTTTTCCCCCTGGAAAGAAACGGCAGAGGATGACCGGCATGTAGAGGGGCGGACATACTAAATTTTCGAGCTTGGCACGGCAGAGTCACCTGTGTTAGGATAGAATTATATCTGGAGCCAAGGTTAGCGGCTATTTAAACGCTTTTATTTAAACGTTTAAATAAATTGGCTATCCCGCCACAGGCTGCTTGTTCAGTCAAAGGGATCAGTTTCTGCGACTGGCAAGGTTCAACTGTTAACGCTATCATTCCCAAGCTTGTATCCTAAGGAGGACGAATGTTCATGGAAATCCGTTATGCTACAAATCCGACTGAAACGAAACACTACGATACCGAGCGTCTGCGTCAAGAATTCCTGATCCAGCAGTTGTTCGTGCCTGGCGAGCTCAAGCTCGTCTACAGCCACGTGGACCGCTTCATCACCGGCGGTGCCGTGCCGACTGGCGCAGCCATCAAGCTGGAAGCGCCTAAGCATGATATGGGCGCGGATTATTTCCTGGAGCGCCGCGAGATCGGCATCATCAACATCGGGGCAGCCGGCGTTGTGACGGTGGACGGCACCGAGTACACGCTGGAAAGCAAGGACTGTCTCTATGTGGGCCTGGGCAACCAGGATGTGCAGTTCCACAGTGCGGACGCAGCCAATCCGGCCCGCTTCTATCTGAGTTCCACGCCTGCACACAAGTCTTATCCTACAGTTAAGGTAGCGATCAGCGAGGCCGAGCCTGCGCATCTGGGCTCGATCACGAATTCCAACGAGCGTACCATCTACAAATACATTCACCTGAACGGCGTTCAAAGCTGTCAGCTCGTCATGGGCATGACTTTGCTGAAGCCGGGCAATATGTGGAATACGATGCCTTGCCATACGCACAATCGCCGCTCTGAAGTATACCTTTACTTTGATATGCCGGAAGACGGGGTTGTGTTCCACATGATGGGCGAGCCTACGGAAACCCGCCATCTGGTGGTCCGCAACGAACAGGCGATCATCAGCCCGAGCTGGTCGATTCACAGCGGCGTGGGTACAAGCAACTATACGTTCATCTGGGCGATGGCTGGAGAGAACCAGGAGTTCTCCGATATGGACCATGTCGCGATGACGGACCTGAAGTAATCAGCAGCATTGCTCAGCAAACAAAAGCCATCCTTCCTGCTCGACTGGCGAGCGGAGGGATGGCTTTTTTTGAATATCTGGATACAAAGCGTCCCCGGGCATCAGGGTGACATTTCGAAACTCTGCATTAACCGATTTATGTAACAGATGAGTGAGGAATCTTGCCATTTCATTTTTGATTTGTTAGTATAAAAATCAAAAAAATCTTTGTCTGGAGATGGCCTATGATTGAGAATTCTGCAGAAATTCGCAAGAAAATTTCGCTGATCTATAATGGCATTACCCAGGAGCTATTCACGGTAGGTACCAGTCAAATTAAAGTTGATATCTCTAATCATCAGATTTCGATCTTCGCCAAGCACCGCAAAGTGCCGATTCTCGCCAAGCTGGGCGTGGTGAACCCGGCCATGAGGGAGCAAGTCGATCATGAAATAACCAAAATTTATAAACAGGCTCTGACCGAACAAATGGAGTCTGAGTTCGGGATTCGAATCCAGACGATATTTAGGGATTTTGATCCTGGGAGCGAGACGGCGCTGACCCACATTATCTTGGACTAACTCGCATCAATTCATGTTAGATAAAATAACATGTAACAGACTATTTTTGTCTGAGAATGATTTTTGATTGACTGACGTGAAATTTAATGTTATTATAAGTGACATTAAATATCCTTTAACTTGAAACCCCAATTGAATAGCATAAAGCGTCTGATCCTTTATCTTATCAGATTTATCTGTAGGAACTGTACAGCGCGCTTTAAACAAAGCTGTTTTTATTTTCGTATACGAAATAAAGAACGCTTGTTAGATCCTTCATTCTAACAGGCGTTCTTTTTTTTAACTAATTTACTGATTATTCAGACTACATCAGAGGGAGGACACCCCATTGAACCAAGACCCCGTGTTAGTCAAGGACTGGTTGGCGGCAGCGTATGCGCATGATTTGAAGGGAAATCCATTGCAGGTGACGATTTTAAATGAACGGATCGTCCTCTTTCGGACTCGGGGAGGCGTTCATGCCTTTAAGGATCTTTGTATACACCGGGGGGCCGCATTATCGCTTGGCAAGGTGGAGGATGATTGCATCGTTTGCCCCTACCATGGCTGGAAGTACGATGCGGAGGGAGAATGCGTCAAAATCCCCCAGCAGCCTGCGAGGCAAAGCATTCCTCCGAAGGCCAAGGCGGTGGTATATGCCTGTATAGAGAAGTACGGCGTAATCTGGGTGAAATTCGATGCGGCTTCAAGTCAAGACCCTCCGGTTCCCTTCTACGGGGAGTTTGACGATCCTTCCTTTCAAACAGTACACGCGGAGCCATATCTTCTGCATGCAGCTGCGCCGAGGGTTGTGGAGAATTTTCTGGATGCGAGTCATTTGGCCTTCGTTCATGACGGGCTGCTGGGGGATTCCAATTATCCGGAAATACCAGACTACAGTGTGAGTTGGGAGGGAGACCGCTACGTTTCCGATGAAATCGCCATTTACGCGGATGCGGACGGCTCGGGCCAGTATGCAACGATCTATTATACGTTCGAAATTCTGCGGCCTCTGACAGCCCGGCTCAAAAAAGTGAACTACGCCAATAACCAGGTGCTGTCTATGCTGTTCACAGTGCTTCCTCATGAAGAAAGAAAAACGACCGTGTTCGCCCTGGTGTCCCGAAATTACGCATTGGATCAGCCTGACGAATATTTCAGGGAGTTTCAGAAGCGGGTGATTGAGCAGGACGCGGCCATTGTGGAGAGCCAACGGCCCGAGGAGCTCCCTCTGGACCTGCAGGCGGAGCTTCATCTGAAGGCGGACCGGGTCAGTATTGCGTACCGGCGGTGGCTCAAAGAGCTCGGCGTGACCTACGGCAGCGATGTGTCCGTCGTCTCCCAGCCAAGTTTTAACCCTTGACCTTGTTGTCCATCAAACGGAAAAGGTGAGTGATCGCATGACAGCTAATACGAGGAAAAACGATGCCTATGAGGTTCATCTTCCGCGGGACTGTACGTTTTCCGCCCAGGATTGGCAGGTGCTGTCGCAGTATTGGTATCCGGTAGCTCAGGCGGGTGAGGTTGCGGATCAACCGGTGGCCGTGACGCTGCTGGATGTGAAGCTTGTGTGCTATCGGAGCAACGGCAGGGTAGTCGTAGCCCGCGATCTTTGCTTCCACCGGGGCGCTCCACTCAGCAAGGGCTGGGTGGAGAACGGGGAGATCGTCTGCCCCTATCATGGCTTCCGTTACAATTGCGAAGGCAGATGCACGTCGGTTCCAGCTCACCCCGACGCCAAAATCTCGCCGAAGCTGAAGCTGATCACGTATCCAGCCGTGGAACGCTACGGCCTGGTCTGGACGTCGCTCGCGTCTACGGAAGAACAAATTCCTGAGTTTCCGGCCTGGGAGGACCTCGATTATCTGAATGTACTGCCGCCTAGCTTCGATATTGCCGGTTCGGCGGGACGCCAGATGGAAGGCTTCCTCGATGTATCGCACTTTGCCTTCGTGCATACGGATACCTTCGGAGACCGCAGCAATACGTCTGTCCCCCAGTACACCGTCAAGCGCGAAGGCGGCGAACTGCTGGCCGAATACTGGAGCACGGTCAGCAATTACGGAAGAGGCCAGGAGAACCTTGCTCCGGAAGGCTTTCAATGGCTTCGTGAATTTCGTGTATTCCCTCCGTTCGCGGCATCGCTCACCGTCTATTTTCCGAACGAGGACAGACTGAGGATTCTGAACTGCGCTTCGCCGGTATCGGCGCGGTATACCCGGTTATTTTGTCCGATTTCGCGAAATTTTGATAAAGATGCGCCTGTGGAGGACACGATCAAGTTTAATCTGCAGGTGTTTCAGGAAGACCGGGAGATGGTCGAGGCGCAAACCCCAGAAGAGCTGCCGCTCGATCTGATGGCGGAGGTTCATATCCCCGCAGACCGCACCTCAATCGCTTACCGGCAGCTGCTCAGCGAGCTGGGGCTCGGAAGATCCTACACGGCCTGACGGCACCTATCTCAGTAGATGCGGGGGAGATCTGGAATGACATTCACCATAGAAGAAGTGAATCAGATGAATCGGGAGCAGTTTGTCGAGTCTGTGGGCTGGGTATTCGAGCATTCGCCTTGGGTGGCGGAACGTGCATGGCCTGCTCGTCCTTTTGCTTCATTGGAGCAGCTGACAAGTGTTATGGAGGAAGCTGTGAAGCAATCTTCGTCTGACGAGCGGCTGGCCCTGCTCCGTTCCCACCCGGATCTCGCCACCAAGCTGAAAATGACGGAGGCTTCCGTCGGGGAGCAGCGCAGCGCTGGTCTGCATGAGCTTTCCACAGAGGAGTTCGAGCGATTAACGGCCGGTATTCGGGCGTATCGGGGGAAATTCGGCTTTCCTTTCATTATGGCGGTGCGCGATCAGAACCGGGTTTCGATTGAGGCAGCCTTGAACAAGCGATTGGATGGCAGCCTGGAGGATGAGAAGCTGACAGCCCTCCAGGAAGTTTTCAAAATCGTCTCCTTCCGGTTAAGCGATCTGATCCTAAAGCCGGACGAGGCCGGGAGGCCGCAACCATGAAGGACGCTCATCCTGGAAATGGCCGAATCACGACTCACGTGCTCGATCTATTCTGTGGACAGCCGGCGCGTGGGATGAAGCTGGAGCTGTGGAGGATCGGGGAAGTGGAGGAACGAAGGCTGCTGCGCCTCGCCGACACCAACGCGGACGGGCGCGTGAATGCGCCTATGCTGTCGGGCAGCGAGCTGAGCCCGGGGGTTTACGAGCTGGTTTTTTGCGTCGGCGATTATTACCAGGAGCAGGGAGTTGAGCAGGGAGAGTCCTCTATATTCGACCGCGTCCCGATCCGATTCCGCGTGAGGGATGCGGACGGCCACTATCACGTACCGTTGCTGGTCGCTCCGGGAGGGTATAGCACATACCGGGGAAGCTGATCGCTTGAACCGAGTTTGACGAAGAGGGGGATGCATATGGCGGAGTCTCTGGATGTCATCGTACGTGGCGGACGGATCGTGCTGCCGGATGAGGTGGCTGTGCTCGATATCGGAATCAAAGACGGAAAGATTCACGCGCTTCGGCCGTCGCTGGAGCCGTCTCCGTCGTGCCGAGTTATTGATGCGGAAGGGCAACTTGTATTACCGGGCACGATCGATGTTCATGTTCATTTCAACGAGCCGTCCTTGGGAGATTGGGAAGGCTTCATCAGCGGCTCAGCCTCCCTCGCTGCGGGCGGCTGTACGACTTACATCGATATGCCGTTGAACGGCCGTCCCCCGACAACCTCCGTCAGCGCCTTAAATCAGAAAGCCGGCCTGGCTGCGGGCGGTTCCTATGTCGATTACGCGTTCTGGGGAGGGCTGGTGCCAGGCAATCTGGATGCGCTGGAAGGCTTGGCGAAAGCGGGGGTTGCCGGGTTCAAGGCCTTTATGTCCGACCCGGGAGGTGACGGGGATGATATCTTCCGGGAGGTGGATGATCTCACCCTAGTCGAAGGGATGAAGCGTATTGCCGCCCTAGGCGGGATTCTGGCCCTTCATGCGGAAAGCGAGCCGCTGGTCGCAGAGCTTGGCTCCGAAGCCAAGCGTGCCGGCAAGACTGGGGCTCGCGACTATGCCGCATCCCGGCCGGTGCTCGCCGAAGTGGAAGCTGTTCAACGCGCCTTGCTCTATGGGGAGCAGACGGGATGCGCGCTGCACTTCGTGCATATCAGCAGCCCGCAGGCCGCCTTGCTGATCGATCAGGCCAAGCGCAGGGGGATGGATGTGACGCTGGAAACATGTCCGCATTATCTGACTCTGACCTGCGATGAGCTGGAAGCGCTCGGTCCAGTGGCCAAATGCGCGCCGCCGCTCCGGACTGAAGCGGAGCGCCAGCAGATGTGGCAGGCGGTTGCCGCTGGGCAGATTGACATGATCGCCTCAGATCATTCCCCATGTCCAGGCGAGCTGAAACAATCCGGTGATTGGTTTCAGGCCTGGGGAGGCATCTCCGGCGCACAGAGCTCGATGGAATTGATCCTGGATGAAGGATACCTGAAACGAAATATTCCGCTGCCCTTCTTATCCCGGCTGCTGTCGGAGAACCCGGCTCGCCGATTCGGTTTGTACCCGCGCAAGGGCGTGATTAAGGTAGGAGCGGATGCGGACCTGGCTATTGTCGGCTTGAACAGCCCTTATACCCTATCCGAGCAAGATTTGTATTACCGTCATCCGCATAGTCCTTATGTAGGCAGGACGTTCAACTGCAGGGTAGTCGCGACTTTATGCCGTGGCGAGGTGGTGTATAAGCTCGGCGAGGGACTTTCGCCCGTCAAGCGGGGCTTGCTGCTTCACCCGGTTAACACCAAGGGGGGAAGAAGATGAGGCATGCTGGCAGTTCACGCTTGCCGGAGGAGGCGCCGGATATCAGCCGCTTGTCTGATTCACTCGAAGAAGCGATACATTGGCTGTCCCGATACGGTGCGGACAGCGAGGGAGGCGTTACACGCCTGCTCTACACGGACTCCTGGCAGCAGGCGCAAGCGGCTCTTGCCGAGCGGATGCAGCAAGCCGGGCTGGAGGTCTACTATGACGAAGTGGGGAATCTGTATGGGCGCATCGAAGGAGCTCAGCCGCACTTGGGCACCATTCTCACCGGGTCCCATATCGATACGGTCAGGCACGGGGGTAAATACGACGGGGCTTACGGCATTGCCGCGGGGCTAACGGCCCTTTTGTATCTGGCGCAACGTTATGGTAAGCCTAGATACAATCTCGAGATCGTCTCGTTCTGCGAAGAAGAAGGAAGCCGGTTCCCGCTCACGTATTGGGGCTCCGGCAATGTGTCGGGACGCTATTCCCCCGACCGGGTGCCGGATATCTACGATGATGCGGGATTGAGCTTGAAGGAAGCCATGCTGGCGGCCGGATTTTGTTCCCAGGCGAGCCGGGCCTGGACTGTCAGACGGGAAGATCTGCGGGCGTTTATAGAGCTTCATATTGAGCAAGGAGCTGTTCTTGAACGAGAGGGAAGCAGCATCGGGGTCGTCCAGGGCATCGTCGGTCAAAAGCGGCTGACCTTCGAGGTCATCGGCGAAGCGAATCACGCCGGAACGACGCCTATGGCCTGGCGGCGTGACGCGCTGGCAGGAGCCGCCGAGATGGTGGGCTATATGGAGAAGCTGGCGCAGAGCTACGGCCCTCCGATGGTAGCGACCGTCGGCAGCTTGACGCTCACTCCGAATTTAGCCAATGTCATACCGGGCAAGGTGTCGTTCACGCTCGATGCGCGGCATTCCGATGGGGGCGAGCTTTCCTCCTTTTGCAGCGAGGCGGCAGCAGGCCTCGGGGACCTTGCAGCCAGGAGGGGGCTGATCCTCACCTCCCACGAATGGATGAACGCGGAGCCGGTCATGATGGATGCGGAGCTGACGGGGTGGGTGGAAGACATCTGTACGCAACGAGACTGGAGCCGTGTCCGGATGTTCAGCGGAGCCGGGCACGATGCGCAAGTCATGCAGTCCATCTGTCCGGCAGCGCTCGTATTTGTGCCGAGCCGGGGCGGCGTCAGTCACTCGCCGGATGAATATACGTCAGCGGAGGAGCTTGCGGCAGGAGTTTCCGTGCTGACGGATTTGCTATATGGATTAGCTTATGACAAGGAGGGAGCGCTTTGAAAAGGTATCGCGAGCTGTCGCCGTCCCTTCGTACGATCATGACTCCCGGACCGGTGGAGGTCGACCCGCGGGTGCTGCGGGCCATGTCGCTGCCGATATTGGGACAGTTTGACCCGGAGTTTACCGACATCATGAATGACACGATGGACATGATCCGAGCTTTGTTCCAGACAGACAATCGCTGGGCGTACCCGATAGACGGCACGTCGCGCTCTGGTATCGAAGCCGTGCTGACGAGCCTGATAGAACCCGGAGACCGCGTGCTGGTGCCAATCTATGGCAGATTCGGGCATCTGCTGGTGGAGATTGCTCAGCGCTGCGGCGCGCAGGTTTCAACCCTGGAGCAGGAGTGGGGGCAGGTTTTTGCCCGCGGGCAAGTGGCGGAAGCGATCCTTAGAGAGCGTCCGGATCTTGTGGCGATCGTCCACGGCGAGACATCCACGGGCTGCTTGCAGCCCCTGGAAGAGATCGGCAAGGCCTGCAGGGCGTCGGACGCTCTGCTCGTCGTCGATGCCGTTGCGACGGTTGGCGGAACGAGGATCGCAGCGGATGAATGGATGCTCGATGCTGTCATCGGCGGCACGCAAAAATGCCTGTCCATTCCGGCAGGCATGGCCCCTATCACGTACAACGAACGAGCGGAGGCCAAGCTGCTGAGGCGCAAGCGGATCGAACGCGGGCTTCGCGATCCCAAGCAGGAAGCAGACAGCGGAGGCCGGCCGATCCAGAGCAATTATTTCGATCTCAGTCAGCTTCAGGACTACTGGAGCCCCGCGCGTCTCAATCATCATACCGAAGCGACTTCGATGCTGTACGCCTTGCGCGAAGGCTTGCGTTTCGTGCTGGAAGAAGGACTGGAGCCTCGGTTCGCCCGCCATCTCGAGCATGAAGCGGCCTTGGTGGCTGGTCTCCGGGCCATGGGACTGACCTTGTTCGGCGACCCTGACTGTAAGATGCCGATGGTTACCTGCGTGAATATTCCGGATCAGGTGGATGGGGAATCGGTCCGGTCCATGCTGCTTCATGAATTCGGCATCGAGATCGCCAGCTCGTTCGGCTCGTTAAAGGGCCGGATATGGCGGATCGGCACGATGGGATTCAGCTGCAATAAAAAAAATGTGCTGCACCTGCTGGGAGCGCTCGACGCGGCACTGCTCCGTCATGGCGTGTCCATTCCTACTGGCGCTGCCGTACAGGCCGCCTTGGATGTGTACGATAGTAAGGTGGATGCGCAGGGATAAACCGGAGCGGCTGGAAAAAGACATCACAGAAAGGCAGGAAACCATCATGACCTTGGATGCTTTAAACAAACGGGTGAAAACCGATCTTTCTTATCTGAGCTTCGGGGGACCTAGCTGGGTTCGTCCTCTAACCCATCCTGAGGGGCATGTCTATGACGTTGTGATCGTCGGCGGCGGCCAATGCGGCTTGGGCGCCGCCTTCGGCCTGCTGCGAGAACGGGTGCAGAACATCCTCGTCATCGACGAAAATAAGGAAGGGCTGGAAGGGCCGTGGGAAACGTATGCTCGCATGATGACGCTGCGGACGCCCAAGCACTTGACTTCCATCGACCTGGGTGTTCCTTCCCTGACCTTCCGTGCTTGGCGGGAAGCGCAGACCGGTCCGAAGGGGTGGGATGAGGTCGGCAAGATTCCGAAGGGCGACTGGATGAATTATTTGCGCTGGTACCGGAAGGTTCTTCAGCTGCCGGTCGTCAATGAGGTGAAGCTGAAGCTGATTGAGCCTGCAGAAGACGGAATTCACCGTCTGCATATCGAAGGGAAGGGAGCTTGGGTCAGCCTGCTGCTGGCGCGTAAGGTCGTGCTGGCGACAGGTATTCAAGGCGGCGGTCAGTGGCATGTACCGCCCATGATTGAAGGGAAATTGCCTCACAGCCTGTATGCCCACACCTCGGAACCGATTGATTTTGAAGGGCTGAAGGGCAAGAAGATCGCTATCTTAGGCGGAGGGGCTTCGGCCTTCGACAATGCCCAGTTCGCATTGTCCCAAGGAGTGGCGGAGGCGCATGTTTTTGTCCGGCGGAAGGAATTGCCCCGTATTAATCCGATTCGTCAGATGGAAGTGTCCGGGATGATCGAACGGTTCTCCGTATTGTTGGACGCCGAGAAATATGCGGTTATCTCCCGTTTCTTCCAGCTTAACCAGCCGCCGACCCAGGATACGTTTGACCGCGCGGCGGCATGGCCCGGCTTCCGGCTTCACCTGGGCGCGCCTTGGCTGAATGTGGAGGCTGCAGGCAAGCAGGCCGTTGTAACTACATCAGAGGGCTCTTTCGCCTTCGATTTCCTGATCATCAGCACGGGGCTTCTCTCCGATCCGGCCTTGCGCCCGGAGCTGAAGCTGGTCGAGCGTCATATTGCCCGCTGGGCTGACCGCTATCAGGCTATGGAAGGAGGCGCCAATCCATTGCTGGATGCGCATCCGTATCTGAGTCCGGGCTTCGCCTTCCTAAGCCGGGATGACGAGGGGAGCAGACGTCTGCACGGCATTTTTGCTTTTAACTATTCGGCCCTCGTCAGCTGTGGACTGTCCGCTTCGGCGATCTCGGGCATGAAATATGCCATCCCCAGACTGGCGTCGGCGATAGCGGATCAATTGTTTCACGACGATCGCCAAGAGATTCTGAGAAGCTTCTTTGCGTATGACGAAGCCGAATTTACCGGGGAATGGCCAATCTTGCAGAGGCAGTTATGATTCGATGGCCTTAACCGATCTGTCAACTAACAGCGAATAACCCCGTTCCGGCACCTTCGCGCCGAACCGGGGTTATTCGCTGTTAGAAAATACTCCAGTCACAAGCCTCGGACATCGTCTGCAGCAGCTGAACGCCGGCTACGCTGTTGCCCTTGTCGTTCAGTGCAGGCCCGATCACCCCGATGCCGTAACGGCCCGGGACGAGGGCCAGGATGCCGCCTGCGACTCCGCTCTTGGCGGGCAGGCCGACCTTGATGGCGAACTCGCCGGAGGCGTTGTACATGCCGCAGGTGATCATGAAGCTCTTGGCGATCTGCACATAGCGCCGGGGGACGAGCTGGCGGCCGGTAGCCGGGTCCTTGCCGCCCAGTGCCAGCACGAGGGCGAGCTTGGCGATATGCTGGCAGGTCGCTTCAATCGAGCAGTGCCGGAAGTACACGTCCAGCACCTCCTCCACGTCCTCGTCCAGCACCCGGTTATCCTTGAGGAAATACGCGAGCGACCGGTTCCGGTGGGCTGTGGACGCTTCGGAGGCTCGTACCTGCTCGTTCCAGGTTAGTGCCGGGTCCCCCGTCAGCTCGCGGAAGAAGGCGAGGATGCGTCCGGTTTTCTCAGCCGGGGTCTGCCCGCGGATGAGCGAGGAGATCACGATCGCTCCGGCGTTGATCAACGGATTGAACGGAATGCCGGGCTCGACGAGCTCTAGCTTGAGCATGGAATTGAAGTCGTCGCCTGTCGGCTCCATGCCGACCTTGCGGAAGACGCCTTCCTCGCCCTGATCCATCAGCGCGAGCAGCAGGGTGAACACTTTGGAGATGCTTTGCAAAGTAAAGGAAATCCCGCAGTCGCCGAAGGTGAGCTGGCGTCCGTCTGCCGACGCTATCGTAATGCCCAGCGCATCGGCCGGGGCATGGGCCAGTTCAGGGATATAGCTGGCCGGGGCGCCGTTGACCGAGTGGCGGCGGCTTTCCTCCAGCCAGAGGGGAAGCCGCTCGGACAGCTTGTCCCATTCGCTCGTTGTCATCATCTGTCCTAAGCCTCCTTGCGGCACCAAGACCGCGCACTAATTTTCCTTTAGCATACTCCCATCACGCCTCCCTTGCCAAGAGAGCTTCACGAAATCGTTCTATGGAGACATCCCCAATCTCACGACATCGTTCCATCAATCCAAGGAAATCGTTCATTACCGGTCCGAATCGCGGGTGTTATAGTGAAGGGGCAAGGGAGATTGGGAAACCAAAGCATATCAACTGCTGGAGGGGATCTTGATGATAAAGAAACAGACGATGACGGTACTGACCGCAATCGCGGTATGTGCAACCGCTGCAGGCTGCTCGACGGGAACGGCGACCACGGAAGGGACGCCTGCTCCATCCGGCACGACGACTGCGCCTGCACCCAAGCCGGGTGAGAAGATTACGCTGACGATGTGGGGAGGCGTGCCGGCCGAATCCGGTCCGCAGGCCGTGGTGGATGCGTGGAATGCGAAGAACCCGGATATTCAAGTGAAATATGAGCGGTTCGTCAATGACGACGCGGGGAATATGAAGCTGGATACTGCTCTCGCGACCCAGCAGGACGTTGACCTGTTCGTCAACTACTCCCAGACGCTGCTGCAGCGCCGGGTAGATGCCGGTTTTACCCAGGAGCTGGGTGCCTACAAGGATTACAACATTGACGAGAAAATCGACGGTGCCGCCGAATGGAAGGCGAATGGCAAGTATTACGCGATGCCGACGAGCAAAAGCCAGTTTTTCGTTTGGTTCAACAAGGATCTGCTGGATCAGGCCGGCTTGAAGGTGCCGGACGCCTGGACCTGGCAGGAGATGCAAGCCTTTGCTGAGAAGCTGAAGAGCGACAAGCGCTACGGGCTCGTCCAGCATCTGGAGCCGTTCCCGGACCCGCTGGATTCGGTGTCGACTAAGTACGGCTACACGAAGCCTGACGGCAGCTCCAACATGGACCATCCGCTGTATGGGCAATGGCTGGAGATCATGAAGGCGATGATGCAGGATGGCCGGACCACGGTTCCATATTCGGAGCAGGTTACCTCCAAGATGCCGGTGGATACGGTATTTCTCAAGGGAGAAGCCGCCATGCTGAATGCCGGAACCTGGATTTTCCGCAGTGCCAACAATATGAAGGATAATCCGAGAACGTTCAAGATCGCCTTCGCCCCAGTGCCGAGGCTCACGGAGCAGACCGGAGACTTCATAACACGCGGAGGCACCGGTGATGCCGTATCGATCAATGCCAAATCCCCGCATAAGGAAGCGGCTTGGGAGTTCCTGAAATGGTATGCGGACGGCGGGATGCTGCCTATGGTACCCGGCGGACGATTCCCGGCCTCCAAGGTCGTGAATGCCGATGAGACGCTGAAGCTGCTGCTCGGGGACAATGCGGCCACCTACGACCAGGAGTCGCTCAAGAAGGTCCTGTTCAACAGCTCGTCCAAGTACACACGCTCGCTGCCTAAGCAGGTGCTGGATCTTCGCCAAGAGGAGTATGAGAACTTCTTCACGGGCAAGAAGGATGCCAAGGCTGCACTCGAGTCGATCGCAAGGCGGCATAACGATTATTTGAAGCAAGCTAAAAAATAGCCGGAAGCCAGAGAAGCGGCGAACGGGACAACAAGCGGATTCACCGCGTCCTGTTCGCCTGCTCTTCCCTGATTCCCGGCCCGGATGGGAGCAGAACACCATGCGCAAAAGACAGCTATGGATCGGATACGCCTTTATTATGCCGAATCTGATTGGCGTGCTTCTCTTTTTCATCATCCCGGCGTTATTCTCGGCCGTGCTGATGTTTACGGACTGGCAATTTACGAGTCCGACCTTTCACTTCGTCGGCTTCGATAATATCAAACGGCTTTTCTCCGACGAGCTGTTCTATATTTCGCTCAAGAACACCGTATTGTTCCTCGCGAGCGTGCCGGTCTCCGTCGCGCTGGCCTTCATCGTCGCGGTCATCCTGAACCGCTCGGTCTATATGAAGACGCTGCTGCGTGCGCTGTACTTCATGCCGTATATTACGAGCGGCGTGGCCGTTGCCTTCGTCTGGATGCTGCTGTTCCAGCCGAAGCAGGGGCCGATTAACAGCTTGCTCATGAACCTTGGCATCGCACATCCGCCGGGCTGGCTGACCTCTCCGGATTCCGTCATGGGGGCGGTCGATATCATCTGGATCTGGTTTATGCTCGGCTACAATATGATCATCTATCTGGCGGCCCTGCAGGAAATATCGCCCGAGCTGATGGAGGCGGCCAAGATGGACGGCGCCTCGGTCCGGCAGACGGTATTCCGGATCATGCTGCCGCTCGTCAGCCCGACGACGTTCATGCTGCTCGTGACCGGACTGATCATGACGATCAAGACGTTCGGCATCATCGAAGCGCTGACCCAGGGCGGACCGGGCAACAGCTCGCTCATCCTGTCGCTGTATGTGTACAAGACGGCCTTCCGCTACTACGAGATGGGCTATGCGTCCACCGTGTCCTGGGCGCTGTTCGGAGTCATTCTGATCATCACGGCCCTTCAATGGTTCGGACAGAAGAAGTGGGTGCATGATTAACAGTCAAAGGAGGAAGAACGCCATGAAGGCCAATACCGGCTATGCCGCCCCGCGCCGCCGCCCGGCAGCTCTAGCTTTGAAGACACAGACCGGCAGGCTGCTCGGCAAAGGCGCAGTTACCCTGATCATGCTGTTCTTCGCGGTGCTGATGGTGCTGCCGTTCATCTGGATGATCTCCACATCGTTCAAGACGCCGGGCGAAGTGTTCGAGTATCCGATCTCCTGGATTCCGGCACATCCTGTTTGGGAGCATCACATCAAGATCTGGACGGGCAAGAGCAGCTTCGTCCCTTATTATCTAAACTCGCTCAAGGTCTCGCTGCTCAGCATGCTTGGGGCGACCTTCTTGTCGGCCCTGGCGGCCTACGGCTTTACGAAGGTGGAGTTCAAAGGCCGGGACACGCTGTTCATGATCTATATCGCGATGATGATGGTGCCGCCTCAGGTGCTATTCGTACCCAAATTCATTATGTTCAAATGGCTGGGCATCTTCAACACGCACTGGGCGCTGATCTTGCCCGGGATGATTACGATCTTCGGCGTATTTATGATGCGGCAGTTCCTGAACTCGATTCCGAAGGAAATCTCCGAATCCGCGTTCATCGACGGCGCCGGACATCTGCGTATCTTCGCGCAGATCATGCTGCCGCTAGCCAAGCCTGCGCTGGCGACGCTGGCTATCATCGATTTCTCGTGGCACTGGAACGACTTCGAGAATGCGCTCGTGTTCCTGATCAAGCGTGAGCTCTACACGGTGCCGCTCGGCTTGCAGAACTTTATCATGGAATTCAATGTGGATTACAATGGCATGATGGCTGCGGCTGCGGCCGGTATTCTGCCTATGCTCGCTGTGTTTCTCGTCGGACAGCGCTTTATCATCCAGGGCTTATCCAGCACGGCCGTGAAAGGGTAATGAGCCGTGCTGCGCAGGATGAGGTGTCCCTGGGCGCAGGCGGTCTGCCAAGCCTTCTGTTCAGAAGGCTTGTTTTTGTCCGCGGACGTATAATAAGCTGGATGAACAGGGGACGCTGGATCTAGAAGCGGCTCCGAAGGGGGGCGGGCCAAGCGATGGGGACAAGAGGAGAAGGCTTCAAGGCGAGAATCAGGCCGTCAGCCTGGCTGCCCCAAACATTGAAGAACCGGCTGTTTCTGGCGTTCGCGCTGCTGATCCTGCTTCCTCATGCAGGCTTGAACCTGTATAATTTCAATCGGGTGGAGGCGGTGCTGAGGAAGCAGACGGCCGATCAAAATCTAAACCAGATGCTCTCGCTGAACAAGTCGCTCGAGGATGTCCTCAACGTTGCGTACAAATCGGTGATTCTGGTGGAGCAGGACGATACGGTTTCCTCCGTGCTGCAAGCTCCCGAACGCTACGATACCCTGCAGCGTGTGTACCTGATCGATACGAAGTTTAAGTCGATCATGAACAGCTTGTTCATTAGCTTGTCTCCGGTGTACTATACGATCGTGGATTTCAAGGGGCAGGTATATGCCTCCTACCAGCCCTATGAGAGTTTGTCCTACGGGCGGATGATCGGAGAGGAATGGTACGCCAAGGCAGTCGGGCAGCCGAATGTCTATGCCTGGAGCTGGGAGGACAATTATACAAGCCGGGATGTGTCGCGCTCTCCCGAGCTGCTGACCTACGCCACATCGCTAAAGAACCGCAACAATACGCCCTATGCGGCACTGCGCGTCAGCGTCGATGTGTACGAGTGGTTCCGGCTGGCCACGCAATTCTCGCAGGAAAAGTACCTGCTGCTCCACCCGGACGGGACGGTGCTAGCCGACAGCCAATTGGGCCGAGACGTACAGGATGAGCGCCTGACGGGCTTGCCCGCCCTGGCGAACCAGGACAAAGGCTACTATGTCTCAGGCTCTTATCTGAATATTTATACCAAGCTGCCCCGGCTGGATAAAGTGCTGATCAAGCAGGTTCCGCTTGATATTATGTACGCAGAGGTGGACCGGCTGAAGCGGTCCTTCTTCACCGTATCGGTCTCGCTGACCCTGGCTTTCTTGACTATTACACTGCTGATCGCTTCGACGGTCACCAAGCCGCTGCAGCATCTGCAGCGCCGGATGGCCGATGCGGTCGACAAGCGGTTCCGCGTCAAGCTGCCGGAGAGCAACCGCCACGGCGAGGTGCTTCAGCTCACGCGCGCCTTCAATCAGATGATGGCCGACATTGAGGAGCTGGTCCAGCGGCTCAACGAAGAGGAACGGAAGAAGGAGGCGGTCCGCTTCCAGGTGCTGCTGTCGCAGACCAATCCGCACTTCCTGCTCAATACGCTGAACACGATCAAGTGGCTGGCGCTGGTTGAACAGCAGTCAGATATCGCGGAGATTTGCGTCAGTCTGGGCAAGCTGCTGGAGGCGGGGCTTAATTCCGAGCTCGAATTGATCCATGTGAAGGAAGAGCTGCGGCTGGTGGAGTCTTACGTGACGATTCAAAACTTCCGTTACAAGCAGCTCTTCGAGGTCCGGTATGAAGCGGAGCCTGGACTCGAATATGCGCTGATTCCGAAGCTGAGCCTGCAGCCGCTCGCAGAGAACAGCATCCAGCATGGCTTCATGGAGCTGGAGGGCCAGGGCTTGATTACCGTCAGGGCTTATGCGCGGGATAACCGGTTGTACCTGGAGGTGGAGGACAACGGCGCGGGTCTCAAGCCCGGGATGTCTACTGGGATGAGCAAGCCGGGCGGGCGCAGCAGACCGGGGATCGGCATCAGCAATCTGCGGGAGCGGCTCGAGCTGCTGTTCAAGGGACGGTCAGGACTGGAGGTCGAGTCGTTGGACCAAGGCACGAGGGTGAGGTTTTATTTGCCGCTGCTGCTGTCCAAGCCGTATGAGGAACCCGTGATCGGGAAGCAGGAGCTGCACGCTGGGGAAGAGGGCTAGTCTTCCAAGTCGATGAGAGACTGGATTTCGGGGGAATGCTCACTACCGTTCTAGCGGTTGCGGAATATTGTTCATGTTTCAGGCTGTCTGTACTGTGATACGATAGAGGTCTCTATCGACCTTAGAGGACATGGAATCAGAAGCCATGATTTCATAGATTCAGCAAGCGGATGATGATCGTAAGCGGAGGTGGACAGCATGTGGACCGTGTTGCTTGTGGAGGATGAGGTCTTTGTCAGGGAGTCCGTTCGGCGCATTGTGGATTGGCACAGCCTGGGCTTCGATGTGATCGGAGAAGCTGGCAACGGCGAGGAGGCGCTAGAGCTGATCCGAAGCTTGCAGCCGGATCTGGTCATCTGCGATATCCTGATGCCCAGACTGAATGGCGTTGAGGTGCTGAGGCAGGTACGGGAGGCCGAGCTCGACAGCCGGTTCATCATGCTGTCGTGCCTGAGCGACTTCGAATACGTCCGGCAAGCGATGGAGCTCGGCGCATCCAACTATATTCTGAAGCTGTCGATGAATGTACAGTCGTTGATGGATGCGCTCGTCAAAGTGGAGTCGGAGCTCGGGAAGCGGAGGCGGCAAGCCGGTCTGCCTTCAAGTACCGGACGGGAAGGCCACGACGCAGCGTCCGCTGCAGCCCCACAAGGGGAACAGGGGCGGGACCCCGCTGGGGAGCTGGGCCACGATAAGCTCTCGGGAGGCCCGAACCGCGAGGGCGAGCTCGAAGCGGAGACGGGGCACAAGGAAGTCGATAAGCTTATCCTATATATGAAGGAAAATTACCGCAGCATCATATCGCTTCGGACGCTGGCGGGCCTGGTGGCGATGGATGAGAAATATATCAGCACGCTGTTCAAGAAAAAAACGGGCACGAATGTCATTCAGTATCTGCACCAGCTGCGTATCACCGAAGCGAAGCGGCGTCTGGAGCAATCGAATCTGCCGGTAGCGGAGATCGGCATGCGAGTCGGCTACGAGAATGACAACTATTTTATTAAAATTTTCAAGCGGTTCACGGGGCTGACGCCGAATACGTACCGCAACCGGTTTTTGGCCGGGGAGACAAAGGAATGATCGTCATGTACGCATAAGTTAAGCCGGAGTAGACGTTATCCCGGCTTTTTATGCATGTTATTCAGCCCCTTCTGAAAGAAGCTCTGTATTTAGCTGACGTGCTGCGGCAATAAATTCGTTAAGAAGCTGCTCATCCGTTTTGGAGCTGCTTGCCCATTCATGTTCAAAATCTGCGATAAGCTGTTCCTTTTTCTCGATTTCATCCCGTGCTTTTTGGTTGCTTGGATGATCACTATCGTTTTTATTTGCATATAAGTTACGATGCTTTGCATGCATTTCTTTGTAAGCGGCAAAGGTAGAAGCAAACGCCTCAGAAGCCGTTTTCGAATCGGCATGTTGCAAGGCAGCCCGCTTAAGTTCAAGCTCGTTTATCTGCTCACGTTGTACCCGTTCTGCAAGCTCCGTTTGTTGTTGGAACTCATCCTTTATAGCGCTTATAGCCTGGACGGCTTGCGGACCTGTTGGTTGCTCAGCAGCAACCTCCAGCAGATCCCCCTTCGGCCAACAGATAGTACCCACGATCACTAAAGTAGCAGTTGCAGCTAAAAGCCATCTTTTCTTCTTAAGCATACAGATCACCTCCGATATCCAACCTCAATAAATGGACGTACGGTGCGTAAAAAAGTTCCATAAAGATGTCAATCAAATGAAATTGGAGTAAAGTGTCGTGCGACATAAGGAATATAGAATCCCGCATAAACCGGTATACCGTGAATGACTTGTAAGAGTACGGTCCATATGCATGCTGTTTCCAATTCACGAAATTGGTATTATTTGTACCTCCAAAGTATTGCGGGATTCCGATATATCCGATATGATGGCAGGCAGGGCGAGTTGCACGGACTTGAATCGTTTTAATAACCACAAGGCATCCGATAGATGCCTATGATTGCCGGAACGAATGGTTTGCACAGCTCGCGAACGTATCTCCATATTCGGAAAGGGAAGAGAGGGATAAGGGTGCTTCGTCGTTTTTTCTCTTACTATCGTCCGTATAAGGGCCTCTTTATACTGGACTTCACCTGCGCAATTATTGCTGGTTTGCTGGAGCTGGCTTTTCCCTTGGCGGTTAGCAAGTTTATCGACGATCTGCTGCCGGGGCAGGACTGGAAGGTAATTGTGCTCGCGTGTCTGGGACTGCTGGCCATCTATGTGCTCAATACGGCACTGCAGTATATCGTGACGTACTGGGGGCATATGCTCGGGATCAATATCGAGACGGATATGCGCCGCAAGATGTTCGAGCATATCCAGAAGCTGTCGTTTCGCTTCTTCGATAACCACAAGACCGGCCATCTGATCGGCCGGATTACCAATGACCTCAATGACATCGGAGAGGTTGCGCATCATGGGCCGGAGGATGTATTCATTGCCATCATGACGCTGGCGGGGGCCTTCACCCTGATGGCTTACATCAATCTGGAGCTGGCGCTGCTAACCTTCATTATTATTCCGATCATGGCTTGGCTGATCATCTTCTTCGGCCGCCGGATGACCACTACATACCGCCGTTTGTTCGGCGATGTCGGCAACTTCAATGCGCGGATCGAGGATAATGTGGGCGGCATCCGCGTCGTTCAATCCTTCGCCAACGAAGCGCATGAGAAGAAGCTGTTCGCTGTCGATAACCAGAACTTCCGTCTGACCAAGCTGCTGGCCTATAAGACGATGGCCAAAAGCATCTCCGTCAGCTACATGATGATGCGGCTGATCACGGTATTCGTCATGATCTGCGGCGCCTGGTTCTTTATTCAGGGCAAGCTGGAGATGGGTGAATTTATGGCGTTCCTGCTGCTGTCCAATATTTTCTTCCGCCCGATCGAGAAGATCAATGCCGTCATCGAGAGCTACCCGAAGGGCATCGCAGGGTTCAAGCGTTATACGGAGATTATCGATACGGAGCCGGATATTGCCGATGTGCCGGATGCGGTGGAACTGAATAACGTGAAGGGAAATATCCGCTTCGAAGGCGTGACGTTCGGCTATGAGCCGGGCCGGGATATCCTGAGTCAGATCGATCTGAACATTCAGTCGGGTGAAACGATTGCCTTCGTCGGTCCGTCTGGAGCCGGTAAAACGACGATCTGCAGCCTGCTGCCACGCTTCTATGATGTCACCGGCGGTAGAATTACGGTCGACGGCCTGGATGTCCGTCAGATCAAGCTGGAATCCCTGCGCAAGCATATCGGGATAGTGCAGCAGGATGTATTCCTCTTCGCAGGAACGATTCGCGAGAATATCGCCTACGGGAACCTCAGTGCCACCGAGGAGCAAATCTGGGAGGCGGCACGCAGAGCTTCGATGGAAGATTTGATCCGCAAGCTGCCTGACGGAATGGATACGATGATCGGGGAGCGCGGGGTGAAGCTGTCCGGAGGCCAGAAGCAGCGGTTATCCATTGCCCGGATGTTCCTGAAAAATCCGCCGATCCTGATTCTGGATGAAGCGACCTCGGCGCTCGATACGGAAACAGAAGCCGCCATCCAGCAATCGCTGTCTGAGCTGTCGCAAGGGCGCACGACCTTGGTTATCGCACATCGGCTATCGACGATCCGCAATGCGGACCGGATCGTCGTCGTGAACGAGCACGGTATTGCCGAGCAGGGCAGTCACCGCGAGCTGGTAGCCGCCGGCGGTATCTACAGCAGGCTGCATAACGTCCAGACTCAGCACGCTTAGCCCAGAGCAGCCCTGGCATTTGCCGGGAACGCATCGGTTAGCTGCATAGCCGCAGAACCGTAGACGTACGGACGATACCTTCATATGACGGGCTGATGATGGCAGGGCGCAGTGCTGTCAGCCCGGCAGAGTAAGTGACATCGAACATCAGATGGAACGGCCGGATGGCTCAAAAGGCCCGGCTCCTGAGCAGGATGATTTCCTGCCGGAGAGCCGGGCCTTTTTTTTTGTGCATATCAGGGAGCGGAGGCGAGACTTGTTGAATCGTGCATGGAGGAGTTCTAGCAACTGCAGAGGCTTGTACGCTCCTTCTCTCATCCCAGTCAGTCAAGTAAGCCAGGCCCGCCGTTAGCTGCTCCGACCTGCCACCCAGCAGAGCGGCTACTCGCGGTGATGCGGACAATATTGCTTCATCAGTGCCAGCGTTTCTGCATCCATCGATGCATCCCGCCCCTCCAGCCCTGTGGTCACCTTATCCCGCTTGCTGTCCGTCAGGTTTTGGCCGAACTTGAACTTGGCCGACATCGATTCGACCCGGATGCGCACGACGGCGGTTCCGCGAAGCTGCTTGGCATAGTCGGGATCTGCCGCATCGATGGTCTCGTACCCGCCTTCCGGCTGGAGCTTGCTCATGAAAGCCCCCAGTGCGGAAGCTTTCTCCTGCAAATCCTCTACGATTTCACCGTAGCCCTTGATCAGCACCGACTTGAAGTAGGCGGTCGCGGGGCAGGCCAGCTTCGGATCGAGGAAATACGAGGGGATGATGGCGAACTCTTGCGCGACGGAGAAGGTCACACGGTTGTCCTTCTTCAGGTTGGTCATCTTCTGCCCGATCTTGCTGCCATGGAAATAGACGGCACCCTCGTGATATACGAAGTTGAGAGGGGTTAGCTCCGGCCATCCGTCCTCGGCATGTGTGCCCAGTACCCCGAAAGTCATTTCCCTCAGAAATGGCTCAATCTCCTGCTGCTCGCTGATTTCGAAGTCTACTCTACGCATGGCTGGTTCTCCAATTTCAAAGAATAAGTAAGAAATTCCGTATCCCGGATATATCCGGATTTTTCGTACAATCGCTGTGCGGTGCCGTTATCTGTACCGGTTGAGAGTTGAATAAAAGCCGCTCCCGTTGCACGGCCATGCTCTGCGGAGGCGGACAGCAGACGTCCACCGATGCCGCGTCCGCGTGCTTCTGCAGCGACGAAGAGATCGTTGAGCGTCCATACCTCTCGCATTGAAACGGAGGATAGAGTCGGATACAGCTGGGCGAAGCCAAGAAAGGATGGGCTACCGTCAGGCTGCGGCTTCTGCTCCAGCGCGAGGTAGATGACGGCCCGCTGCCGCTCCAGGTTCGTGCGCAGGAATGCTTCCGCGCCGGAGATATCCGGCTGCTGCCGGTAAAATTGGCGGTACGCATCGAATAGACGTGCTAGTCCGGCTAAGTCGTTCAGGTCCGCTTGGCGGCAAACGATAGAATCAACGGCTGACATCGGTCAAGCTCCTTTCCAAACTTAAGATATTGGAACTATAATGGATTTATTGGCCTGAGAAAAGATCCATTTATGACAGATTTGATTGTACCATTTTGTCAGACTTCATCTATTTGTAGCAATCACGAAGCCGAAGGGGCGCGAACGATGGATTTACTCATTCCTTACCATTCTTATATGCAGCGGCTGCCTACGAAACATGCCGCGCTGTACGAGGCGTTGCGCGACGCCATTATTGAGGGCAGCCTGCTCCTCGGCATGAAGCTTCCGTCGACACGCAAACTGGCGGAGCAGTACGGCCTGTCGCGCGGCACGGTCAATCAAGTATACGAGACGCTGGCTTCGGAGGGCTACATCGTCAGCGAGATCGGAAGCGGTACGACCGTCGCCTATCGCTATGCGGAGCCTGAAGCACGGGAAGCTTCCGTCCCTGACTTCCGGCTGTCCGAATGGGCCTCCCGCCTCGTGGCTCCGCCCCGTCTAGAGAGGATGTCGCCGGTAGGAGCGCTTCATGGGGTCATTGACTTTGCCAATATGAATACGGATGAAGCGCTATTCCCGCACGAAGCCTGGAACCGGTGCCTGTACGCCCAGATTCGGGCGGGTACCGATTGGAGCACGGAGCGGACCGGAGCGCAGGGGGACTACAAGCTGCGCGAGGCGATCGCGATGTACTTGCGGAGATCCCGGAGCCTGAGCGTCTCGGCCGAGCAGATCGCCGTGGTCCATGGCTCGATGCAGGCGCTCGCACTGATCGCGCAGCTGGTGCTGAATCCGGGGGAATCGGCAGTTGCCGAATCGCCGGGCTACTCGGGAATTCGCCGGGCGATCAGCACGGCGGGAGGCACCGTGGTTGAAGCGGCTTTAGATGAGTACGGGATTATACCTGCCGCATGGGATGCTCGGGCGCTCTTCGTCACGCCATCGCGGCAGTTTCCCACGGGGGCGGTGCTCAGCCTGGAGCGGCGCCAAGCGCTGCTGGCCTGGGCCGTCCGGGAGCGTGCAGTCATCGTCGAGGACGACTACGACAGCGAATTCCGCCACCGGGGGCGGAGCATCGAGCCGCTGAAGGCGCTGGATCGCGACGGGCGGGTCGTCTATGTGGGCAGCTTCACGAAGACGATGCCGCCTTCGCTGCGGATCGGTTATGTGGTGCTGCCCGACTCGCTGGTGGAGCCGTTCGTCCGTGCCCAGGCCTTGTATGAGCCATACGCGGCCAACGTGCTGGAGCAGCGGGCGCTGGCCGAATTCATGGCCAGCGGAGGCTACGAACGGCATCTGCGCCGCATGAAGCGCAGCTATGGACGCAAGTTCAGCCAGTTGGCGGACTTGCTGCAGACGGAATTATCCGCGGGCTTTGACTGGGTGCCGAGCGATGCGGGCTTGCACTTGTTCGGCTGGTGGAAGGGGAGCGAGGAGGATTATCTGTCCTATCGGTCCGCCTGTCACGAGGCAGGGGTTCTCTGGGCTGATATGGCTCCTACCGGGCATGACACCCGCAGCGGACGGCGGGGGGCTTACTTTCATTTCTCCGATCTGACGGAAGAGGAGATGAAGGACGGGGTAGGGCGGATGAGCCGGATTTTGAACGGTGGTTAATGAGGCTTTCAGTTCGCGGCGCCGTTTCCGGATTTGCCGATGCAGCAGGATTTAGTTTTGAGCTGGAGATGCGGTTGCTCAACCGCCTGCTGCAGGCTAGAATTTATGAAGAAATAGTTATCTTGAGGCCGTCCGGGCCGCAGTGCGGGCAGCAGCCGGGGCGGCTTTTTCCGTGTTTTTAACGGCAACAACAAGTGCAGAGATTTCATTCTACTATAAATTTGGTCTTGTTTGGATTCCAGTGGACTCCAACTACATGGAGCACGTAACCAAGCCTAACTTTGAAATACTATTAGAACAGACCAGACCATATAAATCATGTTAATTATGGGGTGGAACATGGGAATTAATTGATGGCAAAGCCTACAATATGTCGCCTGCACCGACCGCTATGCATCAGTTCATTGTAGGAGAGCTGCATGTTGCCCTTCGGACGTTTTTTCAGAATCGACATTGCTTGGTGTTTGTGGCTCCGTTCGATATATTTTTTAGCGAAAGCGAAGAATATGATTCGCCCGATCATATCACGCAGCCTGATCTCTCTGTGATTTGTTCGAAGGACCAACTATCGAAAAATGGCTGCCAGGGTGCTCCGGCGTTAATCATCGAAGTGCTGTCACCCTCCACGGCATTGAAGGATTTTAACGAAAAATTCAACTTGTATCAAAGCTATGGGGTACAGGAGTATTGGATCGTCGATCCGGGAAATCGGACGGTTTATGTGAATACACTGAAGGACGGAAGCTACAGTATTCGTCATTTATATATGGAGCAGGAAACGATTCAATCGATTCTATTTAAAGACCTGCAGATTCCGATCAACACGCTGTTCAGTCTGGAATAAGGAGCAGCTCTGGACAATGCCGCGTCAGCAGAGTGGCTTCTTCCCCCGCTGCTTGAGTATAATGGGAACATGAACTTGAAGGAGGGAAGCGCATGCCGCCCATTGTTAAAAATTTACTCAAAATTGCTGCCGTTGTCATCGTCGTGGTGCTTCTCTTCAAGCTCCATTGGGCGCTTGGGACGGGTGTCGTCGTCGTATCGATCGGGGTATTTGTGTTTCTAAACCGCTCTGCGCTGTATGCCCAGCGGGGCAACATGGCTTATATGAAGGGCGATCAGGCCAAGGCGCTGGAGCTACTGGAGAAGGCTAACGGGTTCAAGCGGGTCGTTCCGCAGCACCGGATCGGCTACGGATTTCTGCTGATGAAGGCCGGCAAGCCAGAGGAGGCGGAGCGGGTGTTTCAGGAGATACAGCGCCTGTCGCCTCCCCGCGAGATCCTGATGCAGGCGAGAATTAACTTGTCCACGGCCTACTGGCTCCAGGGCCGGCACAGCGAGTCTCTCGCTCTGATGGAGGAAGTGATGGGCGAGTACAAGAACACGCTGGCCTACGGGAACCTGGGTTATTTCAAGGTACTGAATGGGGATTTGGAGGAAGCTCTCGTCTTGAACCAGGAGGCGTATGAATTCAACGACAATGATGTCACGATTCTGGACAACCTGGCGCAGAACTATTACTTGCTGGGCCGGGTGGAGGAAGCCGCCGATATGTACGCCAAGGTGATGGACAAGTCCCCCAAGCATGCGGAATCGTATTATTTCTACGCGCTTACGCTGCAGAAGCTCGGGCGGCTGGAGGAGGCGCGCGAGCAGAGCGAGAAGGCCATCAGCCGCGATCTGGCGCTTGTAACTCCGCTGACCCGCGCCGATCTGGAGCGGCTGGAGGAGCAGTTGAAACAAGCGGACCCGGACCATGAATCCAGGGATGAAGGACCGCTTGCGGGAGAGTCGTCGATTGATAGAGGCTGAGAAGAGCTTTCGGTTCCTTCGGGCTATGGGAGAGAAGAGAAGCAAGTCATGGATCTTCTTATACCCATGAATATCAGCCGCGTCATGTTCGGAGAGCTAGAAAGTAAGGGGACCGTCTGGACAATCGGATGGTCCCCTTGCTTCGTGCCGGACAGTGCCCGGTCGCGATGATTAAACTTCTCTGGACCATTCCTTCAGCTTACGGTCGGATGGAAGGAAGAACGTCAGCAGTCCGATCAGCGGCAGGAAGCTGACCCAGCCCATCACAGCTTGTAGATGGAAGGTATCGGCCAGTCCACCGAGCGCCACGGCACCGAGTGCTCCGAGGCCAAAGGCCAGACCGGTAATGAGACCGGAGACGGTGCCGATTTTGCCCGGAATCAGCTCCTGCGCATAGACGACGGTCACGGAGAAGCTGGACAAGATAATAAAGCCGTTAATCAGCAAAATGATATAAGACCAGAATTCATTGGCATATGGCAGCACCATCGCCAGCGGAGCGGAGCCCAGCATGGAGAAGAAGATGATATTCCGGCGCCCGAACTTGTCAGACAGCGGCCCGCCCATGAAGGTACCCACAGCCCCGGCTGCAGCGAACAGGAAGATGTAAATCTGTGCATGCTCCAGCGTCATGGCGAACTTCTCCATCAGCTCGAACGGGAAATAAATCGTGATGCCGGCTTGGTACCAGGAACGGGCGAACACGAGGAAGATCAGCATGCAGACGGCGAAGCTGATCTGCCGCTTGCGGCTCGGGTCCATCGCCCGGGCGCCGCTCTTGCGGGCAGCGGGCGGGTTGGCGGCCAGATAACCGCTGTACCAGCGTGAGATCGCTAGCTGTACGACGATACCGATGGCAGCTACAGCGGTGAACCAGATCGCGCCGAACTGTCCGAACGGGACAAAGACGAGCGCCGTCATGATGGAGGCGAGCGATTGTCCCGAGTTGCCGCCGACCTGGAAGATCGACTGCGCCAGTCCCCGGCGGCTGCCTCCGGCCATATAGGCTACCCGAGAGCCTTCCGGGTGGAAGATCGCGGAGCCGATGCCGACCATCAGCACGGAGAGGAGCACGAGCCAGTAATTTGGAGCGATCGCGAGTCCCAGTACGCCGATGCAGGTAAAGCCCATCCCGATTGGCAGCATATAAGGTCTTGGCTTGCGGTCCGAGTACAGTCCGACGAGCGGCTGCATGACGGAGGCCGTCATGTTGAGCGCGAAGACGATAATGCCGGACTGGGTAAAGTTGAGCTGCATCGTATCCTTCAGGATCGGCAGGATGGCAGGAATGACGGCTTGAATCGTGTCATTGAACAGATGGACTAGACTGATTAAGAGCAGAATGCGAAAGACGGTCGGCTTCACATCGGTCTTCGTGGTCTGAGGCGAGGCCGGGCGGCCTGCTGCTCCGGCGGAAACGTTCATGCGGTCTGACTCCTTCCTAGGTATGCACGAGAACCGAGAGGTCTGAGCATGAGAAAAATCGCCCGGAATGCCAGAAGCAGGAGGGCTGTCGCCCGCCTGCCTCTTCCAAGCGTACTGCTGTCCCAAAGCGGGATCGATGGTGCAGCTATGAATCTTGTATAACTAGGCTAAGTGCCCATTGAATGGCGTGTCAAAGCACCGAGCGCCTCGCCCATTCTCACCTTGCTGCCGACGTTCAGATCGGAGCGGCCTTCATAGGTGCCGTTCTCCAGAAGCAGTACGACGGTAGACCCGAATTCGAAGTAAGCGAGTTCATCGCCCGCTTCTACCTTGTTCGGCAGAGGGGAGACATATTGAATCGAGCTCACATTGAGTGCTCCGACTTTTACAACCGCGATTTCACCGGCTCCGTGCTGCATGTACGTGATCAGACGCTCGTTGCGGCTAAGCACACGACGCATATGCTTTAGACCGAAGTCATTGACCGGGTACACCTTGCCAGGCACATGCTCCTTCTCGATGATTTCTCCGGCCACCGGCGTATGAATGCGGTGGTAATCCGTCGGGCTCAGGTATAGGACGTAAAAGAACCCGTTCGTATAATTGATACGGCGGGGACTGAAATTAAGCAGCTCCTCAACCGTGTAGTCCTGTCCCTTCACATTCAGCATCGTGCCTTCCCGAATCTGGCCCATCCCGGTGATCATCGCATCGACGGGGCTGACGACAATTCCGCTCGACCGGTCAATCGGACGCAAGCCGGGCTTCAGACGGCGGGTAAAAAAATCATTGAGCGAGGCATATTCCTGAACCGCTTTCTCCGCGTCCTCGATCCGGATGCCGTATGTCTTGGCAAACTGGGGAATAAAGGCGCGGCTGGCGCGGGACTTGGCAAAGGCTCCCGTGATGCGGGATACGCTTTTGCGCGACGAAAGCTCAGTTAGGAGCCGAAAAAACGTTATCTTCATAAGGGTCGGATGTCACCTATTTCTACATAATCATTGTTAGAACCTACCGATTATCTTGACACAGAACGAAGGACAAAGCAACCGCAAAACGCAGGCAAAAAAGCGGAAAGGCTCCTGGAAGGAGCCTTCATTGGATGTAGACCGCTGATTTTCGTCACATTGCCCCATTTCTTCTACTTTTTGTATTCCCCGCAGGTCATGCACGCATTCAAATTCACCTGGATCGGACTGAGGGCTCCCGACCACTTGGTACAGTGTACAGGAGTCCTGGCATGCGGGTCATACTGAACATAGGTGCAGAACCGGCAATCGGCCACTAGCCTGACGGATACAGGTATGATTTCTGGAATCGGTAACTCGCTTGGAATCATTTCTTGCATATCATGGGCCCCCCTCGGCATCGTCCATGAAGATAACGCTTTCATATTCATATAATGATCGATTTCCTTCAACTGGGAATAAAGTTATCTTATCAGACATTATCCGATAACACTAGGAATTTTTAGTAAATTTTTGATTAAGAAAACATGATATTGACATTTATTGTATTCATGTTACTATGTTTATGTCACTAGGGGAGCCTAACCGGCTGAGATTGGATCGCTAGATCCTAGACCCTCTGAACCTGATCTGGGTGATGCCAGCGTAGGGAAGTGGAGA
Organism: Paenibacillus filicis; assembly: GCF_038070315.1. Classification (NCBI taxonomy): domain Bacteria; kingdom Bacillati; phylum Bacillota; class Bacilli; order Caryophanales; family Paenibacillaceae; genus Paenibacillus; species Paenibacillus filicis. The sequence goes on along the minus strand of NZ_JBBPCC010000003.1, from coordinate 72,188 downwards.
GCGTAGATAAGAACCAGTACGTTCACTTGTGCTCACAAGCCGCTTCCGATCCGGGAGGCGGCTTTTTTGGCATAATCCGCTGGAAGAGGACCGCGATGCTGCGGCAAGCCCCATAGACAAACAAAGGAGATGAGCGACAAGATGTCAAAAGGTTTGAAGCTGACCGATATTCTGGTCACGATCGTGATTGCCGTCGTATTCGGGATTATATACCGGGTATGGGGCGATGTGTACAATGTGTTCAAGGTGCCGGGCATTCCGCTGGAACAGTTGATTTACGGCATGTGGTACATGGCGGCGACGGTCGCTTTCCTCATTATCCGCAAGCCTGGAGTTGCCCTGCTCGCTGAGGTTGCTGCTGCCTTGTTCGAGATGCTGCTAGGGTCCCACTATAGCGTAGCCTCGCTGACTTACGGCATCGTGCAGGGATTATGCGCGGAGCTGACATTCGCGGCCTTCCGCTACCGCAATCATTCGCTGGTTGTCGCCGGTCTCGCGGGCATCGCGTCGGGACTGGGCGCACTCGTGATGGATATCTTCGGCAATTATTTAATGGAATACTCGCCATGGCTCGTCGTTCAATATGTGCTGTACCGGTTCGTCGGGGCCTTCCTGATCTGCGGTACCCTGGCCTACGGGCTGGTCAAGGCGCTGGAGAAGACCGGTGTGACGCAGCTCGTCCGGCCCGTCAGTCAGGATGATCTGGATGCGCTCGGCAAGTAAGCCGGAGATGGCGGAGCGGATGATGGAAGCCTCCGTGTGGATAACCGGGCTGCGGTTAAAATTTCCCGGAAGCTCAGGATTATGGTTCGATAGGCTGTCGCTGGCGGTGCGGCCGGGGGAGAAGGTGCTGCTGCTCGGTCCGAGCGGCTGCGGCAAGTCGACCCTGCTGCAGGTGCTGGCGGGACTCATTCCGTCGGTCATCGAGATACCGATGAAGTCGGAGGATGCCGGGCGGCCCGACTCCTGGGGGTATTTATTCCAGGACCCGGATGCGCAGTTCTGCATGCCTTATGTCGACGAGGAGCTAGCATTCGTGCTGGAAAATCTGTGCGTCGCCCGCGGGGAGATGGATGAGCGGATTGACCAGCTACTGGAGCGGGTCGGTCTCGGCAAGGACTTGCGTCATGCGCCGATCGCTTCGCTGTCCGGCGGCATGAAGCAGCGGCTCGCGATGGCTTCGCTGCTGGCTCTGGAGCCCGATGTGTGGTTTCTGGATGAGCCGTCATCGCTGCTTGACCCGGAAGGCACCCGAGAGATTTGGGATACGGTTAAGCGGATAACTTCGGACAAGACAGTGCTCATCGTGGAGCATAAGATTGATGAAATCGTAGATTTCGTGGATCGGGTGGTGCTGTTCGATGCGTCCGGATGCATCATCGCGGATGGAGAGCCAGACCGGGTATTCCGGGAGCATAGGCGTGACCTGCAGAGCTTCGGCATCTGGTATCCGGGCGTCTGGGAAGATTATGCAGATGGAAGCTTGCGGGCAGAGGGTGGAGAGCTCCTCTACCGTCTGCCTGCTACGGCCGGACTTCCACCCGAGCGGACGGGAGAGCCGCTTGTTTCGCTGAAGGCGTTCACCGGCTATCACGGCAAGGAGAAGAAGCTGGAGGCTTCCCATGCCAGCATATGGCCCGGAGAATGGATCGCCGTCGTCGGAGAGAATGGAGCGGGTAAAAGCACGCTGCTATCGTCCCTGATGCAGCTGATTCCCACCAAGGGGGAATATTGGCTCGAAGGAAAACAAGTCCAGGGACTGGACGATGTCGTCCGCAAGGCGGCTTACGTGTTCCAGAACCCGGAGCTGCAATTTATAGGAAGCAGCGTGTTCGAGGAAGTGGCCTATAATTTCCGGAGGGACGGCGAGCCGGAAGAGGCGGTGCTGGCGAGGACGGCCGAGCTGCTGGACAGCTTCGGGCTGGCTGCGCAGCGCGGACAGCATCCTTATCAGCTGTCGCTGGGCCAGAAGCGCCGCTTGTCGGTGGCGGCGGCCACGGTAAAGGCGCAGCGGCTGCTGCTGCTTGATGAGCCGACATTCGGCCAGGATGCGGCGAATACGTTTGCCTTGCTGGAGAAGCTGGAGGCCTGGAGGCAGCATGACAAGATGACCATCGTGATGGTGACGCATGATGAGGACATCGTCCGGCGCTTCGCTACGCGAGTGTGGGAGGTCAAGAACGGCCTCCTTACCGCGGATGCCGAGGGGTGGGCCTTGAGCAGCGGATTGCTCCAGGACCATGAGGATGCGCTGCATGCAGCAGAAGGAGCTGGCCGCCATGCTGGATAAGCTGACCGGACGAACCACCTGGCTGCACCGGGTGAATCCGAGCTTCAAGCTGCTGCTGTCGATAGCCGCCTTCCTGGTCGTGCTGTTTACGCATAACATCAATATATTGATCCATGTCACGTGGATGTACACCGTGCTGCTGTTCACGTCCAGCGGGCAGCCGACCCGGCGTCTGCTGCTCATCCTGTTGCCGTTCATCCTGTTGTTCGTATCGTCAGGCGCGTCCATGGTGCTGTTCGGGACGGGAGAGACGACCTGGTTCCGTTATGGACCGGTTCATATCACCGAGGAGAGCTTCTTCCGCGGCATGCACCTGGGCCTCAAGACGGTCGATACGGCGCTTGTCGGTTTGCTGCTGGCGCTCACGACGAACCCGGTGCTGCTGTTCTACTCGCTGATGCAGCAGCTGAAGCTGCCGGCCAAGTACGCCTACAGCTTCATGGCGGCCATCCGCCTGATCGGCTTGTCTGCGGCGGAATACAGGACCCTGCGCGCGGCCTACCTCGTCCGCGGCGTGAAGACGCCTCGCGGGCTGCGTGGCTTCGCCCAATCGGTCCAGCGGTATGCGATCCCGCTGCTGGCGCAGAGCATCCGGCGCGCCCAGCGCATCGCCGTGGCCATGGAAGCCAAGCGCTTTGCCGCGTCGGCTGCGCGGACCTACTACTACCGCGTCGGCTGGTCGGCCAGCGACGCCTTGCTCGCAGCGGTGCTGCTGGGCATCTGGGCCTGCGCCTGGTGGTTCGCTGCGCAGCTGCCGCATTTTAGCATCACGGATGTTCGCTAGAGCTGGCTTGGGCATAAGACTACGCCGGATGAAAGCTTCACTAGGCTTCATTCAATGGGCAAGCTTGACTCATACCATGATCAATACTTATTCTAAGGAGGAGTTTTCTTATGATTACAGCGACAACCTTTTCGGCAGAGCTGAGAGAAGCGGTACGGGACAGCTGGGAGGCCAGCTTCCGCCATCCGTTCGTGCAAGGGATCGCAGACGGCACGCTGCCGCTCGACAGCTTCCGGCATTACGTGCTCAATGACGCCTACTATTTGTCCCAGTTCGCCCGGGTACAGGCGCTCGGAGCGGCCAAGGCGCATGACCTGCCGACGGTAAGCCGGATGGCGGTTCATGCCCAGAGCACTTATGAGGCTGAGCTATCGCTGCACGAGAAGTTCTCCAAGCTGCTCGGCATCACGGAGGAAGAGCGGGAGGCGTTCGAGCCGGCCCCGACCTCCTATGCCTACAGCTCCCATATGCTGCGCGCCGCCTACAGCGGCTCGCTGGGCGACATCATCGCCGCGATCCTGCCCTGCTACTGGCTGTACTACGAGATCGGCGAACAGCTGCAGCACTGCACGCCGGAGGAGCCGATCTACCGCGAGTGGATCGCGGCATACGGCGGCGATTGGTTCCGCGTGCTGGTGGAGGAGCAGATCAACCGCCTGAACGAACTGGCGGCACAGGCGGGGGAAGCCGACCGGGCGCGGATGCGCCAGCATTTTATCCTCAGCAGCCGGTACGAGTACATGTTCTGGGATATGGCGTATAGAAAGGAAGCTTGGCCGGTACTATAGGCAGCCAGAGGCATCATCCTAAGTCATCATAAGTTCATACGATAAGAAACGATAAGCGAGCGGGGCTGTTCCGGTAGACGGAGCGGCCCTTTTTTGCGCGCAAGAATATGCCAATTATTCGCAGTGGACGTTTGTCGGTGCAACACCACGACTGTGCGCTTGTTCACGACTCCTTCACAATCGGTGTGATCCACATCATAGAGCCGGCCGGCCCGCTCCCCCTACAATGAGGACATCAAGCACTAGCCCTTACGAAGGGGGAGGAGTAAACGATGGCAAAGCTGCAAGATACGGAACGGCACGTCGAAAAACCGGCCCAAGAAACCCGGAACGAGCCGGTGCTGAAGGGAGCTTTCGCTTCGGTCATGCTGCTGGGACTGTTTCTGGTGATCAGCTGGGTAGGCGTATTTCTGTTGTTTTTGGCGAGGGGTTAGAACGATGAAACCGATGGGTCGGAGGAGTTGACAAGCGCATGCATATTCACCGCTTAGAAAAATATTGGCTGATCTTTGGCGTTTCCATGCTGATCGTGTTCCTGTCCGTGGTGGGCGTAGGCGCGTTCTCACTGGGGATGGAGCCGCCGGGCGGGCACCGGCATACCGTGGACCCGTCAAGACTGGCGGAGACGCCGCCGTTCGATAAGCCGGGGCTCAAGCAGGTCGGGGAGAAGGAGTACGAGGCGAACCTGATCGCCTTCGCGTTCGGCTTTACGCCGGATAAGCTGGAAATTCCGCTCGGTGCCAAGGTTCACTTCAGCGTGACCAGCCAGGATGTCGTGCACGGGATGCAGGTCAACGGGACGACGATCAATATGATGGTCATTCCGGGCGAAGTGAACCACATGACTTATACGTTCGACAAGCCGGGTGAGTACCTGGTGCTCTGTAACGAATATTGCGGAGCGGCACATGAAGTGATGATGATGAAAATCATCGTGAAATAGGCGGAAGCCATCGGAACCGGAAAGGGTGTACGACTGATGCTAAAGGAAATCCAAAGCTTTGACCGGCGCGATGCGTCGCTGGTGCTGGCCCATATTCTGTTCGCGTTCTTCGCCTTGTTCATGGGCGGCGTCGCCGGCGTGCTGCAGGGTCTGGTTCGCGGGGGCATGGTGACGCTGCCGATGGGGATCGGCTACTACCAGCTGCTGACGGCGCATGGCGTGCTGATGGCGCTGATCTTTACGACGTATTTCATCATCGGCTTTATTTACTCCGGCGTCGCCCGGACCCTCGGCGGACGGCTGCTGCCGATCGCGCGCAATCTGGGATGGCTCGGCTTCGCACTGATGACGTTCGGTACGCTGCTGGCTACCGTGCTCATCCTGCTCAATAAAGCGACCGTACTGTATACGTTCTACGCTCCGCTCAAGGCGGACCCCTGGTTCTACGTATCGCTGGTGTTCGTCGTCGTCGGGAGCTGGATGAGCGGCATCGGGGTATTTCTGAACTACCGTTACTGGAAACGGACGAATCCGGGTCAAACGACACCGCTGTTCACCTTCATGGCGGTGGTCACGATGCTGATGTGGATCATCGCGACGCTAGGCGTAGCCATCGAGGTGCTGTTCCAGCTTATCCCCTGGTCATTCGGCTGGGTGGAGACGGTCAATGTGACGCTGTCGCGGACGCTCTTCTGGTATTTCGGCCATCCGCTCGTCTACTTCTGGCTGCTGCCTGCCTACATGTGCTGGTACGTGGTCATTCCGAAGGTCATCGGCGGCAAAATGTTCAGCGACGCGCTGGCCCGCCTGTCATTCATCATGTTCCTGCTGTTCTCCATCCCGGTCGGCTTCCACCATCAGCTGATGGAGCCGGGTATCTCGAATGTCTGGAAGTTCGTCCAGGTCGTGCTGACCTTCATGGTCGTCATTCCATCTCTGATGACCGCATTCTCGCTGTTCGCGACCTTCGAGATGCATGGCCGTTCCGTCGGAGCCAAGGGGTTGTTCGGCTGGTTTAAGAAGCTTCCGTGGAAGGATGTCCGCTTCTTCGCCCCGTTCATGGGGATGCTGATCTTCATCCCGGCAGGCGCAGGCGGCTTGATCAATGCGAGTCACGAGCTCAACGCGATCGTGCATAATACGCTGTGGGTTACGGGGCACTTCCACCTGACTGTGGCGACCAGCGTGGCGCTGACCTTCTTCGGCATCACGTACTGGCTCATCCCGTCCATGCTGGGCCGGGCGATGACCCCGCTGATGAATAGGCTGGGCATCATCCAGACGATCCTGTGGCTGGTTGGCATGTTCTTCATGTCCGGCTCGATGCATACGCTCGGCTTGCTGGGTTCTCCACGGCGGACATCGTTCACCACTTATCAGGATCACCCGGATACGATTCTGTGGATGCCTTATAATGTAGCGATGGCGATTGGCGGCGTAATTCTGTTCTTCGCCGTCGTGCTGATGATCGTCAACATCTGCATGCTGATGAGCGCACCGAAGGGCGAGACGGAATACCCGATCGCCGAGGTCAGCGAGCAGGCGGAGAAGGCCCCTGCGATCTTCGAGCGGTGGGGCGTCTGGGTGAGTGTACTGGTCGTGCTCATCCTGGTGGCTTACTCGATCCCGGTGATGGATATTATTAATGACGCAGGAATTGGAGCCAAGGGGTTCAGGACGTGGTAAGTGGGGTAGACAACCTAACATGCAGGCCGTCATTCGGACGGTTTGCATGTTTTTTCTATTATATAGCGGGTGGGCGGAAGCGGCAGCATGCAGAGCTGCAAGCAAACAGATAAACTCATTTACAAACCGACTATCGGTTTGTATAATTGGAGCATCTATCTGCTAGACAGGAGGCGCTGCATGAAGCAAGAAGAGCGAAGGAAAGAAACGATACGCCTATTGATTGCTACGGTGCATACGCTGCTGGGGACGAAGAGCTGCGACGAAATCAGGATGAAGGACATTACCCGAGCATCCGGCTTGTCGACCGGCGCGGTCTTTCATTATGTAAACAGCATGGAGGAGCTCTTCGCGCTGGTCCTGAACAAGCATCTGGAGGAAGTGAACGACAGATTTATGGAGCGGGTGGACATGGAAACGAACAATTTCCAAGGTCCGTTTCAAGCGATCACGCAAGGCTTGGCACAGCTGGAGGACCCGGAGGAGATGACGAATAAAATGCTCATGTACCTGCTCGGCAAGAGCGGGCAGCCGCCCGTCGCCGCATCGCTCCAGGCCTTCTATGAGTACTGGGTCAGGCTGTCCCGGACATGGATTGAGACCGGACAGCAGCACGGCGTCATCCCTGACACGGTCAGGGCCGGCTGGGCGGCGGAGCTGTTTGTGCTCATTTCCTTTGGCCTGCGGACCCGCTCCATGATCCCTTCCGGCTCCCACACATTCAGAGCTGTGGACTTCTCGGATTTTATTCAGACGATGCTGGCCCCTGAGGGGAAAGGAGACTGACCGTGGCACCCTTGATCGCATTAATCGCATCCTTCCTGGTATTCCGTCTGCTAGGCCTCGCCGGGTGGACCTATATGAATGACTGGCATACCTCGCTGCAGGGCGCGGTAGCCGTGATGTTCCTGCTCACCGCCTCCGCTCACTGGGGCCGGAGACGGCCCGATTTGGTGAGGATGGTGCCCCCGTCCCTGCCGCAGCCGGAGCTGCTCGTGACCTTGACGGGTCTGCTGGAGCTTGCCGGAGCTGTCGGCATCCTGCTGCCGGCAACGTCAAGCCTCGCATCTGTTCTGCTGGTGATTCTGCTGATCCTGATGTTCCCGGCCAACGTACGCGCTGCCCGCGAGCGGCTGACAATTGCGGGAGCGCTGACCCCACGCCTGATTCCGCGGACCCTGATGCAGCTGTTGTTCCTCGCTGCCGTCTGGTTGGCCGGATAAGGAGGTCGCAGCAGGCGGCGTCTGGCTTCCCCTGAGAAAAAAACCGCGCTTAACATTCCACAAACAATGCTTTGCTATGATGAAGCAGAATAAGGAAATTTTCGGAGGAGCGAGCTTGCTGCCGGAACGGCGAGGTCGTCCTGAGGGGGACATAATGTTGAGTCAGAATTTGCATGATTATTGGGGACCGGCCCGGATTATCCCGGCTGTTCGCAAGCAGGAGGATCTGCTGGTAGCGTGCCGCAGCGATTGCCCGGTTATTTTCTTGCTGATTGGGGATCTGCTAACCTCGGAGAATTATGTGGGGCAGGTGCTTCGTGCAGGGAAGAAGGTATTTCTGCATGTCGATTTCATAGGCGGGCTAAGCGGCGATCCGATCGTGATGAAATATATCGCGGAGCGGCTGCGGCCGACGGGCATCATTTCGACCAAGAGCCATTTTGTGAAGCACGCCAAGAAGAACGGGCTGCTTGCCGTTCAGCGTTTGTTCTTGATCGACACGTCGGCTCTGGAGCAGGGCATACATAACATCGAGCAGAGTGAGCCGGATGCCGTGGAGATCATGCCGGGACTGATTCCCCGGGTCATCACGCAGCTTCGCGAGCGTACGGCACTGCCGATTATTGCGGGCGGGCTGATCCAGGAGCACAGCGAGATCGACATTGCGCTGCAGGCCGGAGCCAGTGCCGTCTCGATGGGCAACCGGCAGCTGTGGTCTTGAGGACGGCGAATGGATATATTTACAAAGCCTTCATATCGGCATGACGCTCCGTTAACAAAGGCCTGATAAAGTAGGATATGCAAGGACAATTGAATAGCCAAGGGTTGGAGACGAGGAGAACACCCTTTATGCAACAAATGGAAGAGCTGATTTGGCGCGCCGCTTCCGTTTGCTGGATAGAGGGTTTTTTTGTGCTTTTCTCCGGAAAAATGAGACGGAAGGAACCGTGATTCATGAAAACTCGTTCGAAATTCGCTTGTTGGCTAACTATCGCTTCCTTAGTTAGCGGGATATTGCCCATCGGTGCTCCCGAACAAGCCGCTGCCGCTGCCGCAAGGCCGTTGCTGGAGGCACGCAAGACGCTAAACGCCCCTGTCATTGACGGCAAGCTCGATGATTCCGTCTGGAGCATCGATCAGCCGCTGACAAACCGCACCGGGGATGGCCCGTTTAAGGATGCCAGGTTCGGCATGCTGTGGGACAACCAGTACCTGTATGTCGGCGTGAAGGCTGAGGACGATACGCTTATTTATAATCCTGATAAGGGGTATTGGTTCGATCAAGATAATATCAACCTGTTCTTCGACGCGACAGGTCATCATTCGGCACCATTTGCGGCTGGTGATTTGCAGTTAGGGTTCGTCTACCAGCCTGACTCCAAGACCCCGTTGTTCAACTTCGGAGCCGCAGCCAACGGACAGAGCTCCAAGGATCAGAAGAAAATATTACGCGCCATCGACAAGACGGCTACCGGCTGGGCTCTGGAGGTCGCGATTCCATGGGATATGCTGAGCATTGACCCGGTGCTGCAGGAGCAGTTCGGCTTTAATATCGGCGTGACGGACCGTTACGATGCGGCTACGCCGTCCAAGCAAAGAAACAGCTTTTGGAGTGCCTACAACTCCACTTCCTTCTGGAACGATACGACGGGTTATGGGGATATTCGGCTGGTGGATAACAATCCCGTTGCCGGCTCTGTTAATCCGGTGCTGCTCGAAGAGAATTTCGACGCGTATCCGGCCGGCTCTCTCCCTTACGGGTGGATATCCGATGTGAATGCCGGAAGCCAGCCGTTCACGGTCGTCCAGGATACATACGGTGGTCGGATGCTCTTCGATGGCAAAGCCTCTGGGAAGCAAGCCCGGGTTACCGCGCCCGTACAGTGGGATAACTATACGATCGAGGCGGATGTAAGGTTCGAATCTGTATTCGATTCGGGCCGATGGGCCTCCTTGATGTTCCGGGGCGCTTCGAACGGCAAGCAGCCGTACAACCAGATGGCGATCCGCCAAAACGGCAAGTTCGAGGTTGCCTACCGAACCCCGGACAACGCCTGGAACGTCATCGCGAGCGGGGATTCCCAGCCGCTGGCGCTAGGCAAGGACTACACGATGAAGGTCAGAGTGTTCGACAATAATGTCAAGGAATACATCAAAGCCAAGGAAGCATCGGCTTACACGCTGCTGATCGACAAGAGCTTCGACGCCAATCTGCTCGAGAGAGGCAAGATCGGCTTCCAGGCTGACCAAAGCAAGGTATCCTTCGATAATCTGAAGGTGACGCGGATTACGGCGGATCGCCTTAACATGACACTTCCGTCCACAGTGGAAGCTTTGAGCGGCAGTATTTCCGTCACGGGTAGTGTCTACTACTCAGACGGCATCACCGATGCCGTATATGGCGAACGCATGAAGCTGTACTCTTCCGACTCCAATGTGCTGAAGATCGTGAACAACAAGCTCGTCCCGCTGAAGGCGGGAACGTCAATGGTCAAAGCCGTGTATGCCAACCTGACGTATGCGCAGGAAGTGATCGTAACGCCATCCGCTGTCGGAGCGAAGGTGTTGTCCCTTCAGCATAAAGCAGGGTATGTGCTGGCAGAATCCGGCAAGCCGCAGCCACTGAGCGCTCTGTCTTTCGATGCGGAGTTCAGCGATTTTACCTCCAGCACGCTGAAGGGGGACCAGCTTACATGGACCTCTGCCAATGCTGACGTTAGCCTTGACAGCGGGATTCTGAAAGCTGCGCATAAGGGCGTCTACACCGTCACAGGGAAGAAGGATGACGCGACCGTCAGTCTGCTCGTTGTGGTTAAGCAGCCCGAAGACCGGGACTATGTGCTGTACGAAGAAAACTTCAACAGCTTAACAGATGGAACACTGCCTCCGGGCTGGACTAGGAAGGAAGGGACGACTCCCGGTGCGGCTGTCGTGAAATCCGGAGCCTTCGAGCTGAGCGCGCTCACTTCGCCGGACAACCCTTCCCGGGTGCTGCTGCCTGAGTATCTCGGACGCTTCGGCGACTACAAGATCGAAGCGGACGTCACCCATCTCGCAACCAATGATGCGGCCCGCTGGAACTCTCTGATGTACCGGATTCAGAACAACGATTATCCTTACTACCAGATGGCGGTCAGGAAGGATGCGACGGCGGCCAACGGCGTGGAATTTGCCGAGCGTACACCGACCAATGCCTGGAACGTCATGGACCGGGGCTCGTACAGCGAAGTGATCGACTCCGGCAAGATGTACCACTATATGGTGAAAGTCAAAGGCGACCGGGCTCAGCATTTTATCGGGGACAAGCTGATGGTCGATACCGATGCGGCAACGTCGTATGCCAAAGGCCGGATCGGGCTTCAAGCCAATGGCAGCAGGACCAAGGTAGACAATATTCGCGTTACGCTGCAGCAGGATGATCTGCCTCCGTTGGCTTCCGACCGGTTCGTGCAGGTGACGGAGCCAGAAACCCGAATTTCGATGGCGCCTTCGATCATCACCGACATCACCAGCACGGAAGCACTGGCTGGTCTGACTGGTGCGGTCCTGCCGGCGACGGTAATCCTGCATGTCAACCGCGAGCTCAAGGTGACGGATGCCTCGGGGCAGAAGGAAATCGGCTCGGTAGACTCGGTGCTGACTACACTGGCCAACCGGATGATCCCTGCGTTCTATGTGTCCGACGAGACTACCGTAGAGCGTTTGGTAGAAGAATTGAAGAACCGTGGACTTGAGGATGCCTTCATCATCTCGGATCAGGGGCAACTGGTCAAGAAGGCAAGAACGGCCTACCCAATCATTCGCGGGGTTGTCGATTTCAGCGGCCGCACGCAGTTGACCCGGGAAAGTCTGCTCGACATCCGCAGGGAAACGACCCTCAGTCTGGCCAAAATTGCGCTGCTGCCGCAGTCGGCAGCTACTCGTGAACACGTAGCCTACCTGCAGCAGCGCGCACTCGTCGTCTGGACCAAGGATGCTTCGGATTCCGCTAATAAAAATCTGACGCTGCACAGCCAGATTACGGCGGGAAGCAACGGCATCATCACCGACTCTCCGGCTGCGCTGGCAGCGGCCTATCGTGTCTACGATAACGAAACAACGCTCGTTCGCAAGCCTTATATTATCGCGCACCGTGGAATGCCTGCAGGCGGCACGATGGATGGCGCTCCGGAAAATACGATTGTGAGCAATCAGCTGGGTCTTGAAGCCGGCGGGGACTTTATTGAGAATGACATCTTTTTATCCAAGGACGGGCGATTAGTTATCGTGCATGATTCTACACTGAACGGCACGACGAACGGAACCGGACTGGTAGAGGATTACACCTTTGAAGAGCTGAGAAAGCTCGACGCCAATAAGACACATAAGAGCAAGTATGGAAGCCTGCCGATTCCGACGCTGGATGAGCAGATCGAGCTGGCTCAGTCCAAGAACAAGATGGTCATGGCAGAGATCAAAACATCTACCCCGGCCGCGGTTGGCGCCTTTGTCGACCTGCTGAAGAAGATGAACGCCGAGGCGGATGTCAACGCGATGTCCTTTGACGTCAACCAATTGAAGCGTTTGGCGGCCCAGATGCCGGAGATGCCTGTCGGGTTGCTGACAAGCGGATACGCGAGTGAAAAGAACGTCAGCCGTTCGCTGCGCGAGACGCTAAGACTTCTGCAGCCGCTGAATGCGACGTTCAATACGAGCTACACGGATCTCGGTCCGAAATTCATGGAAGCGGCGAAGCACCGCGGTATTATTATCTCGCCATGGACGTTCAACAGCAAAAACGACTTTTACCGATTCTTCAAGCTGGGGGCTTATGGGATTACGACGGATTTCGCGTTGTGGGCTTCCGACTGGGCGGCGGAAATTAAGCCAGGCCAGAACAGCTACAAGCTGAAAGCCGATGAAAACCTGACGGTTACGGCTGAGGTATACCGCTATGCGGAGGGCCGCAAGGCGATGGAAACCCCGCAATTGGTTCTGCTGGACGGACAAGATGTGGTGAGTGTAGACGGTGCCAAGATTACGGCTAAAAAGCCGGGAACGGCGCATGTTCTAATGCGGTATACGACGACGATCGATGCTGCGAACAAGTATGATATCTATTCGCAGCCGGTGACCGTGGAAGTAGCCGGTTCCGATGTACCGGGCGACAATGGCGGCGATGGGGATTCAGGCAATGGAAATTCAGGCGAATCCAACCATACGAATGGTTCCAACAACGGGAATCAGCCAACTCCAGCTTCCGGAACAGTAAGTATTGAGGCTAAGGATGGTAAAATAGATGCGGCTGCGCTGCAGAGCGCCCTCAAGTCTGACGCCAAGGTCGAGGTGAAGCTGACCGGGACGCAAGTGGACATCCCGTCCGCGGCGTTGCTGGAAACAAGCAAGAACAGCGGCCGCATCCTTACGATGATCGGCAATGGCGCATCTTATCAACTTCCGCTCTCTCTGATTAATCCTGAAGCTCTGGCTAGTCAGTTGAATGTCAAGCCTTCTGAGCTTACGATTCGCGTGTCCATAGAGACACTGAACAGTAGCGAGCAAACGGCTATCCGAGGCGCTGCCACCCGACTGGGCGCAAGCCAAGTGGCTGACGCTGTAGAGTTTGATGTGAAGGCAGTGGGTCAAGACGGCCGAGCCGTAAGTATTCCATTCGGCCAGGCGTATGTGACGCGTGAAATAACTCTGAACAAATCGGTGGATGCGAACAAAGCGACTGGTGTTCAATTCATTCCAGAAACGGGACAATTCCGCTTTGTTCCGACCGTCTTTGCAGCCAAGAATGGTGGAATGACGGCAATTATGAAGCGCAACGGAAACAGCGTGTATACCGTTATCCAGCATGAGAAGAGCTTTAACGATCTGGCAGAACATTGGGCGAAAGCCGATGTCGAGCTGCTGGCAAGCAAGCTGGTTGTCGATGGGGTTAGCCAAGACCGCTTTGACGGCGACCGTTCGGTCAGCCGTGCGGAATTTGCGGCGCTGCTCATCCGCGCGCTGGGCTTGAGTTCAGCTGCGGCGAAGAGTGAATTTAGCGACGTCGCCAAGACTGCCTGGTACGCGTCTGATGTGACGACTGCGGCTGGTGCAGGGCTTATCGGCGGCTATGAGGACGGGACCTTCCGTCCGGAGCAATCTATCACGCGCGAGGAGCAGGCCGCGATGATTATGCGCGCCCTCTCTTACGCAGGCGCAGGGACATCGGTTTCCGCTGCCCAGCAGGAGAAGAACCTGGGTGCTTACCGCGATGCGGGCAAGCTGATCTGGGCTAAGGCCGAGGTGGCTGCTGCCATCGAAGCAGGCTTGATGAACGGTATGACTGATTCCGAGCTGATGCCGCAGGGTCAGGCTACCCGCGCCCAAGCTGCGGTGATGATCAAGCGTTTCTTGAGCAAGGCTGGTTTTATTCAGTAAGAATTCGTACACGTTGGACGGTCTGGGGCTTGCCCTAGACCGTCTTTTGCATCCTTTGAAAATGCAATGATTCATTCTATATAGAGGCCAATGCTGCATGGAATGAGATAGGGTGTATATTTGCAGGCCAAGACTGTTTTTGAGAACGGGCTTGCAGGGAATAACTAATGATGAAAAGAAACTCTAGGTGGTTGGAAGTGATCCTCAGGAAAGAGTTTCAGCTATGCGAGCCGAAGAAGAATGCCCGACATACTCGACAAACCGCTTGGCCGCGGGCGACATGTAGCGGTCTTTTCTCCAGGTCAGGCCGACTTCCCAGAACCAGCCCTCTTCCAAGACTGGAATCCAGACCAGTCCCTCCAGCATTAGCCCCGGGGTTTTCGGAAGTACGGAAACGCCAAGTCCGGCTTTAATAAATCCGGCAACCGTAGCCAAATCCTCGGCATCGTAGGCGGAATCGAGCGTGAAGCTGCTGTTCTGAACGCGGGATAGGATCGAATTACGCAACCCGCAGTTGTTTTTCAATTCAACGAACGGCTCGCCGGATAGATCATCCAGCTTCAAACTGGGACGGTCAGCCAGACGGTGCCGGGAAGATACGACAATATATAGAGGAATTTGCTCGATCACAAGCCATTCATGATGATCTGTGGTCGTTTCCTTGGAGGTAATCAGCATATCCGATCTGCCCTGTTCCAGATGATTGTTAATATCTCCGTTATTCCCCTGCTTCAGCTCAAAACGAACTTGCGGATAACGTATCTGGTAATCCCGGACGAGGGTGGGCACGAGGTCGACGCCTAGAATATTGAGATAAGAGATGGAGACGACTCCCGTATCCGGATGAGACCATTCCTCGATCTCCTGCATGCCGTTGCGGATGTTGTCCAGTGCCTGCTCCACCCATTTGACAAACATCATGCCATACCGGTTCAGCTGAATATTGCGCCCGCTGCGCTCGAATAGAGGGACACCTAGTTCATGTTCCAACTTGGAAATGGAATGACTAAGCGCCGGTTGCGTGATATTCAGTTCTTTGGAAGCCATCGTCATATGCTGCAGCCTTGCTGCCGTCAAAAAGTATTCCAATTGGGTAAGCTCCACAATTCCATCACCTTTGTATGAAATTTATTCATGAATTTGATTATAAATATAAATTAGACGTTATACCAGAGCTGGAGGTAAGATGACGTTGGAACTTCACAGACAGACCCGTTGCCGGATGGCGACTCAGGGGTGGGAAGTCCAAGAAGCTAGCCATGAACAGTCTACAGGAACGCAGAAACGGGTGTCTTCACTCGAATATCAGGAGGAATATCATGAGTACATCCTATGAACAGCCGTCACAAGAGTTTAAAGGAAAAAAAGCGCTCGTTACCGGTGGTACGAAGGGGATGGGCAAAGCCATTGCATCGAGACTCGCCGCATCCGGCGCCACAGTAATGACCACAGCCCGCAGCCTGCCAGCGGGACTGTCGCAGACTGAGCTATTTGTTCAAGCCGATCTGGCTACGTCGGAAGGCGTGGAGGTGGTCATTCAAGCGGTGAAGGAGCGTTTCGGCGGGATCGACATTGTGGTCCATTGCGTCGGCGGATCGACGACACCGCCAGGAGGCGCGCTTGTTCTGAGCGATGAGGACTGGCTTCATATGTTGAATTGGAATCTGCTCGGCGCAGTTCGTCTGGACCGTAGTTTACTGCCGCTCATGGTGGAGAAGGGAGCCGGAGCTATCGTTCATATCTCGTCAATCCAGCGACGTTTGCCGCTCTACGAATCCACGCTGGCTTATGCAGCGGCGAAGGCTGCGCTTTCGAATTACAGCAAAGGCTTGGCTAACGAGTTCTCACCACGCGGGATACGTGTCAACACGGTGGCTCCCGGCTTTATCCAAACCGAAGCTGCGGATGCCATGATCGACCGCTTCGCGGCCCAGACGGGCAGCCGGGAGAGCGCGCTGGAGCTGCTCATGGGATCGCTGGGAGGTATCCCGGTTGGCCGCCCTGGAACTCCAGAGGAGGTTGGCGAGCTAGTGGCTTTTCTGGTATCCGACCGCGCAGCGTCGATCACAGGAGGTGAATATGTGATTGACGGAGGGACTGTTCCGACAGTCTGATGCTTTGCCTTATCGATTTACAATTCCTTCATCTGGCCTTGATCTGCCGATAACATTAAACTGGTACAGTAGGCAGTGAGATCAACCAACCGAATAGTTAAGGGTAGGAGACGAGGAGAAAACCCTTTTATGCAACGAATGGAGGAGCCTGTTCAGGCGCGCCGCTTCTGTTTGTTGCGTAAAGGGTTTTTTGTGTTGTTCTCAGGAAGGGAGCTGCGCAGAGATTGTCGGATGTGATGGAATGGGATGGTTATTTTTTTGATCTGGATGGCACGATTTTGCTTGGAGACCGTCTGCTTCCCGGCGCAGCCGAGACGCTAGCCGGACTGCGGGAGAAGAACAGAAGGGTATACTTTCTGAGCAATACGACCACAAGAACCCGTATGGAATGCAGGGACCGCCTGCACAGGCTGGGCCTCGAGGCAAGACTGGAAGAGATGGTGACGGCTTCCTACATGGCGGCTATTTATTTGAGGGAGACCACGACAGATCCGCTGGTCTTCGTCGTCGGAGAGACGGCGATGCTCAAGGAGCTGGACGAGCAGGACGTCCGCTGGACGACAGATCCGCTCGCTGCGACCCATGTGCTGGTCGGCATGGATATGCAGTTTGACTACCAGAAGCTGCACCAGGCCCAGAAGGCGGTACGCAACGGAGCGGCGCTGATCGCCGCTAACCCAGACCCGTACTGTCCGGTCGAGCAGGATGTGATTCCGGACACCTGGTCGATGGTGAAGGCCATCGAGGCTGCCAGCTGTATCGACACGCAAACTGTTATCGGCAAGCCCTCGGCGTATTATGCCGACAAGGTGCTGGAGTGGAGCGGACTGACCCCGGACCGCTGCCTGATGGTGGGAGACCGCCTGGAGACGGATATTTTATTGGGTCACAATAACGGCTTGCAGACGGCTTTGGTGCTGACGGGGGTCGCTTCCCTAAGCGATGCGGAGCGCTTCTCCGTGAAGCCCGATTATATCTGGTCTTCGTTGACGGAGCTGCTGCCTGTACACAGGCTTTAGGATGATGGATTTTACTTCAGCTTGACATAGCCGTAATCGTCCTCTCACATAGCTCTGCTAGAGTGGGAGGAGGAGGCTTGAGGAACTGTTGATCAACGATACCATATAACCCAAAGGAGAGATTCCCATGCGTTCCCTTGCACCGAAAATGATGAGTGTAGCCTTATGCTTGACTGTAGCTGCCGGCTGCGCCAAAGCCGAGCCTGTCAAGCCTGCCGCAACGGCCGGCACCGCTGCTCCTTCCTCTACCCCGGCCCCAGCGGCCAAGGATGAGAAGGTCGAACTGACCTTCTACTATCCGATTGCGGTGGGCGGTCCACTGACGGCGAACATCGAAAAGATGGCGCTGGCATTCAACAAAGAAAATCCGAATATCACGGTAAAGCCGGTCTACACCGGTAGCTACGCGGATACCGCAGTCAAGACGCAGGCCGGCGTGCAGGCCAAGACGCCTCCCGATCTCGCCGTGCTGCAATCGACCGAGCTGTTTAGCCTGCTGGACATGAACGCGATTATCCCGCTGGACGAGTTCATCGCTCAAGAGGGCGGGGACAAATATTTGTCCGATTTCTACCCGGCGTTTATGGCCAATTCCCAGACCGGGGGGAAAGTCTACAGCATTCCGTTCCAGCGCAGCACGATCGTGCTTTATTACAATAAGGACAAGTTCAAGGCGGCGGGACTCGACCCCAACAAGGGCCCGCAAACCTGGGATGAGATGAAGGACTATGCCAAGAAGCTGACCAAGGACGGCACATGGGGACTGGAGATTCCGGTATCCGGCTTCGCTTACTGGATGCTGCAAACCTTCGCTCTGCAGAACGGCAAGAACCTAATGACCGAGGACGGCAAGAAGGTCATGTTCAATACGCCCGAGAACATCGAGGGGCTGAAATATTGGACGGATCTGGCGAAGAAGGAGAAGGTTATTCCAGAAGGCGTTACGGAATGGGGAACGGTGCCATCGGACTTCCTGGAAGGCAAAACGGCTATGATGTACCACACGACGGGCAATCTGACGAACGTCAAGAAGAATGCCAAGTTTGACTTCGGTGTCAGCTTCCTGCCTAAGAACAAGAGCTTCGGCAGCCCGACGGGCGGCGGCAACTTCTACATCTTCAAGGACATTGACAAGAAGAAGCAGGAAGCGGCCTGGAAGTTCGTCAAGTTTATGACCGAAACGGAACGTGCTGCTCAGTGGAGTATCGACACCGGCTATGTAGCCGTTAAGAAATCCGCCTATGAGACGGAGACGATGAAGAAATATGCAGCCGATTTCCCTGCGGCTCTGGTCGCACGTGACCAGCTGCAATATGCAGCCGCCGAGCTGTCGACTCATAACAACGGCAAAGTCATGAAGGCCTTGAGCGACCAGGTGCAGGCGGTTCTGGCAGGCAGCACGTCGCCGGAGGATGCGCTCAAGAAGGCTCAGGAAGAAGCGGACAAGGCGCTCGCTCCATTCAATAAATAATCGTCCGAGCCGGACGACGCCAGCTAACATGCAGGATGAAGCTTCGTTGCGGACGGCTAGGGCAGGGTCTTCAGCCGAAGGTCCCCCAACCGGGGGCCAGGCGGCAAGCCGCCGGTCCCTCCGCACCGGGCTTCTCCATTTTTCTTAATCCGAGTTACGCCAGGAGGTCCACATTGTTAGGGTATACGAAATCACGGAAGAGCTGGAAGACCAATGTTTTCGCCTGGCTGCTCCTGCTGCCATCCCTTGTCTTTTTGTTTCTATTCACGTTCTATCCGATTGCCAAGACGATCGGACTTAGTCTGTATCAAGCGGACTTGGCTACTCCTGTGCCTCAGTTCGTCGGACTGGATAACTATACGCATCTGATGGATGACTCCATCTTCTGGAAGGTCATGGGCAATAACCTGTGGTTTGCGCTCGGTACGGTCCCGACGTCCCTCGCGCTGGCTTTGCTGATGGCGGTATTCGCCAACAAGGCGCTGCGGGGAACAGGGTTTCTGCGCACGGCGTTCTTTTATCCCACGCTGATTCCGATGATCGCCGCGGCTAACGTATGGCTGTTTATTTACACTCCGAAGTACGGTCTGCTCAGCCGGTTCATGCAGGGGATCGGGCAGTCGGATATCAACTGGCTCGGATCGCCGGAATATGTGATGTGGGCGATGGTTGCCATGGTGGTCTGGAAGGAAGCCGGGTATTTCATGATTTTCTATTTGGCCGGCCTGCAAAATATTTCGCCGGAGCTCTATGAGTCGGCACAGGTTGACGGTATCGGCCGCTGGACGGTTTTTCGTAAAATTACATTTCCGCTCTTGATGCCGACGACGTTGTTCGTTTCGATCGTGGCGCTGACCAATTCCTTCAAGCTCGTCGATCATCTGGTGATCATGACCAAGGGCGGGCCGAATAATGCGAGTAATCTGCTGCTGTATTATATTTACGAAACGGCGTTCAGTTTCTGGGATCAGGGGATCGCTTCGACGCTGACGGTGGTTATGATAGCCGTATTGCTGCTGGTGGCTGCGCTGAATTTCTTCGGACTGGACAAGAAGATTCATTATCATTAATTCCTGGCTGCCATGGGCGGCAGAAAGAAAGGCGATGCTATGCCGTTCAAAACGATGAACATAAGCCGCTGGCTTCTCTATATATTCGGTTTGCTGTGGCTGGTGCCGCTGCTGTGGATGACGGTCACCGCTTTCCGTCCCAAGCAAA
This sequence comes from Paenibacillus filicis, assembly GCF_038070315.1. Classification (NCBI taxonomy): domain Bacteria; kingdom Bacillati; phylum Bacillota; class Bacilli; order Caryophanales; family Paenibacillaceae; genus Paenibacillus; species Paenibacillus filicis. The sequence goes on along the minus strand of NZ_JBBPCC010000003.1, from coordinate 52,241 downwards.
TCGCGTTATCTCCTTCATTCTCGCTAGAGTTCACTCTGGCAAACTTTGAGAAGGTCTGGGAGGCAGCTCCCTTCGCTCAATATTATCTGAACACGGTGATTATCGTCGTAGGCGTATTCGCCGTGCAGATGGTGACCGCCACGATGGCGGCGTTCGCGTTCGCCCGCCTGGACTTCCGGTTCAAGAGCGCGGTGTTCATGCTCTTCCTGGTACAGATTATGGTGCCGGCGGATGTGCTGATCTTCCCGAATTATAACGTACTGAAAGACTTGTCCCTACTGGATACGAAGCTTGGTGTGATGATGCCGTATTTTGCCTCGGCCTTTGGCATTTTCCTGCTGAGGCAGACCTTCAAGACGCTCCCGCCGGAGCTCGACGAAGCGGCCGTGATGGAGGGCTACACCAAGTGGCAGGTGCTCTGGAAAATTTATTTCCCGCTGTCCCGGCCGGCGTATATCGCTTTCGGTCTGGTATCTGTAAGCTATCACTGGAATAACTTCCTCTGGCCGCTGATCGTCACGAACTCGGTGGAGAATCGTCCGCTGACCGTAGGGCTGGCTATATTCGCTCAGTCGTTCGAGATTGGGGCCCAATGGACCGAGGTGAGTGCTGCGACGCTGCTCGTTATCGTGCCTCTGCTGGCCGGATTTCTGCTCTTTCAGCGCCAGTTTATGAACAGCTTCATCCAATCGGGCATTAAGTAGGAGAAAAAGGAGGTTGGTTCTTGGATGTCCATGCGTACGGATTGTGCCGTATCGACCTATGCATTACTGGAATTGTCCTTGGAGGAGGCCGTGATCCGGCTGATTGGGGAGGGCTGGAAGGCCATCGAGATCATGGGAGAGGGCCCTCATCAGGAGCTGCTGGACTGGCCGGAGGACAGAATCGCCTGGCTGAAGCGGCTTGGCGAGGAGCATGGGATTTCCTGGACGGTCCATGCTCCGATCACCGGCTGCAACCCGGCTGCGAGCGATGGCGTGGCAAGGCTGGAGGCCGAACGCATCGTTCTCCGCAGTCTGCATATTGCAGAGGAGCTGGGCTGCAGCTATATCGTGCTTCACCCGGGGGAGCTCGAGCCGATTCCGCAGGAAGCGGAGACTGCTGCAGGGAGAGGCTGGAGCTTAGCCGAGCATGGTACCTGGGAATGGAAGGCCTCGCGTACGGATCAGGAAGAAGCCATAGACCCAGAGCTAGACGGAGAAGAGCCTTCGGAGCAGAATGAAGGTCCGCGGGTGGCGCTCGGTCTGGAGGAAAGCAAGGAAGAGGTCTATGCAGGACGGAGTCTGGAGGCAGCGGCGCATCGAGTGGCGGTTTTTCTTAGGCATATTGTCAAGGAAACCCACGGCTCACGGGTCCGGATTGCGCTGGAGAACGTTCCGCCTTATCCGAATCTGGTCGGGGTGGACACGGTTTTTCTGGAACGTGTGCTTCTGTTGACGGATTCGCCGAGGGTCAAGATCGTATTCGATGCCGGACATGCACATCTGACGGGAGAGGGCAATTGTCTGCGCTCGCTGGAGCGGGTACTGCCCGATCTGGAGGCTGTGCATCTCAGCGATAATTATGGACAGAACGACGACCATCTGGCTTTGGGCACAGGGACAGTTCCTCTGGAAGCATGTGTGGCCATGATCATCAGATCCGGTTTCCAGGGGACTTGGGTGCTGGAGATGCGTAATACGGCCGACGCGCATGCTTCGGCAGCCTGGATGGAACGGCGGAGGGGAATATCCCCGTTCATGGCTGCTCTGCAGGCAGACTCCGACGCGCGTATTCCGGAAGGCTTGAGCTGAGAGAACGCAGAACAGGCCCCGCAGGAGCGGGGCCTTGGCATGTTGCAGGGGTGAGGCGGTTACCGCTTCGGATACAGCGGGTAATCGACGGAGGACGGTACTTCGATGCCGAGGATGCGAAGCGTTTCTCCTTCCGGGGCATGCAGCTTGACCTCGGACGCGCTATCCGCACGCATAACCATGAAGTCGCGATGGCGGAAGGCGGTTAGCGGCTGAGGGGAACCGGCATGCTCCCAGGTGCCGCCGCCGCGAATTGCGAGGGCCGCCAGCGTACGGCCTGCCGGAACCGTGTAGGTGAAGGAGCCTCCGGGATCTACCTCCAGATCCCAGACCTTGGCATCGGCTACAATCTCGATAGGCGAGTCCGCTCCGATGACGGTCTTGAAGCGGAAGCCATCTCCTTCCCGGACGGGAAAATCTTCATGCTCGTACTGGCGATAGGTCGGCTGGCGCAGCAAAGCTGCTTCGAGCTCCGGCTCGAACCAGATTTGGAATGCCTCCATATCAGGTCCGATGAAGTGCTCCTGGTGAGAAACGCCGGAGCCGGTCTGCATCACTTGAGCGCCGCCTGGTCCGACCACACTGCGGGTACCCAGGGAATCACCATGCTCCGCTTGGCCCTGCACGACGTAAGTCATGATCTCGAAGGCCTTGTGAGGATGAGAGCCGATATGGCCTTCTTCCGGCGAGAATGCCCAGGCCCAGTAGAATAGCGGGCCGATCCGTTTGACGACCGAGCCTTCACCTGAGAAGCCGATCGGTTTTTGCTCTGTGATTTTACCGCCATTGAAGCTTCCGGAGCCTTGCATGGAAGGGGTATAGACCATGATTTGCATCATAAACATCTCCTTTTTCCTTAATATTAAGATAGTTGAGCAGAAAATGAATGAAACGAGGAGGCAGCCGGAACTTCAAGTCTCCGGTCGGCAACCAAGAAGCGGCTTGGATAGCCGCTAATCCTGGCCGATTCTTCTAGCTGCCGCCCTGCTTGAAGCTTTCCTTGGCCTGAAGCCCGAGCTTCTTGAGCAGGTCGATCGCTTGCCGCTTCTCTTCAGGGGTCAGCCCGGAGACGGCTTTGTCTATGGCCTCCCGATGCTCAGGGAAGACTTCGCTCAGCAGGGCGACGCCGCGCTCGGTAATCTCGGCGAAGCTGACCCGGCGGTCGTCCGGACATGGCCTGCGGATGACGAGCTCCTTGCCCACCAGCTTGTCGACGACATACGTAATATTGCCGCTGGTCATCAGTACCTTTTCCCCGATCTGTTGAAGCGGCTGGGGACCCTTGTGATAGAGCAGCTCCAACACGCCGTATTCAGTCGGATTCAACCCGTGCCGCCGGATATCCCGATGCGCATGCGCGGTGACCCACTCGCAAGCCCGCGACAGCACGATGAACAGATGCAGGGAATCGTCCCGTTGTTGACTCGACATGGGAATCATCTCCTTTCGGTGAGGTTGATATCAGGTTTCGTCTGTCTTTATCTTAATATTAAGATAATTGAATCGGCAAAAAAAGTCAAGCGTCCGCTTCTTCTATAGCGTGAGGGATGGATCGACATCACTGCGTAGTATATGGTAGAAGGACATTCATCGTGCGAGGTGGCGTCATGGAGGTATCTGAGCAAGAATTAGTCCGGCGCCTGCTAGCGCGGGACCCGGCAGCCCTCGAAGCGGTCATCGACCGTTATGGCTCCTGTGTGCATGAACTGGCGAGCCGTGTGCTGGCAGGGATCGCCAGCCAGGAGGATGTGGAGGAATGTGTGAGCGATGCCTTCGTGGCTGCTTGGCACAAGATCGAAGCGTTTGATCCGGGACGCGGCAGCTTGAAAACCTGGCTGTATATTCTCGCCAAATATACAGCGCTCGATTATCGGCGCAAGCTGGGAGCCAGGCCCGGACAAGAGAAGCTGGAGAGCGAGCTGCGCAGCGCAGAGGATGTGGAAGAAGCGGTGCTCCAGCGGCTGGAGTCCGAAGATATCTTGAGATTGCTCGATACGCTCGACCGGGTCGATCGGGTGATCTTTTTTAGGAAATATATGTTCTACGAGTCGTTAGAAGTCATCGCCCAGTCGCTGGGGCTCACGCGCAAGGCGGTAGAGAACCGCTTGCGGCGCGGACGAATGGCTCTCAGGCAGCGGATGAGCCCGGAGATGAAGGAGGGATGGTCATGAGCAGGGATAAGGATGCGTCATGGTATGAGCTGCTGGAGAAGGTGGATCAATCTCGTGCCCTCCAGCAGCTTGGCGAGTTGGAGCTTGGGGAGGCTGAGCCTGCTGGTGAGGTGGTACTGGGCCGGATCAAAGCCCGGGCGCTGGGTAAGCTGGGCTTGCCGCAGATGGCTTCAGGAGGTCAGGGGCTCCTGGAAGCGGACGCTTCCGGTTCGGTGCTGGAACTGAAGGGAATGGCTCAGGAGGATGGACGTCAGCAGGCCGCCCAGGCCGATCCGATCCTGCTCATGGCAGAAGCAAGCTTCCGTGCAGATGCCGGTGTCGCGGATGGACAGAGGGGCAGGAGCGACAGCCCGTCTGCACAGACAATGGTCATCGCTGAGCGAAGAGTCGGCGTCCAGGGAGGGCTTCGCAAGCGGAGCCAGCGGATCGCCGCGGCAGCGCTCGCGGCGGCCATCTTGCTGCTGGCGGCCATGGCTGCCGGCTCGCCTGAGGTCAGAGCCCAGCTGAGCAAGGCGATTCAATTCATCCCCGGCTTCGGCGCGGTGCAGGATAAGCAGGAGCAGATGATCCGTTACGTACTCCCTGATCCGTTGACCCTATCGGTTGGCCAAGGAAAGGTTCAGCTTAGAGGGCTGACGATTGGCGATAAGTATGCTTATGCCACGCTGAATGGAACCGGGACTCCTCCGGTGAGGGCTTTTAAACTCATAGACGGCAGCGGACAACAATACGAGTTTCGATCCGTCATGATGGTTGAGTCCGGTCAGTGGACCGGAAATCTTGAGTATAAGGGGGTTATTCCCGTAAACGGACCGATCATGCTGAGCATTGCGGGGATGGATGCCTCCGTTGCGTTGAACCTCACGGTACCAAGCCATGAAGATACGATTGAAGAGATGGGGGCTACGGATACGCATCAGGGGATCAGCCTAACGGCGGTTACCCGGACGCTGGAGGACGGGCGGACGAATGTAACCCTGGTGCCGCAGGTGCCGGAAGGTGTACGGATTACGAACTATGGGACGACGAATGGTCCGGGCGACCTTATTATCGACACCTTGACCTTGACCGAGGAGAGCGGGGGCCAATTGGCCTTGAGGCGGGAAGAGATATTCCCGAATCCGAATGAATTTACCTTTGTCAAAGAAGGCTCGGGCCCTCTCACGCTTACGATTCCTGAGCTGGCCCTTACCCGCCGCCTGACGAAGCAGCCGGTCCTGCGCATTCCCATTCCTCAGGAAGGCGTCATGGAGCTGGGGCAAACCGTTGATGTCGGAGGGTTTCCCGTCGAGCTGCTTCGCGTGGAACGATTGAGTAAAGAAAACTCGGGAATGTGGCAGGAAACGATCCGCCTTCATCTCGATATGCATACGGATCTGCGCGCACCGGAATCGCTGTTATATTTTTTCCCGGACCCTTTCAAGGATTACGGAGGACTTTCCTTTGTGACGGACGAACATACTCAAGCAGCCATCACGATGGATCTGGGTGTGAGCTCCAAGGACCGGGAATATGTATTCCATGTACAGGAGCTGAAGACCGTGGTTCGTGGGCCGTGGACCTTGGAGATTCCGTGACGTAAGGCGGCTTCGTATGGAACTGGGCTAAGATTCTGAACGGCTGGGTCTATCGGAGAAAAGGTCGGAAAATGATTGGACAAAAGGCGAGGAGCTGCCTAAAAGGCTGTGGAAAAGAACATCAGAGAGCAGTCCCTGAATGCCTGGGGGACTGCTCTTTGTGCTTTCGAGAGCGGAGCTCTAGCTCTTAAGCTTCGCAGCAGACGAGCGCACGATCAGCTCGGAGGGCAGGATGATCGTGCGCGGCTCGTCCTGCGAACGGCCCTCAATCCGGTCGATCAGCCATTGCATGCCGAGCGAGCCGAACTGGTAGGCCGGCTGGGCAGCCACCGTCAGGAAGGGATTAAGGGCCGAAGCAAGGCCCAGGTCGTCGAAGCAGACCACGGACATGTCGTCCGGCACTTGCAGGCCTTGAGCACGCAGACCTTGAATGGCGCCGATGGCGAGAAAGTTATTGGCCGCAAAAATAGCCGTAGGCGGGTCCGGCAGATGCAGCAGCTGGCTTAGCGCCGTCTCATTCTGAATCTCCCGGTAGTTGGCGTAGAGGACGAGCGCTTCGTCGTAGGGGACATCATTCAGCTTCAGTGCTTCCTTATACCCGACGTGCCGCTGGCGGGCGGTCGAGACGTCCTCCGAGCCATTGATGAGCGCGATCCGCCGATGGCCGAGCGAGAGCAGATGCTCAACGAGTCGCCGCGCGCCTTCCTTGCTGTCCCCGAGCACGGTATCGGCCTGGATGCCGGGCACCTCGCGGTCGAGCAGGACAAGGGGCATGTTGTGCTTCTGCAGCTGCTGCAGATGGGCAGCCGACCCGTCCCCCGTAGGAGCGAACAGTACCCCGTCCACACGCGTGGAGAGGATCATGTCCACGTAATCCTTTTCCTTAGCGTAGTTCTCGTCGCTGTTGCCAAACAGCAGCTTGTACCCGAGCCGCTTGGCCGTATCCTCGGCGCCGCGCGCCAAGGTCGTATAGAACGGATTGGTAATATCCGTGATCAGTAGGGAAATGATATGTGTCTTCTGCAGCACGAGGCTGCGTGCGTTAGAATTCGGCACATAATGCAACTCTTCCATCACTTGCTTGACGCGCTGACGGGTGGCGTCGCTGATTTTGCCGCTGTTATTGATAACCCTCGAGACGGTCATCGCGGATACATTGGCTTTTTTAGCGATATCGTAGATCGTAATCAACCGTGACGCCCCTTTCTGGTTATAGCCTAGGTTTCATTGTATGTAAAAAAGTGATTGACAGCAAGTCATTCCGTTGATACTTTTATGTTATCGATAACATTAACATTTTGGAGGCTAATGAGATGGCACATTCGATTGAACCCGGCGCCGATGCGCTGGTGATGGACGAAGCGGATCACGTTGCGACAGCACTCAAGGATTTGGCTGCAGGCGAATCGATCCGTTATCGGATCGGCGCTCGCGTCGAGGAGATCTTACTGCTGGATGCCATCCCGTTCGGGCACAAGATATCGATCGTTCCGATGGAGCAAGGCTTTGACGTTCGCAAGTATGGTGAGGTGATCGGACGTACGGTATGTGCGATCGAGCCGGGCAGACATGTTCATGTTCATAATATCGAAGGCATTCGGGGCCGCGGCGATCAGGCGGTAGCGAGGTAAGATGGCTATACGGGCAAGCTAGCGCTTAACCATGGCCTACAGGCAATCGATAGATGAGCCAGGGAAGCGGGCTGGCCTGTAAAGAAGCTTGGCCTGGCGCGGAAAGAGGAAGCCGGGCATGAGGTCAGCTGGAGCATGGGGAATCAGAGATTAAACTCGCCGGCGTCCGGTAAGCGGCAACGCAAGCACGGAACGTAAGCGGTTACGAGAGCATTCAGCGTATACATTTCAACCAGGGAGGCAGTCGCATATTATGACAACCATTATGGGATATGAAAGGTCCAATGGAGATATCGGCATCCGCAATCATCTGCTGATCATTCCGACTGTGATTTGTTCCAATCAGGTCTGTTCCCGCATCATGCAGAATGTGCCGGGAGCGGTCGCGATACCGCATCAGCACGGCTGCAGCCAGATCGGCGCAGACAAAGACCGCACCTTCGATGTACTCGCAGGTACGGGCAAGAACCCCAATGTCGGGGCCGTACTGATCATCAGCCTCGGCTGTGAAGTGGTCGATCCGCAGGCACTTGCGGAGGCGATTAGAGTTACCGGTAAACCTGTCGAATTCTTCGATATTCAGAGCGTCGGCGGGTCGGTCAAAGCGATCCAGCACGGCACGGAGCTGGCCCGCAAGCTGATGGCCGAGCTGGAGCAGCAGCCGAAGGTGCCGGTGCCGCTGTCCAAGCTGAAGGTCGGCGTCAAGTGCGGCGGTTCGGACGCGACCTCCGGTCTCGCTTCCAATCCGGCACTGGGCGCAGCGGCCGATTCGCTGATCGAGCGGGGCGGTACGATCGTCATCGGTGAGACGACGGAGATCATTGGCGCGGAGCATGTGCTGGCAGAGCGCTGCGCGACACCGGAAACGAAGGCACAGCTGTACCACATCGTTGACCGCTTCGAGAAGGAAGTCGAGCGGATGGGCGCGGACATGCGCGGCGGCAACCCGAGTCCGGGCAATATCGCGGGCGGCTTGTCCACGATCGAAGAGAAATCGCTGGGCTGTATCAGCAAATGCGGCACGGCGCCGATACGGGGCATCGTGGAATACGCGGAGCATTTGCCGGAGGGCGGCCTGTACTTCATGGACTCGCCGGGCAATGATATCGAGTGCGTCTCCGGCATGGCGGCGGGCGGAGCGCATATCGTCTGCTTCACGACCGGACGCGGCACGCCTACGGGCTCGGCGGTTATCCCGGTCATCAAGATCACAGGCAACCAGCGGACCTTCGAGAAGATGGAGGACAACATGGACGTAGACGTCAGCGAGATGCTCGACGGCACACTCGGCCTCGGCCAAGCGGGCGACCGCATCTGGCAGGAGATTCTGGAGGTCGCGGAGGGCAAGCTGACCAAGGCCGAGGAGCTGGGCCATCAGGAGTTCAGCATCAACCGGATCGGGCCTAGCCTGTAACGGACCGAACGAGAAGGAGGAAGCTTTGTGACAGCGACAGAGACACTGGGCAATACGGAATGGCTGGACCTAGATTATAAGCCCCGGGTGCCGCAGGACCGCTCGATCGGCATCGCCATTGTGGGCGCAGGCGAGATTGTAGAGGCCTGCCACCTTCCGGCGTACCGGATGGGCGAGCTGAACGTGGTCGGTCTCTACGACATGGATGCGGCCAAAGCCAGGACGCTTGCTGATAAGTTTGGCATCGCGAAGGTGTACGGCACGCTCGATGAGCTGCTGGCCGATCCGCAGGTGCGCGTGGTTGACTTGGCAGTGCCGGCCAAGGCGCAGCCGGGGATCGCGGCCCGGGTGGCTGAGGCGGGCAAGCACATGCTCTGCCAGAAGCCGCTGGCTGAGACGTACGCAGAGGCGGTGGCGATCGCAGACGCTTGCTCCCGTGCCGGGGTAAAGGGCGCGGTCAACCAGCAGATGCGCTGGTCGCCGGGCATCCGGGCCACGCATACGATCATCCGGCGCGGCTGGCTCGGAGAGCTGCTGCAGGCGTCGATCGCGGTCAATGTCAAGCAGGAGTTCGCCAATTGGGGCTGGCTGCGTACGATGCCGACGCTGGAATTCATGTACCACAGCATTCACTATATTGATGCGATCCGTTTTCTGTTCGGCACGCCGGAATATATCTATGCGGACGGGGCGAGGTTTCCGGGCCAGCAGTGCGTCGGCGAGACGCGCACGCTGCTGCATATGAAATTCCCCGGCGAGGCGCGCGGCCTGATCCACGACAACCATAACCACATCGCGGGCGAGGAGGACTGGTACGCGACGTACCGGTTCGAGGGCACCGAGGGGATCGTCAAGGGTACGAACGGCTCGCTGTACAATTACCCGGTCGGTCGGGAGGATACGCTCAGCTTCCATTCGAAGCGCGTGCATCCGGACTACTGGTTCACGCCTTCCCTGCACGGCAAATGGTTCCCGCATGCGTTCCTCGGCACGATGGGCGAGCTGCTGCGGGCGATTGAGGAGGACCGCGAGCCGGAGAACAGCGTGCAAGACAATTTGCTCACGATGCAGATCGTGTTCGCCGCTTACCGGTCGATGGCTGAGAACCGTCCGGTCCGTCTGGAGGAGATCGCTCAGGAGGAGGCAGTCTCATGCTAAAAGGCATTCCTGCGATTCTATCGCCTGAGCTGCTGGCGATTCTGATGGAAATGGGCCATGGAGACGAACTGGTGCTGGCCGACGGCAACTTCCCGGCGGCTGCCTGCGCCCGGCGTCTCGTCCGGGCCGACGGGCACGGCATCCCGGAGCTGCTCGACGCCGTGCTCCAGCTTTACCCGCTCGACTCGTATATCGACGAGCCGGTTGCCCTGATGCAGGTCGTGCCGGGCGACCCGGTCGTACCAACGATTTGGGACCAGTACCGGGAGATCGCAGACCGCCATGAAGGACGGCCGATCCGGCAAGCCTTCGTGGAGCGGTTCGAGTTCTACGAGCGGGCCAAGAAGGCGTATGCGATCGTGGCTACCGGAGAACGGGCGCAGTATGCCAATATCGTGCTGACCAAGGGCGTTGTACTTCAGCAGGCCGGCGGGCCGGAAACTGGAGCGTGAAGACGATGAGAATCGATGCGCATCAGCATTATTGGAAGGTCGAGCGTGGAGATTACGGCTGGCTGACGCCGGAGCAGGGCATCCTGTACCGGGATTACGGCCCGGATGAGCTGTGCCCTGAGCTGGCGCAGCAGCAGATGGAGCGTACGATCGTCGTGCAGGCCGCTCCGACCGTGGGGGAAACCCGGTACTTGCTTGAGCTCTGCGAGCGGGAGGAATCACTCGCGGGCGTTGTCGGCTGGGTCGACCTGGAGGATGACGGGGTGGAGCGGCTGCTGGATGAGCTGGCCCGCTCCCCGTACTTCAAGGGTGTTCGTCCTATGCTCCAGGATCTGGAGGATGACGCCTATATCCTGCGCTCTCAAGTGCTTCGCTCGCTGTCTCTGCTCGCCGAGCGGGGACTGACGCTGGACATCCTTGTCCGGCCGCGCCACCTGCCCTATGTGGCGGAGATGCTGGAGCGCGTGCCGGAGCTTGCAGCTGTAGTCGACCATATCGCCAAGCCGGCCATCGCTGGCGGCGAGTTGGAGCCATGGCTCAGCGGGCTGGAGAAGGTAGCGTCACACCCGCAAGTGTTCTGCAAGCTGTCCGGCCTCGTGACGGAAGCAGACCTGGCCCATTGGACGGATGCGGACATCCGGCCTTATGTGACCGAGGTGTGCCGGCTGTTCGGGCCGGAGCGTCTGATGTTCGGCAGCGATTGGCCTGTCTGCTTGCTGGCGGCAAGCTACGGCGAGGTTGCCGCCTTGCTGGAGCGCCTCCTGCCGGATAGCTGGGGCGAGGCGGAGCGGGCTGCCGTATTTGGCGGCAATGCGGCACGTTTTTACCGGATCTGATTCCGGGCGCTGCCGGGAAGGAAGCTTTGCAAGCGGTTGACCGTACACGAAGCTGCGGTTGGCTGCGACCTAGGATAGGGTTGACCCTATTCGCCCAATGTGGGTAAAATTGGGAAACGGGAGATCAAGCGGAGGGAGAACGGAACACGATGAGATTGCAAGGGAAAATCGCGCTGATCACCGGCGCAGGCTCAGGCATCGGCCGCAGCTCGGCGCTGCGTTTCGCAGAGGAAGGGGCTTCCGTTATCATTGCGGACCTGGATGAAGTCAAGGGCGAGGAGACGGCGGCGGACATTCGCCAGGCGGGAGGGTCGGCCTTGTTCATCAAGGCCAATGTGACCGACCCCGAGTCTGTGCAGGCGCTTGTCGCGGCTGCGATCGCCGAGTACGGGCGCATCGACGTGCTGTTCAACAACGCCGGCATCAGCGGCGTGGGCGCGCTGCATGAGGTGGAGCCGGAGGTTTGGGACCGCGTCATCAACGTCAACATCAGGGGGACGTTCCTACCGAGCAAGTATGTGCTGCCTCATATGATGGAGCAGAGCAGCGGCGTCATCATCAACATGTCGTCCTGCATCGCCGAGATCGGTCTGGCCCAACGGGCCTCTTATGCGGCGACCAAGGGGGCGGTGCTGGCGCTGACCAAGTCCATGCAGGTGGATTATGCACCGTACGGCATCCGCGTCAATGCGCTGCTGCCGGGGACGATTCTGACTCCCTTCGTCGAGAACTACCTCAAGCAGTCGTATGCCGATCCGGAGGAAGGGCTGGCAGGCATCAAGCGCCGCCAGCTCAGCGGGGATCTGGGCAGGCCGGAGGATGTGGCGCAGGCTGCTGTTTTCCTAGCATCGGACGAATCGAAATTCATGATGGGCTCGCCGCTCTATATCGACGGCGGAGTCGTATTTGGCAAAAACGCCTAGGAGGGACATACGATGAAACTCGTTACATTCGAACAAGCAGAAGCCTACAAGCTGGGCGTGAAAACCGATCTCGGCATCCTGGACGTCGAGCAAGCCCAGGCGGCTCTGTTCACGGACGGACAAGCAGGAGTGCCGACTGACGTGCACGAGGTTATCGAAGGGGGCACAGCTGCTATCGCGTCACTGCAGGCGCTGGTAGACCGCGCTTCCGCATCGGAAGGCGCTTCATACTGGCTGGACGAAGCGAAGCTGCAGCTCGGTCCGTGCGTCACACGTCCGAACAAGATCATCTGCGTCGGGCTGAACTACCGCAAGCATGCGGAGGAAACGAACGCTCCGATCCCGCAGTACCCGATCCTATTCAATAAATTCAACAACACATTGGCTGCCCAAGGCGACGACATCCCGCTGCCGAAGGTTACCTCCGAGGTCGACTACGAGGCGGAGCTGGTCATCGTCATCGGCCAGACGGCCAAGTACGTGTCCAAGGAGGACGCACTCAGTCATGTGTTCGGCTATTGCTGCGTGAACGACCTGTCCGCCCGCGATCTGCAAATGCGCACACAGCAGTGGCTGCTAGGCAAGTCTTGCGACAAGTTCTCGCCGCTCGGCCCTTACCTGGTGAGCGCGGACGAAGTCGGCAATCCGAACCAGCTGGAGATCAAGGCGACGGTCAACGGCGAGGTGCGTCAGAACTCGAACACGTCGGACATGATCTTCCACTGCGACGAGATCGTCAGCTACATCTCGCATCATATGACGCTGGTGCCGGGCGACATTATCCTCACCGGCACGCCGGAGGGCGTCGTGCTCGGCCTGCCGCCGGAGCAGCGCGTCTATCTGCAGGACGGCGACATCGTCACGATCGAGATCGAGAAGCTCGGCGCGCTGACGAACCGGATGGTAGCGGAGACGGCTTAGGCAAGGTTAATGGAAGTTTACGTTTGTTGATAAGGAAGATAAGGGAGAGCAGGCGTTTGTGCTGCTCTCTTTTTTTATATGTATTTAAATAAATATTGCGAAAAAAATAAAAAAATGTCTATTTATGTTGAATTTTTTGTAAATAGATGTAGTTTAATGTGGATTTAATTCCAAAAATATACTATTATGAGAATGGTTATTTTAGGTAATAAACCAAAATATTTAGTAGGAGGAATATCGTTGAAAGTGAGAAGTTTTCTCAAAAAAGTAAAAGTTCCAATCATGGTTTTTCTGAGCTTATCTTTGTTATCTGGACAAGTTTTAGCAGCAGCTAATATCTCAGGTCTTGGAAATGCACAATCACTGGGAAATAATGGTTTTGACGTTTTTAAGTCCGTTTACGAAACTACTGCAACAGGAAATGTATACAAACCAGCTAAGATTGGAAGCGTTAAGAGATACTTAATTCGAACGAAGAATACTAAGGAAGTCGTAGAGAAAATTAATCTCAGAAAGTCAGCCTTAAGAATGCCAGAGGGTAACGTAAAATCTGTGCAAGGAAGAGATTCTACCATTCTCATTGCAGATCTTACAGAGTCAGAGATGCAGGAAATGTATACGAATAACTCTGTTGTCTCTATCGAACTAGACTCCTCAGTGAATATCGTCCAGGAATGGTCAACGTCTTCTGTTCATGAATCCGTCTATAGAATGAAAGAAGCATCTCAATCCATAACTTGGGGTAGTCATGCTACTGGAAGTTATATGGCCTCACAACAAGGGATAGACGGGAACGGAATCAAGGTAGCCGTTTTGGACACAGGAGTTTCCATTCATGAAGATCTTAATATCCAAGGAGGCATATCCTTTGTACAAGGAAACTTCGACCAGGATGAGCACGGGCATGGGACTCATATTGCTGGGACCATAGCAGCTTTGGATAATGAAATCGGTATACAGGGTGGTGCTCCTGGGGTTGACTTATACTCAGTCAAAGTCCTGGATGAACACGGGAATGGCTCATACAGTCACATTATTCAGGGTATTGATTGGGCAATACAAAATAAAATGAATATTATTTCGATGAGTTTCACAGGAAAGACGGATAGCCAGGCGTTACATGAGGCTATTCAAAACGCAGCTAGTAAGGGGATTATGGTTATAGCTGCAGCTGGAAATGAAGGAATCGGTACAGATACAATCCAATACCCTGCTCGATATCCGGAAGTCATCTCTGTAGGCTCTGTCGATCGCAACTATCAGTTGTCGTCGTTTTCTTCGACCGGACCCTCTCTTGATCTGGTAGCACCGGGATCATTGATTGTTAGTACAACGCTTGGCAATAAGTACAGTTCAGCTTCAGGAACTTCGATGGCGGCGGCTTCTGTGGCAGCAGGAGCTGCACTAGTATGGTCCCAGAATAAAGATTGGGATAATAATCAAGTTAAAAAGCGATTGATAGACACAACGACCGTACTAGGGGATGTTTACGGAAAGGGACTATTAAATACAGCCAAAGCACTTGGAATAATAGATGGTGCTATCGCTCCGATGTACCTGGATGCTGGTGTAGTCAAATTTGAACTTCCTCCTGGGCGAGGAGAAGGCGATGTTCATGTCTCCTCTTTCGATAAAGAAGGTGATGGGGGACAAGTCAAGGCAGGTGATTCCATAACCGTATCACTTAAACTGGATGGGGATCAAAATAATCAAAATCCTCATCAAAGGATTGAAATCAGTGTTTACCCAAAAGATTCAGCAAATATTGTGGATTCTAAAATTATCTATAATCCAAGCTTGAATACTAAAATATCTTATACGTGGCAAACCAATGAATTAACTCCTACAGGAACCTATGTGATCAGGTATCATTATCCTGCATACCCTAATAACAATTATGATGATTATTTTACCGTCTACGTAACGCAGAAAACCAATTCTCCTGATACATATGAACCTAATGATACTTTCATATCAGCTTATACGGTTAATACTGGCCAGACCTATACGTCTTATCTTTCAACCGCGTCAGATATTGATTATTACCGCTTGAAAGCCTCATCTACTGGAGCTCTGGAAATCGTATTGGATGTACCTGCTACTAAAGACTATGATTTGTACGTGTTCGATTCAACACAGAACATGATAGGATCCAGCAAAAATTCATCAGGAGTAAAGGAACAGCTAACAATTAATGTAGAGACCGGTGCAACCTACTACATTTTGATTTCAGGCTTTTCGGGGGCATTCAGTGCTACTCCTTATTATTTAACCTTGGGAAATATCGTTCAGGTTAAGCCGACAAAGCCGACCGGACTCAAGGTTGAAGCTACTGATCTGAAGTTAAGGCTGATCTGGAACCCTGTTTCAGAAGCAAAGTCATTTCTTCTGCAACTTGATGGCAAACCTATCGGTACGACTACTCAAAATTATTATGATTTTACGAATCTAACGCCACTTACTTCTTATACGTTAGGAGTTGCTTCTGAAAATGTAAATGGTACTAGCGAGTACGCTACAATCGTATCCAAAACGAAACCAGAGTTTTTGCAACTTGATACTCCGAAGGATATGAGTAAGTCTGGTGGAAGCTATCAATTGTTTGCCTTTAAACCTGACTTAACGGGATACTATAAATTTTTCACTAGTCCCCATAATGGCGGAAACACGATTAATGATACAGCAATCGAGTTGTACTCGGACGAGTCGTTAACAGCTAGAATAGGATACAACGATGATGCTAATGGTTCTTTATTCTCTGAACTCAAACAAGTGTTATTGGCTGGGGAAACTTATTATGTAAAAGTCTACGGTATGAATAATAAAGCGCTGCTTGCCAGGATCAAGGTTGTGACAGAAAGTTCTTCCATACCTTTTCTACAAGAAGACACACCTGTGGACATTAGCGGTAAAGAAAGTGCTGTCTACCAATTCATTCCTCTGTCAAGTAAGTCATATATTATGAATACTGGATTTCTCGGAGGATATGCAAGTAACGGGTTTAATGATACCCAATTGGAAGTGTTTAGCGATCCCAAGCTGACCCAAAGACTTCCTGGTGGTTTTAATGATGACTTCGGAGGAACAGTATTCTCTCAGTTAAAACTGAATCTAAATAAGGGAACAACGTATTATGTGAAAGTTTCTGGTTTTCAGGGTAGGTCGTTAAAAACTCGATTAAAGGCATCGGCTGATCGCCAAAATGAATTTATTCCACTTGCAAACAAAGTGCCGGTTAACGTTTCCGCACCCGGGGGAGGAAAATCCTACTATACGTTCACACCTAATCAGTCTGGGCTTTATCGATTTTTAACCATCCCTAGCGCAGTCAATGGGTTTATGAATGATACAGAACTATCATTGTATGCTGATCCTGAACTGACTTCAAGGCTGGCTGTGAATAATGATGTTGTGGGGGCTAAGCCGTACGGAGCACTATTCTCTAAAATCGAGCATAATTTGAATGCGGGTACCACTTACTATGTAGTCGTTAGAGACGCTAACGGTTACGCTGGGCTTAATAGCAGATTGATGGTAGAAGATAGTTTTTACTCTTCCAGAGCTGCCGCTATACCAGTAGTGTGGAATCAGGTGATGGGAAACTCGAATGGATTCACACGGGATGTCTCGTCATTGTACGATACCGACTATTATAGACTGGAGATTACAGAGTCTGCCCAACTGAGGGTGAACATTACAGCCAACTCGGCGGTATTGGAGGACAGCAACGGGAATTTCAAAGGCATATTCAGCGCCAACAAGCCTGGAACCGTTCCAGTATCTCCGGGTACATACTACATCAAGGTTCAATATTACCCTAACAGTAATGACCCTACTTATAAGTATAATCCGAGAACCTTTAAAGTTTATGAATATGAAATTGAATTTTCCAAAGGAAATGTCACTTATTCCAAAGGAAAAAAATCTGCTCAAAATCGTGATTTTACTAATTCGGCAGTAATTAAACAATATTTATTGAATGCTTCTAATTTGATCGACTTTGTATCAGCAGGACCTTATGAATATCATACTGCATATGATCGTTCAATTGTTGAGGTTTATTCCAATTATAACAATCAATTAATATTTAGGGATACTATTGGTAGAAGAGAAGCCGATACACAGTATTATTATGATTGGTATGGAACTGTTAACAGAAACACTCAATATGGAACTTATTATGAACTAGAGAATCCTGAAGTATTTGGTGAGATAATACAAGGTTACCACGCAAGAGATGGGCTTTATTATATGGTCATTTATCCTGATCATCCGATTGGTAAGAAATATCCAAGGTATCTCATGAATATTATGGTGATGAATAACGATATAAGTCTAGGAAGAGTAGTTCCTCCTCCTCCAATGCAGTTTAATGGGATACCTATTACTGCTAAGAATAAGAATGACTGTGGAGATGTTTGCTTAGACTACTTCATACAATATGTCTTAAATTTCAACGGCGGTTCTGGGGCTCCTCAGTATGAAGAATGGTTAGAAAAGATGTATGGACCAAATGGTTTGCAAAAGTTCTGGCATAGTATGGACAATTTGCTGTATGACGAAAACAAAAGTGATATTGAAAATTATCACGACATGCTTGATAACTTTGGATTAATACCCGTTATTGGGGGGCCTGCTGATGCTGTCAACGGGATCGCCTATTTGATAGAGGGTAATTGGACCGATGCAGGTCTATCGGCACTATCAATAGTACCTGTACTCGGAGAAGCAGTAGGTGGCGGCAAAAAAATATTCAAAGGTGTAAGGTTTTTTGAACCTTTAACCATCGCTAAACCATGCAGTTGTTTTGCTGCTGGAACCTTAATCCAAACGGATCATGGCATGAAGCCGATTGAGGAGATTAAGGTTGGAGACAAAGTTTTATCCCAGCATCCAGAAACTCGTCAACAGGAGTATAAAGAGGTTGAAGATACGTATGTAAATGAAATGACAGAACTGCTGCGTCTTCATATAGGCCAGGAACTTATATCCACAAGCCCTTATCATCCAATTTGGATCGAAAACAAAGGGTGGGTAACAAGTAGCGATCTCCAAGTTGGTGACCGGGTTCTGTTAAAAGACGGAAGTACCGCTTCAATCGATGAGATCGAGCATGTTTATGAAAAAGTATTGGTATATAATTTTACTGTTCAAGATTTCCATACGTATTTTATTGCAGATTCTGGGATTTGGGTTCATAATACGATTTGTATTTCTCTAGGATCATATCTTAGAGAGTCTCTGCAAAGAACTAAGGCTCCAAAGAAAGGCTCCAGCAATTCTAAAATATTGGCTGACGAGTTAGAGGGGGCTGGATTAACGCCGGATCGCTCAACCATAGTTGAATGGGATGCCCATCATTTAATTCCAGCTACTGCTAAGAGAGCTAAGAATGCAAGAGATATACTGATACTTGGTTTTAAAATAGATTTAAATTCTGTTGCCAATGGCATGTGGCTACCTAAACAAAAGGGTGTGGCTAAACTTGAATTAATAGATTGGGACCAAGTCAAAATTAAACTTTCCACTCATAATGGTGGTCATACACACAATTATTACGATTATGTTTCTAAAAAAATTGAGGATGCTTACAATTTATATGGGCCTGGACCTGGTGGAGCAAATTTAGATGAAAAAGAGTTAGTTAAAAAAGGAGTAGAAGTTTTAAATGAAATAAGAACAGCTTTATCTAATGGCACATTGACGATCGGAATAGATAAATAAGTTTGGAGGAGAGGCAATGAAAATTTATTTATGGAATGATACGGATACTACTTTGATTTTATCGGAAAGTTATAGCAGTTACTTTCATTATTTTATAGGTGAAAGCTTAGTAAACGAGTGGGGGAGGATGAAAATAGAGAAAATAAGTAAGAGATCAAAAGTTTACGATAATTGTAATATCTGCAGTAATCCAGCTATAAGTAGGAGAGCATTAGACAATCTGAAGCATTTTATAGAAAAATATGCAGAAGTTTTGCCGTACGAACTGAATGAATCGGAATATTTTGCTATAAATGTTATAAATGTAATTGATTGCATAGACTACTCTACTTCCGGTTACGTTAAAGATGAACAGTATAACTTAATAAAAGAGATATATAAATATTCTTTTAAATTGGACATGGTATCTAATGTAGATATCTTTAAAATACCTGAGTTTAAAAAAACTCGTATCTTTGTTAGTGAAAAATTTAAACAAGCTGTAGAGGCAGCAAAACTAACAGGTTTTCAATTTATTGAAGTATGGGATTCAGAGGCAGTTCCGCTGCCTCCCCTGGAACCGTTAGTCTTTGACGGCCCTTCTTATAATTTTAAAGAAGCCTATCGTATGGTACAAGAAGAGAATCAAACGCTTGCCAACGACAAATGGGTCATGCAGATGAGTAAGGAAGAACTTTGCTTAGGCAGACGTGAGGCGAACGGTACTTATACTTGGATCTTGCCAATCTATCTGCCCCCAATCCTTCTGGACATGCAGTGGTATGTCACTGACCCTTACGAAATTAATGATAAAAAGTAACTGTAAATTTAAAAGTAAAGCTAGGAGGAGCGATATTGTTAAAAAAAACGTTCTATCTATTTCTAGTACTCGCGTTATATATACAAACTGTCATCATCTCGCCACAGAACGTTCGGGCCGTTGCTGATAGTAAGCCACCTGTTACCACGATTCAGGTAACAGGTGGGTCAACAGGAGTAGAAGGCACATACTTTGGGTTTACACGCATTCAACTCCTTGCGGTCGATGACAGCTCTGGAGTTGATTATACTGAGTATCGCTTAGGTTCGGATTCAGGGTGGACTACATACGTATCCCCCGTTACTCTTAGAACACCAGGGACTATAGAGTTGAGTTATCGAAGCAAGGATAAGGCAGGAAATATGGAAACCGCTCAAAGTCGAATCCTTGTTATTAAAGAAGATACCGTATCTCCTGAGACGACTATTCAGCTTATGGGAGAGCAAGGAATAACTGATTATTATAAAAGCGTTGTTAAAATGTCGTTTACGGCAACGGATACTTATTCAGAAGTGGATCGAACGGAGTATAGCTTAGACCAAGGGGGAACATGGACTCCCTTCACAACTGCTGTCACTTTAGAACAATCTGGTGTGTATACCGTGTTATATCGTTCTGTAGATATGGCAGGGAACATCGAAAAAGCGAAAGCGAAGACCATTATCCTTGATCTAGAGGGGCCAACCGTTCCAAGTATTCTACTTTCCCCAGGCGGCTGGACAAATGGAAATGTAGAAGTGAAGCTGGCTGATGGCTGGGATGAGCATAGTGGGGTACAAAAAAGTCAGTATAAAATCGGAAGCCAAGGCAATTGGAATGACTATACCGATCCTTTTACTGTGAGTACAACCGGGGTAAAGGTCTATGCAAGAACCTTGGATTTGGCGGGAAATACGAGTCCTATTGCTGAGGCTCAAATTCAAATTGATAAAACGGCACCAACTGCTCCACTGGTAAGTCTTAGCTATGAGGGTTGGATTAACGATGAAGTATATTATCTAATAGAAGACGGGAATGACACTGAATCAAAAGTATTTAAATCCGAATTTAAATTAAACAATGGGGCGTGGGCGGACTATACGGGGCCAAGGTATGTGAAAAATGAAGGCCAAACGACGGTATATGCCAGAACCGTTGATTACGCGGGTAACATCAGCCAGGAAAGCTCCAAGATTATTCAAATCGATCGAGTTAAGCCGCAGGCTCCACTTATCCAAGTGCCGACTACAGAGTGGACTAATGTAAATATTCCCGTAACCATAGTGCATGGAGCGGATGCCTTGAGCGGTCCAGAGAAAAGTCAGTATAAGCTGGTTGCAAACGGACAATGGATGGATTACTCAGGTACATTTCAGATTAATCAGGAAGGTACGACTACTGTAGTTGCAAGAACTATCGATAAAGCTACCAATGTTGGACCTGAATCCTCAGTAACGGTTAAATTGGATAAAACTCCGCCCTTGACACCTGTCCTAAAGGCGAGTACTACGGAATGGACGAATCAAAATGTCACAGTTACGCTGACACACGGAATAGATACCTTAAGTGGGGTCAAGAAAAGTCAGTATAGATTGGGCAATAGTAGCACCTGGATTGATTACAGTAATACTGTTACGATTAGCCAGGAAGGTATTACATCGCTTTACGCACGGACTATAGATCTTGCAGGAAATATTAGTACGGAGGCTGTTATAACTGTAAAAATTGATAAAACCCCTCCTTCTGTACCAACGGGTCTATTCGCGCCAACCAAGACGGCTAATTCTGTAATTTTAGCATGGAATCCTTCAACGGATAATTACGGGGCTGTGCAATATGAAATATATGATAATGCTACTTTACTCGGTACAACGGATCAAACCAGGTTTCATGCATTAAATATTTCGCCTTCCAGTACTCATAAGTTTACAATTAAAGCCAAGGACCATGTGGATAATCGTTCGGCAGCCAGCAATGAACTGTCAATTACTCTGGCTAGTCCTTACGTTAATACGGGCCGTAGTCAGTTCGCTATTAAAAGTGATGGTACAGTGTGGTCTTGGGGAAAAAATAGTAGCGGGGAACTCGGAGATGGAAGTACTGCTATTAAGTCGGTTCCAACCCAAAATACAAATCTCAGTGGGTTCCGCCAAATTTCAAGCGGTGCAAACCATACGATTGGGATAAAAGGTAACGGTACGGTCTGGGCTTGGGGATCAAACGGAAATGCGAATGTGCCTGGCGGTTCTCTAACTTCAAATCCTTTACCTGTCCAAATTCCGAATCTTGTCTCTGTAGTTTCTGTACAAGCAGGTTTAGCCCATAGTCTTGCATTAAAAGAGGATGGGACCGTTTGGGGCTGGGGAAGTAACAGCTTCGGGCAACTGGGTGATGGGAGCCAAACCACTCCTGTACAGCCTGTAAAAGTACGGAATCTAGACGCCATTGTTGCTATTTCAACCGGTTACTACCACAGCATGGCATTGAAAAGTGATGGAAGTGTCTGGACGTGGGGAAGTAATGCTAATGGTCAATTAGGGGACGGTACAACTCAGGATAAACTTTCTCCTATTCAAGTACCAGGGCTTCAAGCAGTAGTAGCTATATCCGCTGGCTACACGCATAACTTGGCTTTAAAAAGTGATGGGACCGTATGGGCATGGGGAAATTCCACAAATGGTTGGCTTGGCAACGGAGCTTCGAGTGGACAGGCTACTCCTGTTCAAGTTAGTGGTCTCACTGGAATCAAAGAGATTGCTGCTGCTTATGTCAATAATGCCGCCGTCAAAGACGATGGATCGGTATGGACTTGGGGGGCCAATAGTCAAGGTTTCTTGGGTGATGGTACCACAGTAGACCGCCTTGTACCTGTTCGGGTATCGCATCTTGGCTCCATTGTGGGGATTTCTGCAGGGGATAAAAATATTTTGGCTACCATGTCTAATGGCTCAGTATGGACGTGGGGGTCTAATTCGGATTATGCGCTTGGGAACGGAGATTTGTCTATTTCTTATAAGACTACACGTATTCAAATCAAAGGAATTCCCGGTAATTATACCGATACAGTTCCGCCTACAGCCCCCGTTTTATCGTTTAGTGGTGTAGCTTCAAACTCGGTTATTTTGAACTGGACCGAGGCCACGGATAATTATACGGTTGAAAGCTATGAAGTTTATCAAGGAACAACGAAAGTAGGCACCTTGCAAGTCGATTCACAGCCATCAGTTAATGCTCGTTCTTATACGGTTACAGGATTGAGCTCAGGTACAACTTATTCATTCTCAGTTAAAGCTAAGGATAGTTCAGGGAATTATTCTGCAAGTAGTAATGTTGTGACAGTTAAGACATTAGCAGCTCTGCCAACATTATCAGAGGCTGGAATGTTTAAAAGCTTGATCCTCAAGAGTGACGGTAGTGTATGGGAGTTTGGTAATAGTAATGCTACACCTACCCAAGTGTCAGGCTTATACTCTATTATTAATGTAGCCTATTCTAACAGTCATACCTTGGCTCTCAGGAGTGATGGGACTGTGTGGGCTTGGGGAACCAATAGAGCAGGGGAACTGGGAGATGGGAGCGGGTTACAAAAGAGTACCCCGGTTCAAGTTGCAAATCTAACTGGTGTGGTAGATATTTCAGTAGGAAACTCTTTTAGTATTGCTGTTAAAAATGACGGCACCGTTTGGTCATGGGGCGTCAATAACTATGGACAACTTGGAAATGGAGATACTTCAAGTACCTCTAAATACACCCCAATTCAAGTTCCAGGATTATCAGGCATTAAATCAGTAAGTGCTGGAACCAACCATGTCATCGCGCAAAGCACAGACGGAAGAGTATGGACTTGGGGAGAGAATTACTCTGGTCAACTTGGGGACGGAACAACTCAGATGAGCAGAAGTCCCAAATATATCGGGTCTATGAATTCAGTAAAATCCATTGCTGCTGGTGATACTCACTCCATGGCTCTTAAAAATGATGGGACTGTGTGGGTTTGGGGAGGCAATTACGATGGGCAACTTGGAGATAATTCTAGAACAACCAGATTGTATCCAGTTTATAATCCAAGTTTAAACTCCATAGTCGCTGTTACAGCAGGGGGATCACATAGTACGGCACAGCGCAGTGACGGGACCGTGCTTTCTTGGGGAGCAAGTACGTATGGTCAGTTGGGGAATGGATCAAACTCCTCAAAACTTTTACCTGAAGTGATGCCGAACTTCAATAGTGTATCTTCTTCGGCAGCAGGTTATACGCATCACATTGCGGTCAAAACGGACGGTTCTGTATGGGGCTGGGGGGCCAATGGTTCATACCAGCTAGGAACTACCCAACCCTCTTATAGTAACGTTCCTATTAAAATTAATTCGATTTCATCTCAAAGTCTTCTTCGTTCGGTGGAACAAAATGTGTTACCAAATGATGAATCGCTCTCCGTGGAAAAAGCAGTGCAAGAAATTTATGAGTCGGCAAGTGCGGAGTACAAAAAGATTATTGACTTGCGTCGTTCTACGCAAATAATCAAGGATTCACTTTCACCTACAGCACCCCAAAATTTAGTGCTAATGAAACAAAATGAAAATGGCTTGACATTGGCTTGGGATGCGTCTGAGGATAATGTTGGTGTGAAACAGTATAAAATTTATGCATGGGATAAGTTGTTAGGAACGACAGATGGGCAAACTACTGTTGAGTTGGATATTGACCCTGCCATATACCTAGGTCTTAGAGTAATAGCTGTGGACGAAGCAGGAAATGAGTCCTTACCGAGTAATATTTTCTTGTTAGACAAAGAAAAGTAAAATCATTCAAAAGAGAGTGAAATTCGGCCCTTATCTGGTCAGCGCGAACGAAGTCGGCAACCCGAACCAGTTGGAGATCAAGGCGACCGTCAACGGCGAGGTGCGCCAGCACTCCAATACGTCGGACATGATCTTCCACTGCGACGAGATCGTCAGCTATATCTCGCATCATATGACGCTGGTGCCGGGCGATATTATCCTCACCGGTACACCGGAGGGCGTCGTGCTCGGCCTGCCGCCGGAGCAGCGCGTCTATCTGAAGGACGGCGACATCGTCACGATCGAGATCGAGAAGCTCGGCGCGCTGACGAACCGGATGGTAGCGGAGACGGCTTAGGCAAGGTTAATAGAGTTTTACGTTTGTTGATGAGGAAGATACGGGAGAGCGGCGTTTGTGCTGCTCTCTTTTTTATATGTATTTAAATAAATATTTCTAAAAAATGTATATTAATATTAAATATATTGTAAATAGATGTAGTTTCATGTAGATTTTGGGCCAAAAATGTACTATTATGAGAGCGATTATTTTAGGTGATAAACAAAAATATTTAGTAGGAGCCGTTCCTGTATGCTGATGGCCGAATGCCAAGCCGGACGTCAAAATGAGGCTCTATCCCCGCCAAAGCATCATGTAAAAGAAATATGAAATAAGAGATTGATGATCTGGAGGAGAAACGATGAAGATTTATTTATGGGATGATGTAGATACAACTCTTGTTTTATCTAATGAGGCAGATTTAAGAAAGTTTAGAGACTATTTTATCGGTGAGACCCTGATTGACGAGTGGGTCAAAACTAAAATTGAAAAGGTAAGCAAAAAATCGAAAATTTACGACAATTGTAGGATATACAGTAATCCAGCTATTAGTAAGAATGCTTTGGAGAAATTAGTACATTTTTTTGAGAAAAATGTAGAGGTTTTACCTTACCAGTTCGATGATTTGGAGTGCTATGCAATTAATGTTACGAATGTAATTGATTGCATAGATTATTCAAAATCGATTTACGATAAATACGAAGGGTATGATGTAATTAAAGAGATTCATAAGTATTCATTCCAAGAAAATTTGGTATTGAATGAAAATATTTTTAAAATTCCTGAATTTAGAAAGACGCGCATTTTTGTTAGCGAAAGTTTTAAACAAGCTGTAGAAGAAGCGAAACTAACAGGTTTTCAATTTATTGAAGTATGGGATTCTGAGGAAGTTCCGCTGCCTCCCTTGGAACCGCTGGTCTTCGCTGGCCCTTCGTATGATTTTAAAGAAGCCTATCACATGGTGCAAGAAGACAATAAGACGGTTGCCAATGACAAATGGGTCATGCAGATGAGCAAGGGAGAGCTATGTTTAGGTAGACGTGAACCAAACGGTATCTATACTTGGATTTTTCCAATCTATCTGCCCCCGATCCTCCTGGAAATGCAGTGGTATGTAACTGATCCTTACGAAATTACTGAAAAGGGTGAACTGGCACTTTGAAAGTATAGCTAGAAGGAATTATATTGTTAATAAATACAAACTGTTGGATTGTCAAAACTAAACTGATCCTTGGTGATTCCGGGAGGGAGCCTGTGACCTGACTAGGAGCAAACAGGCAGGCTGCTTGCCGACGGTCGATGGCCAAGCGCGCTTTCCGTCCGGAATATGGTAAGCTGAAAGCAAGCGCTTTAATGGGCAGCCTGGCTGCCCTAGTCCGTGCGCTCAAGAGAGGGGGAGATGCGAATGATCGAATTCGAGCATTTGCATCATGTCAGCTTGGCCGTGCGAGAGCTGGAGCGGGCCCGTAAGTTTTATTCCGAGGTGCTGGGCTTGAAGGAGATTCAGCGGCCGCCGTTTGACAGCAAGGGCATCTGGTATGCGGTAGGACCGCAGCAGCTTCACCTGCTGGAGAATCCGGCGGGCGACACGCTGCGCGAGAGCGGGATTAGCACCATCGACGGACATTTTGCCGTCTGGGTCAAGAGCTACAGCGCCACGATCGCTTGGCTGGAGGCCGCGTCGATCTCGTATGAAGCGAGGCCCGACAGCCGGGCCGGGTTCGCCCAGATCTTTGTCCTCGACCCGGATCATAATATCATCGAGTTCGACTCGGCCTATGGCTCTTAGCCAGTTCTGCTGCAAGCGGCGAGGACAGAGGAACATGCGCAAGGCGTACAGCCTGCGCATGTTTTTTTTGCTGTGAAGTCTAAAGAAAGTATGGCATGCCTTTCTAAATCGTGCATGGCAGGCAAGCCACCGCTTACGGAGATAACCGTGCTGAATACCTTTATGGACAAGGACAGACTGAACCTGTGAGGTTTTTCAATTTTTACTTGATTGCCCTGTTACTGTGTCACGTAGAATTACATTAGGAATGATGCGAATATAGATCAATTCTCCTGCAAGCTCAACCATAGTTTGCGTTACGATAATTGCTGCCACTAGCATGCTCCAATTTTCGGGCAAAGCCAAGGCAAGGGGGAGAACGACAAGAGAATTGCGTGTTTCTGCACTGAAAATAACAGCTCGGCCAGATTTAATGTCTAATCTACAGCATGTTACAATAAAACGGGTAATGAACGGCATAATGAACATGAAAGCTATATAAATAGGAACACTCCGGTATCGCTTAACACCCCTTGCACGGCATTTTCCTTTGAGGCTGATTGCGCTAATCTGTCCGTTAATCTATAAAAAAGGAACAGTTGCCGGCACGCGGCAATCTGCTCCCTATTTTGAAATATCGTGTCCATTTAACGCAATGGATCATTGGATTCTAGCTTATTCCTCATGTTCTCGTTCGCAAATGACTTTAGTGAACAAATTTAGTGGAAACAGGGTAGGAACTATGCGGCCCGGCATCTGAACAAACTCGACAAAATCTCTGCCGACGCGGATTAATTTCCCACGAAGCTCACCTATATCTTCTGCGGTGGCCGTCAGATCAAAGGGTCTTGTCGTTTTTACACGTTCTTTCAGGACGATAAAGAAGGATGTTTGGATAACGACTACCGTTGATCCCACAGTAAAAGAAGAAGAGGTCACGCCCGAGAGCTTGCCTATCGTTTTCGTAAGTTGAGGAAATCCAGGCTGGAATACCGTTACCGTCTGACCTACAATCGGTTGTAAACGTTGAACCAGCGTAATGTTCTGAGGGGCTGGACAACCTTCGATGTCTATATTGCTCAAATAATCTCCTCCTGTAAGCAACTCTTTGCTACTTAAGTTTATGCTCATCCTGAGATTATGTTTGGGCGACCCGTTCGAATGAAGTTCTGTGCTATAATCGCGTTGAGGGTGGATGGAGTACTTGATGAGAGGGGAACAAGCGACGATGTTCCAGGCTGTGAATGTAAGAAGGGGTCCCCTTTCCTGGAAACTGTTCTTTGGGTTAAAGCTTGTATTCGATTTGGTCTTGGCCGTTACTTTTTACTTTCAAACGTCGATTTCGATGTTTTGGAAGCTCAGCTTTGTTATTTTTTCCGTGGCGATTTTTCTGATTGTGAATTTGTTCTACGCCAGAATCAAGAAACGACAAAATTGGTTGTTTCACCTTCTGATTCTCGATTTTCTCGTATCGGCTTCGTACGGGTACGTGTTTATCGGCGGTTTTTTTCCGAGTCAGCTGTTTATCGGGATTACGAGCTTAGCTATTTTGATGTTCTTGAACAATATCCGGATGCTCCTCGTCACCAGTCTGTTTTTACTGTTTCTCTACCTGGTGACCATGGGGAGT
The DNA here is from genome assembly GCF_038070315.1 of Paenibacillus filicis. Classification (NCBI taxonomy): domain Bacteria; kingdom Bacillati; phylum Bacillota; class Bacilli; order Caryophanales; family Paenibacillaceae; genus Paenibacillus; species Paenibacillus filicis. Next base: position 24,347 of record NZ_JBBPCC010000003.1, on the reverse strand, counting down.
GTGGACTGGTTTTTGTATCAACAGCTTAATCCTATCAATTACTTTACGACCTGTTCGTTTATTGTGTTCGCCGGCATTGTCAGCACGCTGATTCATTTCTATCAGGGAGCGCGCAGGAATACGCAGCAGTTGTACGCGCAGCTGCTGGAATCCCACGAGCGATTGCAGGATTATGCGGTCAAGACGGAAGAGTGGGCTGCCACGAGGGAAAGGGTGCGGATCGCCGGGGATATCCATGACACGGTCGGACATAAGCTGACGGCCCTGCTCGTTCAGATGCAGGCCGCACGCAAGCTGAGCCAGGTGGATGCCTCGCGCAGCGAGCAGGCTTATCTGGGCTGTGAGGAGCTGGTCAGGTCTTCTCTGCAGGAGGTTCGGCTGGCGGTCAGAACGATCCGGGATGAACCGGTTCAGTCTACCTTTCTGCACGATAGCCTGGACAAGCTGGCGGGGGAGTTTACTCAATTTGCCCAGGTCCAAACCAGTTTTGACGTAGAAGGAAGCCCCGTCCTGTTACCCGGCGAGCTTCAGCTGACGGCATATCGCATTGTCCAGGAATCATTGACCAATGCCAAGAAGCATGGGCAGGCAACTCATGCCCGGATCTGGTTGGTTTACTCCGAAAGCGGTTTTTCTCTCCATATCGGTAATGACGGAGAAGTGCCCGCCGTGCTGAAGCCTGGGTTTGGACTAATCAATCTGCAAGAGCGAGTCAAAGAATGGAACGGTGAGGTTAGCTGGGGGAAGGATGACCGGATGGGCTTTGCGGTTCGTGTGAAATTCCCTTATCCTGCAACGGAAATGGAAGGTGTGACTTCTTGAGAGTTCTGATAGTGGATGATCAACGATTAATGAGGGAGGGACTAGCGACCATCCTCGATCTGGAGCCGGATCTGGAAGTGGTGGGAACGGCTGTGGATGGGCGAGATGCGTATGCCAAGGTGGCGGAGTTGCGGCCGGATGTGGTCTTGATGGACATTCGGATGCCGGGTATGGACGGCGTGGAAGGCTCGGAGCTGATTCTCAAGCATTTTCCAGAGACGAAGGTGCTGATATTAACCACGTTCGATGACGCGGAGCTCATCATGCAAGTTCTGGAGAAGGGCGTTCACGGGTATTTATTGAAGGACATGCCGTCCGAGACTATCGTGAGTGCCGTACAAACGGTCTATAACGGCGGAACGGTGCTGCAGCCGAATATTACGGCCATGCTGCTCAAGGAGCTCAAGCAGATATCCTCCAAGCAGCCGGAGCCGGCTTCTTTCCTTATCCCGAATGAACAAGAGCTGGTCGACGACTTGACGGAACGGGAGAAAGAGGTCCTCCGCTTGCTGGGTCAAGGCTTAAACAACAAGGAAATGGCGGACTTGTTGTTTATCACCGAAGGGACTGTGAAAAACCACGTGTCCAATCTGATCGCCAAGCTGGGGCTGCGCGACAGAACGCAGGCCGCCGTGTTTTCAGTTCGTCACCTCTTGTAACGCAGTAAGGCATGACTTTTAGCATAGAGCATGAAAATCTTCATGCTTGGGCGCTTAAAAGTCGGCCTTTTTTTGTTTTTATTCATGACCTCCCACACATTTGGTCCGGGCGTAATCTTGTTAAAATCCAATTGTAAGCAGTCAGAGGAGATCAGGTGGTGAAGGGAATTGAAGGTCAAAAAACCTGGATTGTACCTGTTGCCCGTTGCTCTAGCTGCCGCGGCCGTTTATTACTCGTACGGTTCGTCGAGCAAGCCCCCCATGATGGAGGCCCATCCCGCTGCGGCTGCAGCACTTGCCAAATCCGATACGAAATACGAAACCGCCGTTTTGGCGGGAGGCTGTTTCTGGGGAACGGAGGCTGCCTTCGAAAAGCTGAACGGGGTGCTGAATGTGGTCACCGGCTATACAGGCGGACAGAAGCAGAATCCGACCTATGCGGATGTAGCGTCCGGCCAAACCGGGCATGCCGAGGCGGTGCAGATTCGCTACAATCCCGATGTCATTACGTACGGCGAGCTGCTTAAAGTGTTCTGGCGAAACATCGATCCTACGGATGCGGAAGGCCAATTCATGGACCGCGGCTCTCGGTACCATGCGGCTGTCTTCTACAACAGCCCGGAGCAGCAAGCATCGGCCGAAGCTTCGAGGGAGGCGCTGGCCACCTCGGGACGGTTTGCCAAGCCAATTGTCACGGACATTGCCGCGGCAAGCAAGTTTTACAGGGCGGAGGAAGACCAGCAGAACTACGCTCACAAAAATCCCATTCGCTATAAGCTGACAGAGCTGGCCTCGGGACGAGATTCTTTTTTGAATAAGGCATGGGGAGGCGATCGGGTCGTGGTCATTTCCGACAAGAACGAGTATCATCCGGATTTCGATAAGAAAGCAAAGCTAAAAACGTTGACCAAGCTTCAGTACGACGTCACGCAAAATAACGTCGACGAGCCTCCCTTCCATAATGAATATTGGGATAACCATGAAGAAGGCATCTACGTAGATGTCGTGTCCGGGGAACCGCTGTTCAGCTCCAAGGATAAATTTGATGCAGGTACGGGCTGGCCTAGCTTTACACAGCCTTTGGACCCCGACCATGTCGTGTTGAAGCAGGGCCACGGATTGTTTTTGTCGGGCACGCAGGTTCGGAGCCGCGACGGGGATTCCTTCCTGGGCGACCTGTTTAAAGACGGGCCGCAGCCGACAGGGCTCCGATACTGCATCAATTCGGCCTCCCTGCGATTTATACCGAAGGCTGAATTGGAAGCCAAGGGTTATGGCGCATATGCCAAGCGATTTGGTTAGGGAACATCTTAAGAGTTTACCAACTATGCAATTACATTCAGGAGGTCATGACTCATGAGAACAGAATTTGTATTCCACATTTTGAACAAACACCACCAGCAATTGCTGGAGCTTGTCGAGACCTGCCCGGAGGACCAGCGCCTCACGATTCCGGAAGGCTTCAAAAATAACCTGCATTGGCATATCGGGCATGTGCTCACCGTCACGGAGTTTCACGTATTCGGTCTTTCCGAGCATACGCCAGGTCAGGTTCTCCCTGCCAACTATCAGCAACTGTTCGCCTACGGCACGAAGCCGTCGGACTGGCAGGAGGAGCCGCCTGCGTGGGATTTGCTGATCGCTCAGTTGAAGGACCAGCGCAACCAGCTCCATGTCTTGCTGGACGGTAAGCTGGATGTGCCGGTGAAAGAGAACTTTCTGAAAGCTGAAACCTTTGGTGAACTGCTCGTCTCCACTACGCTGCATCTGGTCGATCATCTGGGCTTCGTGTCCGCCCTGCTGAAAGTGTTGAAACGATAATCCAGCGTTCCATAGACAGCAGTTCAAAGGCTACTTTGGACTGCTGTTTTTAATTCTATAGAGAGACTACATGATGTCAGGGGGAACCTAGTTATGAGTAAGAAAACAAGCTGGTGGCGGCTCACGATCCGAAAAAAATTATTATGGATTTCCTTCGCCATTCTAATCATCCCGACGCTGTCCGTAGCAAGTATAAGCCTCTGGGCGTCGTCCCGCGAAAGCGACATGCAGATGAAGGCTAATCTTCGAAACACGGTCAACATGGCTTCGGAGCTGATGCTCTCCTTCGAAGACTCCGTCCAGAAGGGCGCGCTTAGCAAGGAAGAAGCGCAGGAGAAGGTGAAGCAGCTGCTTCTCGGTCCGAAACAAGCGGACGGTACGCGGACGATCAGCACGAATATCGATATCGGCAAGCACGGATATTTTTTTGTGCTGAACGACCAGGGAGATCTGTTGGCTCACCCTTCGGCCGAAGGGGAGAGCTTCTTGAATAAGCACACGAGCGACGGATTTTATCATATCCGGGATATGCTCGAGAAGGGACGGCAGCAGGGCGGTGGGTTTACGGTCTATAGATGGCCGCTGCCCGACTCTACGAACGAAGCTATGAAAATAGCCTATTCGCTCAGGAACGCGAACTGGGGCTGGACGATCGTCGCAGGTTCCTATATCCAGGACTATATGGATGGGCAAACCCGCATCGTGCAAGGGACCGTATATATGCTCATCGGCTGCCTGGTTGCAGGCGGGATTCTGATCACCTGGTTTGCGCTGCGGCTTACCAGACCGCTGGTGCAATTGACGCAGCAAGCCCGGCTGGTCGCAGCGGGCGACCTGTCCGAGAACGAGTTTTCTATACATAGCCGTGACGAGATCGGCGATTTGTTCGCCTCCTTCCAGATGATGCACAATAACCTACGTGAGCTTACGAAGGGGCTGCTCACCCATGCCGATACGTTGTCATCCGCCTCACGCGATTTATCCGAAACCTTGGCCGAGACGACGGCGGCTACCAACCAAATCTCCCTATCGGCGCAGGAAGTCGCATCAAGCAATGAGACGCAGGAAGGGAGCGTACAGGAAAGCACGCTGGCAATGGAGGAGCTGGCGGCAAGCGCGCAACGCATCGCGGCCACTTCACAGACGGCCTTCGAGGCCTCTCAGGCCACCTTAACTCATGCCGAGCAGGGCCACGAGCTGATTAACCATTCTTCGGAGCAAATGATCGCGGTGTCTTCAACGGTAACAAGCCTCGCATCGACGGTCAACAAGCTCAGCGAGCGGTCGCAGCAGATTGGCGAAATCGCCGAAACGATGACGGATATTTCGACGCAAACCAACCTGCTGGCGCTGAATGCGGCCATCGAAGCGGCCAGGGCGGGCGAGCAGGGCAAAGGCTTCGCCATCGTCGCGGACGAAGTCCGGAAGCTGGCGGAGCGCTCGAAAATGTCCGCCTTGCAGGTGGCGGAGCTGATTCAGGCGATTCGCCTCGATATCAGCGAAGCTGCTGCGGCTATGGACAAAGGCGAGCAGGAGGTCGAAGCCGGTGTCGAATCGATCCGTCATTCGGGCGAAGCGTTCAAGCGTATTCTCGTTGCCACGCGCAGCACCGTCTACCAAGTGCAGGCAACCTCTGCCGCCGCGGAAAAAATGTCTGCAAGCTCTCAGGAGATCACCGCCTCCCTGCAGGAGATTGGTCATATGGCGGTACGGTCGAATGATGTCGCGCAGATGATTTCCGCGGCAACACAGGAGCAGCTAGCAGCCATGGAGGAAATTTCAGCCTCTGCTGACTCGGTGAGCCGTATTTCAGAGGAGATGCTGATGCAGGTGAATCAGTTTAAGCTGTAATATTCGAGGAATTCCAGCCATCTCTCGCAAAACCTTGCGGGAAGATGGCTTTTTTGCAGTTTATAAAATTTTAAGAATTGTTTTACCTGGCTTTTATAACTGCTTTAGAGGCAGTTAACCGCCGCAGGCTAAGATGGATCTATGGAAGCGGAGACGCTGTCCAAATTTAAGCCAGAGGCTTAGCGGAGGCAAAGAGATGAATAAGAAGCTGACGATGATGGGATTGGGTGTGGCGGTTGGCGGTATGATGCTGGTGACGAGCGTATATGCGGGAGTCGGCGAAGCTCCAGGCTATGAAGCATTGAAATCTGCCGTCAAGCAGACGGCGACCGTTCACAATGTAACCCGTCTGGTGGATGTGTCGGTCAAGGATAACGGAAATTCATTGCTTCAAGTGAAGTCCACGGTCAAGCAGGATACCGGCAACCGTTCCGGCAGCGCAGAGGTTGCGGTCACGAGCGGAACCGAGACGCAGAAGGTGTACCTATACAACCAGGACGGCAAGCAAATTGTGAAGACGGACGACTCGGACGTGTACAAGGTGCTGGAGGCTGGAGACAAGCAAGGCAAGCAGAAGCATGCCCGCGAGGGAAGCGGACATACGCCTGATCCGCAAACGATCCAGGAAGTAGAGAATGTGGTGGATGCACTGGTCGGCAATTTGAAAGACTATGTCACGATGAATGAGGGAGCCGGTAATGTGAAGGACATTCACTTCAAGCTGTCCGGCAGTCAAATTCCTGCAGTCGTGAATGCGATTGGCTCGCTGGCCATCAAGCATGGCACATCGGAACAAGCCAGCCAGCGCCCGCTGCCGGCCAAAGCCGATACGTTCGGCATTGATCTGCAGACGATCCGCAACAGCGTGCCGCACTTAACAGGCGATATCAAGATGGACGCGGTCGAGGTCAATGCTACGGTCGATGCGGATAATCATATTACCAACCAATCGGCGGAAATCCGCATCTCGGGCAAGGACGACCAAGGTGCTGCTCATGATATCGTACTTAACGTAGACATGGCACTTTCCAGTCTGAACAGCACGACGCCGGATAAGGTGGATCTGACAGGCAAGCAAGTGGAGAACGTGAAGCTGGATGAGCTGTCCCATAAGCGTTGGGGCGGCAAGAACGAATAACAAGCAGAAAGCAAGCATGGGACAGAATCTATAACACCAACAGGCAATCTGCCTGATCAAATAAGCAAAACGGGCGGAGGCGAAATGCACAGCCATTTCACCTCCCTATCTTCTTCCGGCAAGGGGCGGGTTATGATGAAGTCTGTCGTGGAAATCCGGCAGCTTACGAAAAAGTTCAGCAATCAGCGGGGGATCGAGGACGTGAATATCACGGTCGAACAAGGGGATATCTACGGCTTCTTTGGTCCCAACGGCGCAGGCAAGACGACGGTTATGAAGATCATGACCGGACTAAGCCGGGCGGATCGGGGCGAAGTCAGGCTGTTCGGCCATTCGGTCAAGACGCATTACGAGGAGGCAATGGCCAAGGTCGGCGTGCTGATCGAGACTGCGGAGGCGTATACGTATATGAGCGCCAGGCGCAACCTGGAGCTGGCCGCGCGATTTTACCCCGGCATCGGCCGGCAGCGTATCGACGAGGTGCTGGACATTGTAGGCCTCGCGCCTTATCAGAATGAGAAGGTCGCCGGGTATTCACTCGGGATGAAGCAGCGCCTCGGACTGGCGGCCGCGATGCTCTCCAAGCCGGAATTGCTTATACTCGATGAGCCGACCAATGGCCTGGATATCGAGGGGATGGTACAGATTCGGGAAATCATCGTCCGGCTGGCCCGGGAAGAGCGGATCACGTTCCTGATCTCCAGCCATCTCATCCACGAGATGGAACTGATGTGCAACCGGATCGGTATTCTTCATCAGGGACGCCTTGTACGGGAAGGTCTTGTCGCAGAACTGCGGGAAGAGGGCGGTACGCTAGAACAGGCGTATTTACGGGAAATCGAAGATGTCAGGAGGCTTGCCGCTCATGCCTAGTATAACGGCGGGTGTATGGAATGAAACCATCAAGCTCGCCTCACGGAAGAAAACGCTGTTCTTCCTCGCGGTGATGATCGTGCTGCCGGTAGCGGCAGGCATCCTGCTTTCCCGCTTCCAAAGCGGCATAGGGATTGGAGCGATCGCCTCTAGGGATTTTCCGATCCTGATGCTCAATTTGTTCACGATGGTGTTTCTCCCGCTCTTCGTGTTCATGGGGGCGGCCGACGTATTCTCAGGTGAACAAGGCGACCGTACGCTGAAGCTCGTCCTAACCCGTCCTGTCAGCCGTTTCAAAGTATTTGCCTCTAAGCAGCTGGCTCTGGCGCTGTATATCGCGCTGTATCTGGTCGCAGGACTGCTCGCTTCCACCTTGTCGGCGCTGCTTTTCCAGCAAACCTCAGGGATAGGAATGATCCTGGACGGATTGCTCGCCTATGGGGCAGCTATAGTCCCGTTGATCGTGCTGAGTATCGCCGCAACCTTCTTGGCCCAGTTCTTCTCCAGCAGCAGCACGGCGCTGACGGTTAGTCTGCTATTGTATGTGGCGTTCAAGGTAATGGCGTTCTTCCTACCGCAGCTCGCCACGTATTCGCCGACTGCGTATACGGATTGGCATATGCTCTGGCTTAGCGGCTCTTTGGCCGGGAGCAAACTGACTAGTATCTTTATGTTTCTGGCAGCGTGTAGTATATTGTTTTTTACAGCAGGCTTTTACGTATTCGATAAAAAGGAGATTTGATCGGGATGTCCATTCGCTTACGGCTGGTGCTTTCCTACATCGCGATGCTTGTTGTACCGCTGGCTCTTTCGGTACTGGCCGTCATCCTGATCGGCGTGGCTACGCTGGGCAGCCTCACGTCGGTCTTTCAGGTCGACTTCTCCAGGGGCAACCCGATCCAGCGGGTCATGGATGAGGAAGCGGATACCGCCGCGTATATCAAGGCGAGGGCGGAAGTAAACCCCGATCAGTTTCTCGACCCCAGCTTCCTGCGCGGACTGGAAGACAGGCTGCATAAGATTAACATGGGCCTGATTATCCGCAAGGGTGAAGAGATCACTTATGCATCTCCTACGGTGAGGGAGACGGACGACCGCAACAAGTCTATGCTTCCTGCCTATGGCGGGGCTCCAGGCAAATTTCAGCATAACAAGAGTTCGCTGTGGATCACCCATCAAGAGGACTTTCTGTTCTCCGATCAGGAGAAGGGGTCGGCCTTTATCTTTCTCGACGGCGGTCCGTTTCAGAAATATTTACACCGGTTTTCCACAACCGTATTCTTCGCGTTTATTTTCATTCTGATTCTGACCAACGGCGTACTGACCTACGTGGTATCCCGCAGCATTATACGTCCGCTGAAGGCGCTCAAGCGTGCGGCGGAAGAAATCAAGGAAGGCAATCTTGACTTCCGGGTCGTGCCTCAGTCCGATGACGAGATCGGCGAACTTAGCCGGGCCTTTGAAGAGATGAGGCAGAGGTTGAAGCAATCGGTGGAGCTGCAGCTCCAGTATGAAGAAAACCGCAAGGAACTGATCTCCAATATCTCGCATGATCTGAAGACACCGGTGACGGCGATTAAAGGTTATGTCGAAGGCATCATGGATGGGGTGACCAATTCGCCCGATAAGCTGGACCGTTATGTGAAAACCATCTACAATAAAGCGGTCGATATGGACCGGCTGATCGATGAGCTGTTTCTGTTCTCCAAGCTGGATTTGGGGAAAGTGCCTTTTCAATTCGAAACGGTGGATTTGGGCGGGTACTTGCAGGATTGCGCTCAGGAGCTGCAATTCGATATGGAAAAGAAAGGCGTCGACTTCGGATTGCGCGAGCTCCCGGAGAAAAAGCTGCTTGTTCAGGCCGACCGTGAAAAGCTCAAGCGCGTACTGTTGAATGTCATCGAGAATGCCATCAAATACAGTGACAAATCGGGTTGTACGATCCGCATGGCGATGCAGGAAATGGACGGCATGGCCGTCATTCACATAGAAGACAACGGGCAGGGAATCCCGGAGGAGGCCTTGCCGCATATTTTTGACCGGTTTTACCGAGCCGACCCATCCCGGAATACGGCGACGGGCGGAAGCGGGCTTGGACTCGCTATTGCCAAGCAGATTATGGAAGAGCATGGAGGACGGATCGGAGCGACAAGCACGGTGGGCCGGGGAACGACGGTTTACCTGGCCTTGCCTCTACATCAGCGGGAGCAGGGGGATAAGCGAGCATGAGCCGGATCTTGATCATAGAAGATGAACAGAGCATCGCGGAGCTAGAGAGAGATTATCTGGAAATCAACGGTTTTGAGGCGGATATCGAGATCAGCGGGGATACAGGGCTGCAGCGCGCCCTTAGCCAGGATTATGACTTGATCATATTGGATCTGATGCTGCCCAAGGTCGACGGATTTGAAATTTGCCGCCGCATCCGCAGCGAGAAGGATATTCCGATCCTGATGGTCTCCGCCAAGAAAGAAGATATCGATAAAATCCGCGGCCTCGGTCTGGGTGCCGACGATTACATCATCAAGCCCTTCAGCCCAGGCGAGCTGGTCGCCCGGGTGAAGGCGCATCTGGCCCGCTACGACCGGCTGATGGGCAAACGCGAATCGAAGAATGACGAGGTGCGCATCCGGGGCCTGCTGATCGATAAGACAGCCCGGCGGGTATTTGTGAATGATCAAGAGGTCGTGTTCACAACCAAGGAGTTCGATCTGCTGACCTTTCTGGCGTCGAACCCGAACCGGGTGTTCAACAAGGAGCAGCTGTTCGATCATCTGTGGGGCATGGATTCCATCGGCGAAATCGCCACAGTCACCGTCCATATCCGCAAGATCCGGGAGAAGGTCGAGCAGGACCCGTCGAACCCGCAATACATCGAGACGATCTGGGGAGCCGGGTACCGGTTCCGGATCTGATGATAACGGCCCTTTCCAACGCGCCATACCTAGAAAAAACCTCGCCTAATCATGGCGAGGTTTTTGTCGTTGACTGGCATGCCGTTAGCCGTTAATAATCTCTCCGCCATTCAGATGCAGCACCTGACCGGCCATGTACGAGGAGTCGTCGGAGGCTAGGAACACATAAGCTGGACCCAGTTCCTCCGGCTGGCCGGGCCGCTTCATGGGGGACGAGGCACCGTGCTCACTTGTCTTCTCCGCGTCGAAGGTGGACGGGATCAGCGGCGTCCAGATCGGACCCGGCGCGACGGCATTCACGCGGATGCCCTGCTCGATCAGATTCTGCGACAGCGAGCGGGTGAAGGCGACGATCGCTCCCTTGGTCGAAGCGTAGTCGAGCAGTTCCGGATGCCCGCGGTATGCCGTCACCGACGTTGTATTGATAATGGCCGAGCCTTCCTTCAACTGAGGCAGGGCCGCCTTGGTCAGATAGAACATGGAGAAGATGTTCGTGCGGAACGTTTTCTCCAGTTGTTCCTGCGAGATATCCTCAAGTCCTTGCTGCGGATGCTGCTCGGCCGCATTGTTGACCAGGATATCCAGTTGTCCGAAGCGATCAACGGTTTGCTTAACGATGTCTTGGCAGAACGCGGCGTCGCCGATGTCGCCTGCGATCAGCAGGCACTCGCTGCCCTGCTCTTCGATCAGCCGCTTCGTTTCCTTGGCGTCGTCGTGCTCGTCGAGGTAGATGATCGCGAGACTGGCGCCCTCCGCCGCATAGCAGACGGCTGCCGCGCGGCCGATGCCGCTATCCCCGCCGGTAATCAGAGCGACTTTGCCCTGCAGCTTGCCGCTGCCCCGGTAGGTGCGGTCGACAGCCACGGGCTTCGGCTTCATCTCGCTTTCCAATCCGGGCTGACGGTCCTGATGCTGCGGGGGCAGGGTCTGTTTCCTATCCTTCGTCGTTACGCTCATGGGTTACTCTCTCCTTTGCTTGAGGTGATGAGTCTCTTAGCCACATTGGATCTGCACGCGTCTATTTCGAGTCGCTATCCTGCTCAGGATGATGCTCATTCCATTCTTTCGCTTGGGCGGTGGCGATCGCAATCGCCCGGCCCTCCTCGTACCCGTCTTCCAGCAGGGCGTTGGCGATTTCGATCGCTTTGTTCCGCACGCGCTCGTCCAGATTTTTCATCGATGGGGGATAGTCTCTCTTGGTCCAAGGCATCACCATCACCTCTCATTGTGGGATTTGGAAAACCTGTACGTATATTACCTGTTCGAGCGGGAGGCGAAACAATAAGCCGGACCCTCCAGCATGAGAAAAGTCGCTTGAGATGCTCGTTTACAGGCTTTCCGATTAGGGCTGCAAACGAGCGGCTTGTCACACTAACTGCCGCAGCAGCACTTATCCGCAGGGCTGAACGTGCCGGGATATGACAAACGGCTCCTCCGCCCGCGGGCAGAAGGAGCCGTCTTTCCAAGGTTCATGTGTAGGATGGCATAAGCCTGGCTATACTCTGGTTTTCGAGCCTCTGCCCATCAGGAAAGAGATAAGGAACAGGACGATAAAGATGAAGAATAGCACCTTGGCGATCCCGGCCGCCGCCGATACAATGCCGGCGAAGCCAAAAATACCTGCGACGATCGCAATGATCAGGAAGAGCATCGAGTATTTCAGCATAAAAGTCAACCGCCTCTCCAGGGCCCGTAGGCTGAATGTTGTTAGCTTGTCTTGGTATAGGTTTACCCGGGATAGGCGGCGGTGAATCAAAGCTCCTGCAGCCAGCGCATGCGGTAAGTGTTCATTCCGGTCTGGCCAAGCTCCTCTAGCAGCCCGTAATTCGCCCAGGCGCCGATGACGGCTCCGATGCCGGGAACGAGCTGCAGCAGCTTGCGGAAATCGATCGTATCGCGGTATTCCTGCTGAAGCTGCCTCCAGTTGATCTGCTCGCCTACGGCTTCACCGGGAGGCAAGGTCCGGGCATATTCGGGCCATTCCTCCAGTGTCTTCAGCAGCATCGGCTTTTTCTCTTGACTGGAGAAGGCAAGCTGGAAGATATGCAGGATGTACAGTCTTTCCCGGTAATCCCGTGTAGAATGTCCGTAGACATGAGCCAGCTCGAATAGGAATTTCATCTTGATGCCGATCAGGATCGGAAAGTCTGCCAGTCCGAGCAGCAGTCCGCCGGCACCCGCCCCGGCTCCTTCCGCAGCGGCAAGCTTCTTGTAGAAGCTGAGCAATTCTTCGGCGCGTGCATCGCGCAGGGCTAGAGACAGGTCCGTAAGCGGAGCTGTTTTGGGCGTATAGTCCATCGTGAACAAGGCCGTCTGGACAATCCCCTTGACGGCAGCCGTAATGGCGGCGTGCACCTTCTCGGGAATCACCTGGTTGACCTTGGACTGGACGGCCCGGGATGTCTTCTCCAGCATCCCGGGAGGCTTCAGCAGTTCCTTCTCCCAGCGAATCAGCGCACGCGCGGTTTGCTGCTCATAAATCGTATATCGGTCGTTCATCGGATGCCCCCCTCAGGTTACACATTTCCAACAAGCTTATGGTAGTTGATACGCAGCTTGGAAGCAAAGTATGCATCCCGGGTACAAGATCGGCACCCCCCGGCTATTAAACTATGATATGCTAGATGGATAGAAGCAGGTGCGTGTACCCTAAGCGTATGAAAAGGAGTCGGATGCAATGATTTGCCGCTGTGGATGGGTCAACGATGATCCGTTGTACTTGGAATATCATGACAAGGAATGGGGCGTGCCTGTACACGACGACCGCCAGCTGTTCGAAATGCTGATCCTTGAGGGAGCCCAGGCAGGCCTTAGCTGGTATACCGTCTTGAAAAAAAGAGACCGTTACCGCGAGGCCTTCGACGGCTTCGATCCTGTTCTGGTCGCCCGGTACGGAGAGCGCAAGCTGGCCGAGCTGCTTGCCGATGCGGGATTGATCCGCAACCGGCTGAAGCTGGCTGGAGCGGTCAAAAACGCCCGCGCCTTTCTGCAGGTACAAGCCGAATTCGGCAGCTTCGACCGGTATATCTGGAGCTTCGTCGGCGGGGCTCCGAAGGTGAATCATCGTGCTGCACTGCGTGATGTACCGGCCAGCACGCCGGAATCCGAGGCGATGAGCAAGGCACTGAAGAAGCGCGGCTTCACGTTCGTCGGATCGACGATTTGCTACGCCTTCATGCAGGCGACAGGCATGGTGATGGACCATACAGCCGATTGCTTCCTCTATGCGGAGCTGGCTGCAGCAGGAGAAGGGGAGGCTTGATGCCCCCTTCTTTTTTATTTCAGAACGTTCATCCTCTCCAATTATTCTCTCCCGCGATTGACCCCGGTTCTCGTTTATTCCATTTGCTTACCATATACTTCCTTCTCCGTAACCCGTATGGCCCCCAAGCTTCACTTCAGTTCTTTCCGGAGTGTAACGGCAATTAGAGTACCAGAAATAGTAATAGTATTCCAGTATTGCCCATATGAGCCCTGTGTTACTGTAAATAGAGGACCAAGCAGCCATCAAGCCCTGAATCCGAAGGTTGGCGTGCTGATGTGAGGAGGTGCCTTAGGCTAGGGAAGAATGGCTTCACAGGTTACAGAGCAGACAGAGGACCTCGCCGACTATGGGGTTCACAGAGAGAACTTCCGCCCCACTGCCGAGCGGCTTCTTACTGCCTGCTGCTTCCGGTTTGGCTAGTTTCGACTGAAGAAAGGAGCCGTTGATGAAAAACATGTTGCTGTCCAGATGGAACACGCTGATGATCGTCATGATGCTTTTTACTTTATTTCCCCAGGCTTTGGCAGGAGCTTCGGCACCAGGCGATGGAGAGGGAGCAGGTGCCTCACAGCACGCTGCGATCACGGCGTCCGGAGTGACGGAGGCTGTGTATGTGCAGTTGGCTGACGGACAATTCCAGCTTCCGGTGAACCTGATCAACATCAATGTCGATGCCGCTCCGCAAAAAAATAACTACGTCGCCTTATTCACCAGCGGGGCGCAGGTGACCAACAGCTCCAGTCCGCATGAGGTATATATCAAGAAGACGAACGTCGCCATCGCGGTCGACAAGTATGACCGGGTGAGCCGTGTCATCGGTCCGACGACGATCCCTGTGACGGGAACGGGCTGGGAAGAGAGTCAGCAGCTGCCGATTCCAGAAGGTGGCTACGTCCTGCTGGCCAATGACTCCTCCTGGGGGACTTCCGTGTACAGGAAGCCGTTATTCGAGCATTTCAAAGCAGGCGATCTCCTTACCCTGCATAGGGGGAGTGATATCGTGCACGCCGAAGACTTTCTTAGCCCCGATCCCGGTCTGCAGCTGCAGACTCCTTCGGGAACGACAGTTACCTCGCCTGCGTTCACCGTAGCCGGTCGGGTGACCGGGTATGCAGCCGGACAAGGCATCCGGGTGACGGTGAATGGTACCGAGGCGCCGGTGAAGGCGGACGGGAGCTTCCAAAGCACCGTGCAATTGCTGGCTGGAGCCAATGCTATTGCCATCCAGCTCTTCAAGGGTGCAACAGCAGTCGCGGTCTCCACAGTTACCGTGACCTATAACTCCTCGCAGCCCCCCGCCGGCATGATTGAGGTGGAGGCGGCTCCGATCGATATTACGATCAGCGTGGAAGGGCCTCGTCATGAGATCAACGACATCGATCGCGAGATCAACGGCATCGAGAATACCCTTGCGTTATTTACGAACGACTGGGGGATGCCTATTATGGTCCCGGCCTTCAACGTGGCAGTCCAGGTCGACGCTGCGAACAAGGTACTACAGGTCGTAAACCCGTCCATAGGCGGTCAGCCTCCAGTCTGGTCGGGACCGACAGAGCTGGTCATTCCGCCGGGAGGCTATCTCCTAGTTGCGCAGGATACGAGCTATGCGACCCAGAACATTAAGAAATATCTGGCTGTGAATTTCAAGGTTGGCGACACCATCAAGCTTCGCAAGAACGGACTGGTCGTACCCGTAAGGGATCTGATGAATGCGAACGGTCCAACGGCTAGACTGACCCTGGACCAATATGCGATGTACACGGAAACGAAGCCTTCCACCGTGCTCTCCGGCTCGATCAGTAACTTTGCGGATGCTTCTCGCCTGCAGCTAACCGTGAACGGCATCCCAGTCCCGATCAGTCCGGACGGACGCTTCAGTACGGAGCACCCGTTATCGGCAGGCGTGAATTACGTGGATCTGGCCGTGACCCGCGACGGCAAGGCGCAGGACGCCAAGAGTGTGGTCGTGTTCAGCCGTCCGGGCTTTACTTCGGACAAGAAGGTCATCCTGTGGGTCGATCAGGCGGCCAATGCTCGCAAGTTCAAGACAAGTGCTCATGTGCGGCAATTCCTGCAAACGGCCAAGGAGCATGGTGTCACCTCGGTCGTGCTCGATGTGAAGGGCGTCGAGGGCTTCGTGTCTTACAAGAAGAGTACGCTGACGCAGCGCCCGTATGTCAGTATGATTCAGGCGCCGGAAAAAGCAGGCTCCAATCCTGATCTGGATTTGCTTGAAGAATTTGTCAAGTATAGCCGGGAGCTAGGGCTTGATATTCATGCAGCGTTCAATATCTTTGCCGAAGGCTCCATCACGAGCCGGGAGTATGCGGTGCTGAATGATCACCTGGATTGGGAGGAGCGGGTGTATGCGGCAGCCGATAACGGCCAGATCAAGCGGCTGCGCGAGTCCGGCAAGCAGGGAGCTGTGGCCTTCGTTAACCCGTCCCATGACGGGGTACGGGATTTTCAGCTGAAGACGATCGAGGAAGTACTCCAGCATTATGACGTGGACGGGGTCGTACTGGACCGGGCACGCTATGACAATGAGACGGCGGATTTCAGCGATCTGACGAAAGCGAAATTCGAAGCCTTCCTCGGGACACGCGGCAAGCAGCTGGTGAACTGGCCGGCGGATGTCTTCCGTTATGTGAACAATGTTAGAGTCGATGGCCCGCTGATTAACGACTGGTGGGAATTCCGGTCGAAGACGATCAAGGGCTTCACCTCCGAGGTGAGGGAGCTGGCGGACCGGTATACGGCGCAGAAGGGCAAGAAGGTGGAAGTATCCGCTTATGTCGGCTCGTGGTTTGAAACGTATTACTTAAACGGTGTTCACTGGGGCAGCCCGAATTTCCGGTATGACGAGCACTTGAATTGGAAGGACTCGGCCATGTACACCGCCGGTTATTACGAGAGCGGGTATGTCAATAATCTGGACTTCATCATGATCGGTGCTTACCAGAAGACGGCGCCTGAGATTCAGCATTACATGACGCTGGGGAATATCGTGACACATGGCGAGGTGCCCTTGTACGCGGGCATCGCGATGACGAATGTGCAGGAGCCCGCACTTCAGCGGGAGGTATTCCAGGCCGGACTTGCCCATACCAATGGGCTGATGCTATTCGATGCTTCCCAGGTCAACTGGCCCGTGGCTGGAGCGGCACTGAAGGATCAGGCGTATGTGAAGGATTACCAGCTCGGCATCTCCTTGCCGGGGCAGCCGGACTCTTTCCTGGAGGGCAGCTATTACAATGCCAGCATTATCGAAGGGAACATCGGCGTACTGACTGAGGAGTTCGGTTATTCGACCGGCAATAGCAGGTTCGGTGTCGAAGCTGTCGTGGACAGCACGGGCCGTGTGACCCGTGTCGCCAACCGGGCTCAGGCGATCAACTGGAGCTGGGGGCAACCCGAGGAAACGAACAGCGTCATCCCTCAGGGAGGCTTTGTCGTATCCGCGATGGACCCTTCGGGTACTCGTACTAAGCGTCAAGGGGTAGCAAACGCCTACCAGGTCGGGGATCAGGTCCGGGCTGCGGCGCTCAGCGGGTTCCTGCCCTTCGAGCAGCTGCGAACGGGAGCGGAGCACCTGATCTTGGACGGCAGCGTGAAGGTGCTCGGTCCAGGTACGGCAGAGGTCACCGTGAATGGCACAGCCACCCCCATAGGGCAGGACGGCAGCTTTCAGGCGAATCTGTCTCTGCAGCCGGGTCTGAATGCGGTAACTGTTGTCGTGAAGGTAGACGGCTTCAAGACGAATGAGAAGACGGTTACGGTCCTTCGCGATGACCAAGCCATCAAGTCGTTGCAGCTCGTACCCGGCCGTATCGACCTGCGCAAGGGAGCACAGGGTCAGCTGTCCGCCAAGGCTGAATATGCGGGTTCAGTTCTGGATGTGACCGGTCTTGCCGGTTATATCTCTTCAGAGCCGGCTGTGGTCCAGGTCGATCGGACAGGGAAGCTGACCGCGCTCAAGGAAGGAACCAGCGTGATCCGGGCGGTCTATGAGGGACATCGCGCCTCAGCGGAGGTTCGGGTCTTTGTATCGGATTCAGGCTCTGGCACGGATGGAGATTCCGGGTCCGGCTCTGATTCCGGCAGCGGTTCGGGCAACCCCGGTCCAACAGCCTCAGCCTCCCTGGAGCGCAGCGCAGTCTCGCAGCAGACCGGAGCGGACGGACGCAGCACGACCGTGGTTACCGTTCGTGCCGATGCGCTGAAGAAGGAATTTGCCGCCTTGGCCGGGCAGTCCCGACAAGAGCTGCGCTATGAAGTACCGGGCAGCGAATCGTCTGCTGCCGTCGTCTGGCCGGGATCAATCATCCGCCAGGTAGCAGGAGCCGCTCCAAGCACCTTGCTGTATGTTGAATCCCATCTGGGAGCCTACGAGCTGCCTCTCGGCTTGCTCCAGGGAAAGCTGCCCCAGCAGGATGACTTTGAGCTGGTGCTGCGCATCGAGCAGGCCTCAGCGGCACAGGCGGCAGAGCTGAACGCTCAGGCTGTCCGCCAAGGTATGAAGCTGCTGGACACTCCGGTTTCATTTCGGATCGAAGTGAAATCGGGAGAAAAGTCGCAAACGCTGCCCAAGCTGGGCAGTTACACGAAGCGGGTGCTCAAGGTCCCCGGGCAAGTGAGCGATCCCGTCCCATCCGCCGTCGTCAAGGCGGATACGGAAACAGGCCGTCTCCTCTTTGTACCGGGCCGTTTTGAAAGCGAAGCCCGAGGAGAGAGCTGGAAAGCGGTCATCCTGGATCGAAGCAGCGGCACGTATGCCGCTGTTGTCTCCGATGTCCGGTTCGCGGACTTAGCCGACCACTGGTCCAGGCAAGAAGTCGAGACACTGGCGTCGAAGGGGATTGTAGAAGGGATCTCCGAAGACTCCTTTTCGCCAGAAGGGACATTGACCCGTGCCGAGTTCGTTGCTCTGCTTACTCGGGCTCTCGGGCTGGAGACAGCGGCTGCGGAGTTTAGCGACATCCCTACCGATGCGTGGTACGCGACTGCCGTCGGGGCTGCCGTACAGGCGGGACTTGTGGATGGCTTCCGAGACGGCGAGTTTCGTCCGGATGACGCGATCACCCGCGAGCAGTTGAGCGTGCTGGCGATGCGCGCTCTGAAGTGGACGGGAGCCTGGACGACTGAGCCTTCGTCCTCCGCAGTTTTGGCTGGCTTTGCAGACAGCGACAGCGTGTCCGACTGGGCTCGCGAAGCAGCGGCTCAAGCGGTGGGGGCCGGACTGCTGCAGGGACGGGAAGAGGGAGCATTTGTCCCAGCAGGTACCGTTACCCGTGCGGAAGGTACGGTTGTACTGCGGCGGCTGCTGCAGAAGGCCGGATTTATCAATTAGGATGTTTCGCAGTTAAGGAAAAAGAGGTTAACTCGGGATGCAACCGTCCCAAATTAACCTCTTTTTTGCTTTGCTGCCTGGAAGGCTTGTGTCAACTGTTAAACGATTCCGCTCACTTAGGACCGTGGAAGAGTTGCTATGGATGCTCGCTTATGCTTCCTCGTACAGGGTGCTGTTGCCGAGCATGGCCGGAACTTGTTCCAAGCCCGATCTAGGCCCAATTGCCCTGGCGAAATATAGGCTCCACGCTGCCATCGGGCAGCACGCCGTCGATATCGAGCTGGTCGGTCCCGATCATGAAGTCGACGTGGGCGACGCTGGAGTTCGCACCTCGGGCATCCAGCTCTTCCCGGCTCATGGACGATCCGCCCTCGATGCACAGCGGGTACGCATTGCCCAGGGCGAGATGGCAGGATGCATTCTCATCCAGTCCGGTATTGTAGAACAGCACGTTCATATTGGCGATTGGCGAATCCTGCGGCACGAGCGCGACTTCCCCGAGTCTGGCAGCTCCCGCGTCGGTGGCAATCAGCCTCTGCAGCGCCTCCAGTCCGGTCTCCGCGGTGCATGACGTAACCACACCGTCCTTGAACGTAAGCGTGAATTTGTCGATCACCTGGCCGTTCCAGTTGAGCGGCTTCGTGCTGGACACCGTGCCGTTCGCACTGTCACGATGCGGCAGGGTGAACAGTTCCTCCGTGGGGATGTTTGGCACGAAGAAGGTTCCCTTGGCATTATGGACGCCCCCGGCGACCCACTGATGATCGGCAGGGAGATCGACCGTTAGCTCCGTACCGGGAGAACGGTAAATAAGCCGGGTATACCGCTTGCCGTTCATCCGCTCGACATGGCTGCGCAGCCTTCCCAGATGCAGA
This sequence comes from Paenibacillus filicis, assembly GCF_038070315.1. Lineage (NCBI taxonomy): Bacteria > Bacillati > Bacillota > Bacilli > Caryophanales > Paenibacillaceae > Paenibacillus > Paenibacillus filicis. Next base: position 4,778 of record NZ_JBBPCC010000003.1, on the reverse strand, counting down.
CGCCACGCTTCCAGCGGATCTGCCTCATACGCCCTGGCTGCCTGCAGCAGATGGTCCCATAGCAGCCGTTCGGCTTCCTCTCCCTCGGCATCGGGGAACACCTTGCGGGCCCATGCCGGGGAAGGAGCCGATACGATAGCCCAACTGATCTGGCCGGCTTGCATCATCGCCCGATAGGGACGCATGGCTGTGCCGTATGCCTTGCTGGCTGCAGCCAGCCGTTCGGGCTTCACACCCTGCAGCAGATCGGGAGCCGGCGAATAGACGGTTAGGAAGGCAGCGTCATTGCTGGCCATGTCGGTATAACCTTGAGCCTTCCAGGCCGGGAATTCATCGAAGGCTTCGTCGGGTGCCATCTTATATTTCATTCGCTTCAGCTCATCGTCATCCCACTCGACATGAACGTTCTTGGCGCCTGCTTCATAGGCTTTCCTGGCGATCAGCCTCACGAAATCAGCGTTATAGATCGAAGCCTGAATAACCAGCGTCTGCCCGGGCTGGACATTAATCCCTACACTTACGGCCAATTCGGCGTAACGTTCGATTGCAGTTAACATGGATGGATTCAAGCGCAGATCACCTGCCCTGATTATATTTGTATTCACAGGCAACCAGTGACGAGCCGCAAACTCACAGCTTCGTCCACCTGGAACCGCCAATCACCTGTGTATCTTTATTATGCGGATTACCAGCCTGGATTACAAACCTGGCCGGCGTTTGGTTCTGTGATGGAGAGCAAAGGCCCATCCGCGTCAGCTTCCCGCTGAATACACTGGCAGTAAGCCAACCAAGAGGAGGGGAGCCTCATGAAGCGCCGACTGGACGCCGCCGTGATCACGCCGGGTTCATTTCCCGTTCCTTCAGGCAAAAGCAGCTCGGTAGAAATCGTCGCCGAGGAGGTGGCACGCCGCCTGCACGGACGGGTTGCAGTGGCTGTGCTCGGTCGCCGTGGCATCAGACAGCCACCCCAGGAGAGAAGGGGAGGCGTCGAGTATATACGGGTTCCGGCCCCGTCGCCTCGGGCCTATATCCGCTCGATCAGCAGGCAGTTGGGCAAGCTGTCTCCACAGGTCATTCAGGTGGAGAACCGGCCCAGGTTCGTCCGGGTACTGAAGCGAAAGCATCCCCGGGCTCGCATCTGGCTGTCTCTGCATTCCATCACATTCATCTCGAGGCCTCATATGGGCAGGAAGGAATTGAGGCGCTGTCTGGCTGCAGCGGACCGGATCATCGTGAATAGCCACTATCTGCGTGAGGAGCTGATCCGCAGGGCGCCGCGCGCGGAGGGCAAGATTGCGGTCAACCATCTGGGGGTCGATCCGGTACGGTTTGTCTCCCGGTGGACACCGGAGGGAGCCGCCCAGCGTCAGGCATTTCTGTCCAAGCAAGGGCTGGAGGGACGTAAGATCATTTTGTATGTGGGTCGGCTGATTCCGATTAAGGGTGTGCATCACCTGCTTGCAGCTATGCCGGAAATCATCGCCAGGGTTCCCGATGCAACGCTCCTGGTAGTCGGCAGCGCCTTCTACGGATCTAGGCGCGTCACGCCTTACATGAGGCGCTTGCGTACCATGGCCAAGGGCTTTCGCTCGAATGTCCGGTTCATACCGTATGTGTCTCATCAGGAGGTTGACGAATGGTTCCGTCTGGGCGATGTGCTGGCTGTGCCGTCGGCAAGGCATGAAGCGTTTGGACTGGTCAACGTCGAGGCGATGTCGGCGGGTGTTCCTGTAGTGGCGACCAGATCCGGTGGGATGCCGGAAATCGTGCTGGAGGGCATTACTGGCTTCACTGTCGATCCTGCTGACACCGTGCGTGAACTGGCTGACCGTATCTCTGTACTTCTGCTGGATCATGAGCGGGCGCGAGCGTTCGGCGAGAGCGGCACTCAGCGGATAAGGGAGTGCTTCACCTGGGAGTGTACAGCCCGGCGCTGGCTGGAGCTTCTCCGCAGCGAGCGTCTCTAAGCCGTTTCTGAACCGGCAGGCTGAAAAAACGGGCTTGGGAGAACCGCCTAATTTTACGGGACAGCTATCCATGAAATGGGTGAATGCATATGTTACCAATGATTGGATGCGAATTGTTAAATTAGGAGGAACACCGATGAAAAAGGAGAACCGCCGCCGGGAACCCGGAAAATCCAAATTGCTTCAGCCGAAGCGGATTCGTTCCATGGTCAACGAGCTTAGTTGGCTGGAGGAGGCTAACGACGCGGGTGCAAGCCGCTACCCCACGCAGGAAGAAGCCAGCATAAGCGGCATGCCTGTGTTGGAGCACGTGAAAGAGGAGAAGGCTGTACAGTACGGATATCAGGAATCACAGGCCGAGCCGAGAAGGAGCAGCGGGGCGGTCGTGTACACGGATGATCTGGCGGATGAGGCCGTAACCCATGAAAAAATCGCCCGTTATGCGGTCGACGGAACCCGTATACGGCGTGGTACCATACAACGCGATAATCTAGCAGACTACGCGGTCGATGCCAGCAAGCTGGCTGCGCAAAGCGTCACCGGCCAAAAGCTTGCGCAGCGGGCTGTGACGTCCGAGCATTTGGCCAACGGAGCAGTCACAACGGAAAAAATCCAACCGCTTTCCATTTCCGTGGATAAATTGCAGGACGGCAGCATCACTTCGGAGAAGCTGGCGGACAAAACGATAGATGCCATGAAAATTGCCGAACATTCCATTCATACCAAACATCTGGCCGAAGAGGCCATTACCGGCGAGTTGCTGCAGAGCCAGTCGATTACGACGGATAAAATTAAAAGCGGAGCTATCCAGACGTCAAGTCTGGCCAACGGGGCGGTCAACACTTCTAAGCTGGCTGAGTTGTCTGTCACGACGGAGAAGCTGCGCGATTACTCGGTCACCGCCTCCAAGCTGGCCGACGGCTCCGTGGGAGCCTCCAAGTTAGAAGACGGCTCGGTCACCGAAGATAAACTGGCTGCCTGGAGCGTCTCATCGGAGCGGATTAAGCCGGGAGCGATCATCACGGAGCACTTGTCCAGCGGACTTATCCGCAGTACGCACCTGACTCCCAAGCAGATCGACTCTACGCATCTGACCGAGCAGGCCGTGCTGCCTGTGCATTTGAAGGATGGTGCGGTAACTGCCGCCAAGCTGGCTCACGGCGCTGTACAGGCGGCCCATGTACAGGAATCTGCCATTGATGCGAGGCATCTGTCCGCTGGTGCTGTGGAAGCACGCCACTTGGCATCCCGCTCTGTGACCGGAGATAAGCTGGCCGCAGCCAGTGTACAGACGCCGCAGATCGCCGAGCAGTCGGTTACGACGGAGAAGCTGGCTGATCAGGCCGTCACACCCAAGAAGCTTACCAAGCACGCCATCCTGGCTGAGCATATATCTCGAGGGGCGATCACCGCCGATCATATCACCGACCGGAGCATCCTTGGCGCACATCTGGCAGCTAAGGCTGTTGGCCCGGATCATCTCCTGGAGAAGGCGGTGACGGCCGAGAAGCTGGCCGAACGCGCCGTGACGGCCGAGAAGCTGGCCTCCGGGTCCGTCCAGTCCCAGCATGTGCATGAGGCAGCCGTGCTGACGTCGCATCTGGCCAACCATAGCGTGACGACGTCCAAGATATCCAGTGAATCGGTGTCCACCGATAAGCTGACGAACTTGGCTGTCACGACTGCCAAGCTGGCTCAAGGTAGCGTGACGGCGGATAAGTTAGGCAAGGGAGCAGTACTGGCCGAGCATCTGGCCCCTGGAACGATTCAACATGCGCACATGGGGACGGCTTCAATCAAGACTCAGCAGCTGGCTACAGGCGCGGTGACTCGCGACAAGCTGGAGAGCGGGTCGGTCTCAGCGGATAAACTGGCTGAGGAGTCCGTCACCTCGGTTCATTTGACCAATGGAGCCATCAATACTCAGCATCTGGCAGCGAATTCGGTGCAGACGTGGCAGTTGGCTGACCATAGCGTGACGGGTATCAAGCTGGCGGACGGAACGGTGAGCACCGAGAAGCTGGCGGCAGGCTCGGTACAGGAAGAGCAATTGGCGGACCAAAGCGTAACGGGTGCCAAACTAGCTGGTGCCGCCGTAAGCACGGAACATCTATCCGATGGCTCCGTGCAGACGGAGCAGTTGGCCGACAGAAGCGTCACAGGTGCGAAGCTGGCCATTGGAACGGTAAACGCGGGACATCTATCTACAGGCTCCGTGCACTCCGATCAGTTGGCTGACCTAAGTGTGATAGGTACAAAGCTGGCTAACGGAGCGATAAGCACGCGACATCTGTTGGCAGGTTCTGTGCAGACGGAACAGTTAGCCGATCAGAGCATAACCGGTGCGAAGCTCGCCGATGGAGCCGTAAATACAGAGCATCTGTCGGCAGGCTTGGTGCAAGAGAAGAATTTGGCGGACCAGAGCGTAACGGGTAAGAAACTGGTCCAGGGAGCGGTAAGCACGGGGCATCTAGCGGCAGGTTCCGTGCATACGGAACAGTTGGCCGACCAGACTGTTACCCGTGAAAAGCTGGCCGAGGGAGCCGTAAGCACGAGGCATTTAGCCGCAGGATCTGTGCGTACGGAACAGTTGGCTGACTATAGCGTCACAGGTGCGAAGCTGGCTGAGGGGGTAGTAAACACAGAGCATCTGTCGGCAGGCTCTGTGAATACGGAACAGTTGGCTGATCAGAGCGTCAATGGTGCAAAGCTGGTTGGGGGGGCTGTAAGAACGGAGCATCTATCGGCAGGCTCTGTGCATACAGAACAGGTGGCGGACCAGAGTGTAACCGGAGCGAAGCTGGCTGGGGG
>NZ_JBBPCC010000029.1:0-81199 GCF_038070315.1 Paenibacillus filicis | reverse complement strand
CGGCGGTTCGATTCCGTCCCGAGCCACCATAGTATCACGGAGGCTTAGCGAAGTGGCCAAACGCAGCAGACTGTAAATCTGTTCTCTGACGAGTTCGGTGGTTCGAATCCATCAGCCTCCACCATGTAAAGTTATGAGCCATTAGCTCAGTTGGTAGAGCACCTGACTTTTAATCAGGGTGTCGTAGGTTCGAGTCCTACATGGCTCACGTTTATTATCTTGCGGTTGTGGTGGAATGGCAGACACGCTATCTTGAGGGGGTAGTGGGCGTACGCTCGTGGAGGTTCGAGTCCTCTCAACCGCACCATCATTCATATGCGTTCGTGGCGGAATTGGCAGACGCGCTAGATTCAGGTTCTAGTGGGGTAACAGCCGTGGAGGTTCGAGTCCTCTCGAGCGCATACTGAAGTAATCGATCGGCATGCCGATATGCCAATAAAGGTATGCCGATCGCATTTGTGCCCTTAGCTCAGCTGGATAGAGCGTTTGACTACGAATCAAAAGGTCGGGAGTTCGAATCTCTCAGGGCACGCCATTATTACCTCAATGACTTACAAAGTGAACTGAGACCTTGATTCGAATGAAGAGTTCGTCGAAGCTCTGCTTCGTGAGCGTTACTTCGCAGTCGGCTGAAAGCCGCATCTCTCAGGGCACGCCATTATTTTAAAACTTAAAGCTTTTGTCTTCCTAAACGGAAGGACAAAAGCTTTTTTTATTTGTTTCTTTAGCTTTATACAGACAGCAGCATGGCATCTACGAACCGCTGGGCTGCGGACGACAAGGGGACTTGGCTGAGTGAAACGATACCTGCGCGCCTCGGTGGAATGGGTTCAGTCAACGTTAACTCGTACAGCCTCTGGTCAGCGAGTTCCGGCTTAATGAAATTACGGATCACGCAGGAAACGCCAAGCCCGGTACGGGCAAAGTCCGCCATCAAGTCTAGGCTCCCCAGTTCGATCTCAGGCGTTAAGGTTACACCGTGGCTGGCCGCATAGGCATCGATATGATGCCGAGTACTGCTTCCTTGCTCGAGCAGAATAAGAGGGTATCCGGCAAGTGCATCTAGGGAGAGGGGATTCTCTGCAAGATGCCGGTAGGTGCTGCCTGCCACAAAGCAGTCCTGAAGCTGCAGTCCTTCACGGATCATTAGCTTACTCTCCGCTAATGCCAGGTTATGTGCAGGCAGAGGAAGGTTCACGATGCCAAAATCAATAGCCCCTTCCTTCAACAGGGCAATCGTCTCGCGAGTCGTTCTATTTTTAACCTGAATGCGTATACCCGGATAAGCCTCGTGAAAGGATTCGAGAAACGGGAGCAAGTAGTGCTTGCACAGGGTGTCCCCCGCCCCTATACGGACCTCGCCCGTCCCCAGCTGGCGCATCTCGGCCAGCAGCCGTTCTCCGGTATGGATGGATTGAAAGCCTTGCTCAATATAGGTAAACAAGACTTCCCCCTCCCCGGTTAGCCGAACTCCCTTGGGTGTCCGAAAAAACAAAGGCCCGCCCAGTTTACTCTCCAATTGCTTGATCGCATGAGTAACGGCAGGCTGGGTCAAATAAAGCTGCTCGGCCGCCTTGGTCAGACTGCCAGCTTTGGCTGCTGAATAGAAAACGCGATATCCTTCCAAATAATCTGACATATCATCAACTCCATTTATGTTGAATATTAGTAACATTCATTATATTTATGTCTTGTACTACGATTATAATCAATGTGTGCTTTAAATGACAAGGATGAGGAGAGGATCCAATGGCAGTCATGGCTGTGGTAGGAGCGAATTGGGGAGACGAGGGCAAAGGAAAGATGACGGATGTGTTGGCTGGAGAGGCCCAGTACGTTGTCAGGTTCCAAGGGGGAAGCAATGCAGGGCATACGGTCATTAATCCGTATGGGAAGTTTGCTTTGCGGCTGCTGCCATCAGGCGTATTTCACACGGATGTGGTCAATGTTATCGGTCCGGGCGTTGCTTTGCATCTTCCTGACTTCTGGAGGGAAAAGGAGCAATTGCACGCAGGAGGCGTACCCGAACCATCCCTGCGGATTTCAGATCGGGCTCAAGTACTGCTTGGCTATCATAAGCTTCTGGATGAGCTGGAGGAGGAAAGACTGGGAGACCGAAGATTCGGCTCTACGAAGTCGGGTATCGCTCCGTTTTATGGAGATAAATATATGAAGCTGGGTATCCAGGTGGCTGATCTATTCGACCGGGAGCGCCTTAGAGACCGTCTGGAGCGCTCTCTGGAGGGCAAGAACGTTCTGCTGCGCCATTTGTACGGAAGACCGGATATAAGAGCGGACGGCTTGCTGGAGGAGCTAGAGATGGAAGCAGAGCGGCTGGAACCGTTCGTATGCAACACGGTGGCATTGCTGCATACGGCCATCAAGCAGGATGCGAATGTGCTGCTGGAAGGGCAACTCGGCGCACTGCGCGACCCGGATCACGGGATTTATCCTTATTCGACATCGTCTTCGACTCTCGCCGGATTTGCAACCGTAGGTGCGGGGGTTCCACCCCATGCGATTCAGCGCGTGGTGGCTGTGGTGAAGGCTTACTCCAGTTGTGTCGGGGAAGGGCCGTTTGTAACGGAGATTGAAGGATCGGAAGCCGATGAATTGCGCAGAAGAGGAGGAGATGCGGGTGAGTATGGAGTGAATACGAAGCGGCCGCGGCGCATGGGTTGGTTCGATGCGGTTGCGACCCGGTATGGCTGCATGCTGCAGGGAGCGACGGAGATAGCTCTTACCAATCTGGACGTTCTCGGATACCTGAACGAAATTCCAGTGTGTACCGCCTATGTGACGGACGGAGAAGAATCTGTTGAGTTTCCGGTATCTGCACGGATCGGCAAGTCCAGGCCTGTGCTGGAGAGGCTGCCGGGCTGGAAATCCGATATTTCTGGTGCGCGTTCGTTTGCAGAGCTGCCAATGGAGGCGCAGCAGTATGTAGAGCGGATAGAGGAGCTGATTGGAGTACCGGTTCGCTATGTGTCCAATGGTCCTAGAAGAGATCAGCTGATCCTTAGAAACTGAGATTCATTCCATTTCCTTGGCGTTTAATGAAGAGAAACGGCGCAAGGGGGATTTCAAATGAGCCTGCTTCAAATCGCAATCAAGCTGATCATCGGTTTTGTCGGATTGTGGGTGATCACACGGCTGCTAGGCAAAAAAGAAATCTCCCAATTAACGCCTTTCGACTTCGTATCCGCCCTGATGCTCAGCGAGCTGGTGGGAAATACAATCTATAGTGGTGAAGCGGACTACGGACAGCTGGGATTTTCTCTAGTATTCTGGATGCTTCTGAGCTACATCATGGATCTGCTGGTATACCGGTGCGGCAAGCTGAGGAAAACGCTGGAGGGAGAGCCTGCTCTGCTGATCGTGAACGGTGAGGTCAGCCATCAGGCACTTCGACGCAACCGTATCGATATGAATCAGCTCAGCATGATGCTGAGACAGCGGGATGTATTCTCACTAAACGAAGTAGCCTATGCTGTACTGGAGAATAACGGAAGTCTGAGTGTCCTGTTGAAGCCGGAGTACGAGGTGCCCAGCCGAGGAGACTTAAAGCTAATGAAAGGGAGAAGCCGTATACCCACGGTGATCATGGAGGACGGGCAGGTGCTAAAGGAAGGGCTAGAGAGGATAAGGAGAAATGAGCGCTGGCTTCGGCAGCAGATGCTCGCCCAAACAGGTCTGACTCCAGAACAGGCGTTATACGTAGAATGGACCGAGGATACAGGACTGTATGTCGTGCAAAAAATGGGTTCATCCGGGAAAGTAAAGCATCAGGAACCCGGATGAGACCTGTTAGAAGGCCGCTATGCTCTGTCCTGTGCAGCCTCTGTCGTTTGCTTGGATTCCTCGAGGTAGTTGTACATCGTAAATTTAGAGATGCTCAGATAGGTTGAAATTTTGTCCCCTGCTTTTTTGATCAGGAAAGCACCTTTCTGATCGAGCAGTGAGATGAATTTCATTTTGTCATCCTTACTCATGACTGCAACCGGCTTGCCGATCACTTCCTGGGTTTCCTGAATCAGCATGTCGAGCAGGTCATTCACATTGGTTACGAACGCCTCGTTGACCTCCGGCTGAAGAGCGGCAGCAGTGAGCGATTGCAGCGTTCTCTCGGCCATGACCAGGGTGGTAATGTCGAAATTAATGCAAAGTGCTCCGATACTTTTGCCTTCCTTGTTCTTCATATAAAGAGAAGTCGAACGAAGTATCCGTCCATCCTTCGTTTGAGTGATATAATTCATCCGGTTGCCGTTATTGGTCGTACCACGAAGAAGCTCCAACCCAAGATTGGTACCGGGATCTCCGACCTTTCTCCCGGTAATATGGCCATTGGAGATCGCCACGATCGTGCTTTCATAGGACCGGTTCAAATCATGCAGGACAACCTCGCACTGTTCTCCGAATTGAGCGGCAATGCCTTCAACCAAAGACTCCAGAAAATCTTGTTCTTCTTGAATACGTTCCATGGGCAAGTTCCCCCTAATCGATATGCCGATGAGAGGATCGTACCACATTTCGGGCAGAAAACAAACAGTCAGAACCTGATCAGACAGGGGATGGGCAACAAAAAGCCCCTGCAGATTTACAGGGGCCTCATAGAAGGCCGACTAAGGAAAAGGGCTGGAATCGGGTTGGAGCAAATATAGGGTTTAGCTCGGTCATTCGCTTTTCTTCGCATCTCTAAGCGGGTTATTCAATATCTTGGCTTTTTTGCCTTGCTGCTGTTCGTCATTTTGCTGATCTCCACTTTGCTGGTCTCCACTTTGTTGATCTCCGCTTTGCTGATCTCCGTTTTGCTGGCTTCCGCCGGAAGAGCCGTTATTTTTATTCGTCTTGGCCCAGGGATTACCGCTGCGTCGCAGCTTTTTCTGGAAGTCGATTTCATGCTGCAAAGCCTTCTCTTGAGATTTCTGAAGCTCCTTCAGCTGTTTTTTCTCGGACGCCCTCTTCTTGTCGAGAAGCTCGTATTCCTGCTGCTGAATTTCCTGGTACATTTTCATCTGCTGCTGCAGCTGTGAGTCGATCGGTTTGTCGTTCTGCTGCCCGGACTGCTTGTCTTGGGCAGGCTCCTGCTGTCCGCAGCCCGTCGTCAGAAGAAAAGCCAAGGTGATCCAGCAGCTGATCCGATGGAAAGCCTGTTTGCTCATACGTAACCATTCCTCCCGGACCCGGCTTGGCGCCGGAGCAAGTTAAGCGAATGCCGATAGATCTAGGATGCCCGGAAGGACGAAAAAAAATGTTGTCGGAGGCTGTTTTGTATTATGATAGGGATAGTCGCCTTTTAGCTTCTGGAGTTCGCTGTTTCGCTGCTGAGCACATACACTTTCACATTCTTCTTCACTCCGAACTCCAAGGCTTGGTCCACATTCTTCATATACACGTCGATACGGGAGCCGCGGATGGCCGAACCGGTATCTTCTGCTTGGCGAATGCCGACTCCGTCAATGAAAACAGTCGTGCCGATCGGAATGATCTTGGGATCGACAGCGATGGTTCGCCCTTCCTCTGCCTTGCTGCCGCTGTAGGTGATGCCGTATTGAGGGTGGGCGGGCGTTTTGCCGGTCGACTCGAAGCCTGCCGTATAGGCGGTTAGTGTGCTCGAAAGCACTTCCTTAATGACCTTCTGCCGGCCATCGGCTAATTGAAGGGCAGGCTTCTGGAGCGGGATATCCAGCAGGGTACCGATTTTCAGCCGGTTCGGGTCGGATAGCGGATTAGCTGCCTGAATGTCATTGACATCTACACCGAATGACCGGGAGATACGGTAAAGGGTGTCTCCGGATTTGACTTGATAGGGAATTGTGGATGGGATCATCACGGAATCCGCATAGGCGGCTTCGTGTTCAGACGGAAGAGCTGGCTCTGGATCGTCTGAAGCGATATAGAAATCATTGATGAAAATTGTTTCTTCCGGATTATCCGAATATTCCATAGCGGACACAGGGAGCGCAAAGGCTGACGTTATGCAGATGAAGACGAACACCACCATCATGATCCAACGAGTAAAACCATGCATCAAACTCAATCCTCCTCTAGCAAATTAGACCGATCCTAGCAATAGGTTAGCCGGATTGAGAGAATTCTAAACGTAGACATGTCAACAGGGGGAAGTCAAATGGCCAGATTAGAAGGTAAACGAATCGCGATCACAGGCCCGCGGAAAGCTGCAGAGCTGAGTGTGATCGTAGAGAAAATGGGTGGAACCGCATTGGTTCGTCCGGCACAGGGCACCGTAGCCGTCGAAGCTGAGCAGGTACAGGCTGAGGTGAGAAAGCTGATCGCAGAAGGGGCCGATTGGATTCTGCTGACGACGGGAGTAGGTACGGAGCTGCTCGTTCAAGCTGCGGAAGCCATCGGTGAATCGGAGGCCTTCACCGCCTTGCTGAGTAAGTCTCAGGTTGCTGCGCGCGGCTATAAAACGGTCAACGTCTTGAAGAAGCTGGGCGTTCAACCTGAGGTAAGGGATGATGACGGGACAACGAGCGGGCTCATCCGCGCGATGGGCGGCCGTGACTTGTCAGGGAAGCGTGTGGCTCTGCAGCTGTATGGCGACCATGCGCCGAGGCTTGTAGAGTGGCTAAGAGAACAAGGAGCCATCTACCACGAAATATTGCCCTATCTGCATATTCCGCCTGAGCTGGACGTCGCGAATCTGCTGCTTGACGAGATCGCCGGTGGTGAGCTGGATGCCGTGACGTTCACCAGTACGCCGCAGGTAAGATTTCTGATGCAGCATGCCAGGGAACGGGGAATGGCGGAACGCGTCATCCAAGCGTTTCAAGGCGAAACCATTGCTGTTGCCGTCGGTAAAGTAACGGCTGAAGCCATGCGAGAGGAAGGGATTACCCGGGTTGTCGCACCGGAAGAAGAGCGGATGGGCAGCATGATCGTCGCGCTTGCCAAATATTATGAGAAGGAAGCCGGGAATTTGAATTAGAGGGTTATAATAAGAAGCGGATCGAGCTAAGGTGTTAAGCCGTTTCTTGCTGCTTGGAGAGGCGTCAGGCCTGCGAAGAAGGTGTAAGAGTGCCGGTGAAGGCCTATAATGCCAGGATGAACCGGGCAAATCAGCGGCTTCGTCAACGACTGGACGCTGATTTGGTTGGCAAGAGGAGGTATGGTATACTTTTCCTGTTGGGAAAGACATAGCATGCCTCTTTTTTTGTTGGGGTCTTAGGAGGTTGGACATGGAAGCTTCTGTCGTGCAGCTTACACAGGTTACGAAAAAAATAGGCTCCAAGACGATCGTGGATGGGCTTTCCTTCGAGGTACGGCCAGGGGAAGTATTCGGTTTCCTCGGACCGAATGGCGCAGGCAAGACGACGACGATTCGGATGATGGTCGGTCTCATCTCCATCTCCGGCGGAGAAGTAAGGATACAGGGACACAGCGTCCGCGGACAATTTGAGGAAGCGATGCGCCATGTCGGCGCTATTGTAGAAAATCCTGAATTTTACGGATTTATGACGGGCTATCAGAACCTGATTCATTTTGCAAGAATGATGCCGAATGTAAGCAAGGAGAGGATCGACGAGGTCGTAAGACTGGTGCGGCTGGAGAGCCGGATTCAGGATAAGGTCAAGACGTATTCGCTCGGCATGCGCCAGCGGCTGGGGGTCGCCCAGGCGATCCTGCACCGTCCGTCCGTACTGATCCTGGACGAGCCGACCAACGGTCTCGATCCTGAGGGAATCCGCGAACTCCGCGACTACCTGCGGACGCTGGCCAAGGATGAAGGACTGGCTGTCATCGTATCGAGCCACTTGCTCTCGGAAATGGAATTGATGTGCGATCGTGTGGCAATTATTCAGAATGGGAAGCTGCTCGATGTGCGCTCATTTAAGGAAACGGCCGGGAGCTCTGAATCGCTTGAAGTCCGCTTCGAGGTTCAGGATACCGCCGCGGCCGCCGCACTGCTCCAGGAAGCAGGGTATACGACACGGGCAGAAGACGCTGAAGTGTCGCTGCAGCTGCCGGACCGCCGCGAAGCGGTAGCTGAGGTGAATGCCCGACTGGTTGCCGCAGGCATAGCGGTATACGGGATTCGGGTGATTACGAAAACGCTTGAGGATCAGTTCCTCGAGGTGACAAGGGGGAACCGGATTGTCTAGCCTGCTGTCGCTCGTGCAGAACGAGAATATGAAGATTTATAACCGTGTGCGCACCTGGATCATGCTGGGGATCCTGATCTTGACCATCGTCATGGTCGGCGTGCTGATGAAGTTCGTGCTGGAAGTTCCTTATACGAATGTGATCCAGTTCATGGGGGCTACCACCTATCTGACAGGACTGTGCACCATTTTCAGTGTTATCGTAGCTGGAGATATCGTCGCTTCCGAATTCAGCTGGGGAACGATCAAGCTGCTGCTGATCCGTCCGGCTTCCCGGAGCAAGGTGCTGGCCTCCAAGCTGGTCGCTGTGCTGCTGTTTACCCTTTGCCTGCTTGCGCTTCATTTTATCTTCTCCTACTTCACCGGACTGCTGCTCTTTGGAGCTGGGGCGCCGCTTATTCCTGGTGAATCCATCGGAGCCATTACCCGGACCTATCTGCTTGATACTGTGAGCATCGTAATGACGGTCCTGCTCGCTTTTATGATTTCGGCTGCCTTCCGCAGCAGTTCACTGGCGATCGGCTTGTCCATCTTCCTGCTGCTGACCAAGGATGGGGTTGTGTTGGTATTGTCCAAACTGAAATATGAGTGGATCAAATACTTCTTGTTCGCGAATACGGACTTGCTGCCGTATGTGACAGGCGGCCAACCGCTGTTCGACGACATGACCTTAGGCTTCTCCGTGACAGTTATTATCGTTTATGCAATCCTGTTCTATCTGATTGCCTGGTTGCTTTTCACCAAACGAGATGTGGCCGGTAATTAGGCACCCCGATGTATTCATTTTTGAACGGCAGAGGCTCTTCCTGAGGGGGAGCCTTTCTTTTGTACATAAAAGGTGAAAGAACGGGGAAGAACATCCTAAAAATTAAGCCTATGTAAATATGAGCGCAGGAAAAGGATAATAACGATTTATGTCGAATATTTTTGTGTTGGACACTCTAGGTAAAAGGGGATTTATGGCAGCTCATGATTGAATTTAAAAATGTCTCCAAGGTATACCCTAACGGTACCGTTGGTTTGAACAAGCTGAATCTGACGATTAAGAAAGGTGAATTTATTGTCATTGTCGGGTTGTCGGGCGCGGGGAAATCGACTATGCTCCGTTCGATTAACAGGCTTCACGAAATTACCGATGGTCAAATACTTATAGATGGCCGCTCTATCACTTCGGCCAGCGGTGCTGAGCTTCGCCGGATGCGTCGCGATATCGGCATGATCTTCCAAAGCTTTAACCTCGTCAAGCGTTCCACGGTGCTGCGGAATGTCCTGTCCGGACGCGTGGGGTATCACTCGACGCTGCGCACGCTGCTCGGACTGTTTCCCAAGCAAGATATTGAGCTGGCCTTTACCGCGCTGGAGCGCGTAAACATCTTGAACAAGGCTTACTCTCGGGCTGACGAGCTGTCCGGCGGCCAGCAGCAGCGCGTCTCAATCGCCCGCGCCCTCGCGCAGGAAGCCAAGATTATCCTCGCGGACGAGCCCGTGGCTTCCCTCGATCCCCTGACGACGCGTCAGGTTATGGATGACTTGAAGCGGATTAATCAGGATCTGGGCATCACGACGATCGTCAATCTTCACTTTATCGACCTTGCCCGTGAGTACGCGACGCGGATCATCGGGCTGCGCGCTGGGGAAGTCGTCTTCGACGGACCTGTGGAAGAAGCGACGGATGAGAAGTTCTCCGAGATTTACGGACGGGCCATCAAGAAGGATGAGCTCCTGGGGGTGGAAGCGTAATGACGGATACGGACCGCAAACGCGTTCTGCAGAAGCCATCCCGCATGAAGTCGTACATGACGACGCTAATCCTGATTGTCCTGCTCTGGTGGAGCGCCGAAAACACGGATTCAAGCTTGCCTAGACTGATAGCGGGAAGTCCGGAGATGGGTAAGCTGATCGTTGAAATGTTTCCTCCGGACTGGAGCTACATCGATGTTGTCTGGGCGCCGATGATGGAGACGGTGCAGATGGCTGTCATCGGGACGACTATCGGCGGATTGCTGGCGATTCCGATCGCCCTTTTGGCAGCGAGCAACGTAGTGCGTACGCCTTGGCTGTACCAGCCCGCCCGCTTTATCTTGAACTTGATCCGGACGATCCCGGAGCTGCTGTTCGCCGGGCTGTTCGTTGCCGTCTTCGGTATCGGGGCCATCCCGGGAATCCTGGCACTGATCTTCTTCTCCTTTGGCCTCGTCGCCAAGCTGACCTATGAATCCATCGAGGCCATCGACCCGGGTCCGCTTGAAGCGATGACCGCCGTGGGTGCTAACAAGATGCAGTGGATTCAATTCGGCGTCGTTCCTCAAGTAGCGGCTCAATACATGGCCTACTTTTTGTACACCTTCGAGGTAAATGTCCGCGCAGCTGCGGTACTGGGACTCGTGGGAGCCGGAGGCATCGGGCTGTATCTGGACCGTACGCTCCAGCAATTCCGGTACGATCGCTCTTCGCTTATCATCATCCTGACGCTGGCGATCGTTCTGATCATTGATTACGTCAGCACCAAGGTAAGGGAGAAGCTGCTATGACAACCAGACCTGTTCCAAAAAAATCATTCCGCATCCGCTACTGGCTTGTGGCTATTATTGTGCTGGCCATTTACGTATGGTCGTTTACCGGTATTGAGTACACGGGCTTAACGGAAAGCGCAGGCAAGGACTTTGCCACGATTCTAAGAGGCCTATTTAGCCCGGACTGGGAGTTTGTCTACAGGCCGGATGGAGAGGACTTGCTGCGCGGGCTGCTGGATACGCTCGGCATCTCCATTATCGGTACGTTCATTTCGGCCATTCTCTGTGTTCCTTTTGCCTTCTGGGCAGCCAATAATATGAGCAAGTTCCGCTGGGTAACCGGAAGCGGGAAGTTCATGCTGAGCCTTATCCGGACGTTCCCCGAAATCGTGATGGCGATTATCTTCATCAAGGCCGTTGGTCCGGGAGCTTATGCCGGTGTGCTGGCCTTGGGGCTGCATTCCATCGGGATGCTCGGCAAGCTGTACTCCGAGGCTGTGGAGAACCTGGATCTCGGTCCGTCTGAGGCACTGACCGCTTGCGGAGCCAACCGGCTGCAGGTGCTGTGGTTCGCGGTTATGCCGCAGGTGCTGCCGCATTTCTTCTCCTTCGCGCTGTACCGCTTCGAGATCAATATCCGTTCTGCTTCGATTCTCGGTCTGATCGGCGCAGGGGGGATCGGCGCTCCGTTGATCTTCGCGCTGGAAGCCCGCGCATGGAATCGGGTCGGAGTCATTCTGCTCGGCATCATTGTGATGGTTACGATCATCGATATCATCTCGTCCACAATCCGCAAGCGTCTGGTTTAAGCAAGCGGCGGATTCGTTAACCTATGGGCAAAGCCCGCTTTCCTAGGATAAGGGAAGCGGGCTTTTTGGACTGTCGTTGTTCGAATCGTACCGGTCGGACGAGTGGCTTAGTCAAGAGGTGTGGAGACTGGCTGGGCGAGCACCCAGTCCAGAAAACGCTGAGCTTGGACCGATAGCGGATCTCTGCTCCGCCAGTAGACAGCTAGCGGGTTGGTCATGGTGATGCCGGGCACCTGGATGCGCGCGACTTCGCCTCGCTGGATGTAGTCATGGACCTCCGCCGCCGAAGCGAAGAGCACGCCGTAGCCGGCGGCTACAGCCCGGACGGCTTCATGCATGCCGCCAAGCTCCATCCCGATCCGCGGCAGGCCGATCTTGCTGCTGCGGCATAGGGAGAGCAGCATGTCCCGGGTGGAGCTTCCTTCCTCGCGCATGACGAAGGGCTCCCGCAGCACCTCCGTCAGTGTCGCCTCCCGGCCTGCCAGCCGGTGGTCAGGCGGTACGACGAACCACATCGGGTCCTCGCCCAGAGGCTGGCGGGTCAGTACTTCGTCAGCCGCCAGCCGCCCGCCGACGAACGCAAGCTCGGCTTCGTAGTGGAGCAGCAGGCTAAGCGCGCGATCGGCATTGGCCGTCTGCAGGACCAGCCTGATATCCTCCTCTTGCCGCTTGAAACCTGCCATCCAGGCGGGCAGCAGGAAATTTGCCGGCAGGTAAGTCGCGGTGAGCCTCAGGATGCCCGTCCTCCCTTCCCGGAAGTCGTGAATCCGCAGACTGACGTCCTCCTCCAGGGCGGCCATCCGCTTGGCCTGAGCGGCGACGAAGCTGCCTGCTTCCGTAAGCAGAATGCCCCGCCCCTTGGGGGTGAGCAGGGTCAGGCCAAGCTCCTGCTCCAGCTTGCGGATCTGCATCGTTACGGCAGGCTGACTGATACGGAGCGCCTCGGCTGCCCGCGTCACACTTCCTGTGCGGGCAACCGTATGAAAGATATGCAGCGCATGGAGATTAATCGAAGGCTTCATGCCGATGAATACTCCTTTCACAAAACATAAATAAAATTTATGAAATAATAAAACATATATATTATTTTTATTATAACCTATGCGGTATGCTTGCTGTAAAGAAGGAGGGAGTCTTATGGTAACCCGAATGATTTGCTCCGAATGCGGGCTTGAGCAAGCAGCCGGAGCGGCAAACTACAGCTGCGGCTGTGGGGGACTTATGGAGGTTAGACTGGAAGCGGGGCCGGGAGGCTGGGACGCTGAGCAGCTGCGGAAGACGTTTGATGACCGCTTAAGCGAACGGGGCACCCTGTATGCAAGCGGCGTATGGAGATACAAGGAGCTGATTCATCCCTCGCTGTCTCCAGAGTTTGCTGTTACGAGAAATGAAGGCAACACCGGACTGTATGAGGCGGAGCCGGTTCGGCGATTCGCGGGGATCGGCAGGCTCTGGTTGAAGGCGCAGAGCGAGAATCCAAGCGGCTCCTTCAAGGACAATGGCATGACGGTTGCCGTGTCGCAAGGGCTGTCGCAGGGATATCAACGGTTTGCCTGCTCCTCAACAGGGAATACTTCGGCTTCCCTGGCGATGTATGCCGCCTGGAGCGGGGCAGAGGCGTATGTGTTCGTACCGCAGCAGGGAGTGGCGGCAGGTAAGATCGGACAAACGCTGGCTTACGGCGGGCGGATGGTCCGATTCGAAGGCACGTATGATGACGGGATTGCCTTCCTGCAGCGGCATGCGGCTGCACTCGGCTTGTATGTATGCAATTCGATCAATCCGTGGCGGATTGAGGGGCAGAAGAGCATCGGCTTTGAGATCGCTCACCAGCTCGGCTGGAAGCTGCCGGACTGGATCGTGCTGCCTGGCGGGGCGCTTAGTAACGTCTCCGCTCTGGGCAAGGGTTTGCTGGAGCTGCAGGCGATTGGTTTGATCGATCGGCTGCCCCGTATTGCCGTCGTACAGGCGGAGGGTGCGGCGCCCTTTCACCGTCTGATGGAAGCAGGGGCGCGGGAGCTGATCCCCGAACCGGCACCTGCTACACGGGCCAGTGCCTTGAATATCGGCAATCCTCCAAGCTGGAGAAAAGCCGCGGCAGTGTTGAAGGCGACAGCTGGAGTCACGGTGTCGGTGACGGACGAAGAGATCTTCACAGCCAAGCGAGTGGTGGACCGCAGCGGGATCGGCTGCGAGCCGGCATCCGCTGCATCTGTCGCCGGTTTGCGCAAGCTGCGGGAGAGAGGAATTATAGACCCGGATTGCTCGGCCGTATGCATCCTGACGGGACATCTGCTGAAGGATTATGAGGCGATGAACAGCTACATGACGGAAATCCTGGATGAAAGAATCCAGGGAGCTTGCGGGGACGAACGGCTGGGACTGCACCCGGATGCGGTCCGAGCTCTATTTGCCAAGAGCGAGGGTTAGGTGGCATAGCTGAGTCATAGGCTGAATGAACAAAGAGCTGTCCCCTAGAGGGGACAGCTCTTTGTATATCGCAAACGGCTTACTTCTGGCCGATGCCTTTGGAATATTCACGGACGATGTCGAAGTTCTTGTCGTCGGATTTTACATAACCGCGGTGGGAGTAAACTTCATTGATGATTTTGCCGCCTTCTGGATCTTTGCCGATCTCGATGAATGCATTGGCAATTTTGTCTCTCCACGCTTGATCCATATCCGTACGGACTGTAATCGTGTCGTTAGGGATTTTGGATGTGAAGGCCAGTACGCGAGTTTGCTCGAATACGTCTGGCTTGTCCTTTTTGACCGTGTTACGAGCGTCTTGGAAGATCGCCGCTGCGTCGGTTTGACCATTCAATACTGCCAGTACGCCTTTGTCATGACCTTTTACTTCGATGCCTTTGACGTCCTTTTCTGGGTCTACGCCAGCTTTCTTCATGTCATTGGCTGGCCAGACGAAGCCTGCGGAGGAAGTAACACCTTGCCAAGCGATCGATTTGCCCTTCAGATCGGCCAAGGTTTTGATCGGGGAGTCCTTCTTAACGATGATCATCGCTTTGTAGAAGTCAACCAGATCTTTAGTGTCAGCGCCGGTTGCATCGTCGATGCCATAGCGCTGAGCTTGCAGCAGCAGGTCAGCTGCTTTCTTCTCGTCATGCGCCAGTACGTAGGCGTTAGGAGGCAGGAAGCCCACATCGACTTGCTTGGAAGCCATAGCTTCAATAACCGTGTTGTAGTTGGTCGATACGGTAACCTTCACGGGAATGCCGAGCTTGTCCCCCAGCAGCTTCTCCAGCGGCTTGGCTTTTGCTTCGAGCGTTTCCGCGCTCTGGGAAGGAACGAATTGTACGCGCAATTCTTTCGGCTCAAACCCTTTAGCTGCCGGTGCTTCTTTTTTGTCTGCAGGCGCTGGAGTTTGTCCTCCTGGAGTGGCTGTCTTCGATCCACATCCAGCGGCTAAACCTGCCGTGAGGATCAGAGACAGGCTGAGAGCCGTCATTTTTTTAAACATGATTAATTGACCTCCTGTTGAATCTGAGTAATAGTGTCAAACAATTAAACTATACCACAAAATGGGCGAATGAATAGTTAAAAAATTATGAAAAAGCAGGCATATGTCACTGTTTCTGACCTGTATCTTACATTATAGCTCTTTTTCCCTGTTTTTGTTAAGATAATCTGAAAGAACTCTTGTAGAGAAAATAAAAAGATGACAATGGAGTTGAAGAAAGCTGTGACTGAATCCACACAAGCTGCGACAATTAAGCTCACCGTTCTGGAAACAAGCGACATTCACGGACATATCTTGCCCATTCAATATGCAAATCATAACCCGACGGAAACGGGACTCGCCAAGCTGGCGACACTCATCCGGGAGAAACGGCGGCATCATGAGCATGTGCTGCTTATCGACAACGGAGACCTGATTCAGGGGACGCCCCTAGCCTATCATCATGCTCGGCTGAACCGGGAAGCAGCCAATCCGATGATTGCCAGCCTCAATGAGCTGGGTTACGATGCAGCCGTCATCGGAAATCATGAATTCAATTACGGCATGGACTTGCTGCGCAAGGCTACGTCCGAGTCCTCTTTTCCATGGCTTTGTGCGAATATCGTGAACGAATCGGACGGGGAGCCTTTCCTCGGGAAACCTTATACGATCAAGATCTATGGCGGGGTTAAGGTGGCGGTTCTCGGGCTGACGACTCCATATATTCCGAACTGGGAGAAAGCCGAGCATATCGCAGGCCTGCGGTTCGAGGATGCGGTTCAATCTGCCCGGCGCTGGGTGAAGGAGCTGCGGGAGCGGGAAGCAGCGGACATCGTCATCGTTGCGTATCATGGGGGCTTCGAGCGTCATCTGGAGAATGGGGAGCCGACCGAGCCTCAGACCGGTGAAAATCAGGGCTATGCTTTATGCCGGGACGTGCCTGGCATTGATCTGCTGCTGACCGGTCATCAGCACCGCAGCATTGCCCAGGTGGTCTGCGGTGTACCGGTGATTCAGCCGGGAAGCGCAGGCGCCTTGCTGGGCAAGGCCGTACTGACGCTAGAGCGGTCTGCGGAAGCAGGCGGACGCTGGCGTGTGGCGACGGTGGAGTCCGAGCTGGTCTCGCCGCATGGCGCGGTGCCCGATGTCCGGATCATGGAGCTGGCAGATCCCCATGAGCGGCTGACGCAAACCTGGCTGGATCAGCCGATCGGGCGGCTGGTGGGCGATATGCGCGTGCTGGACCCGATGGGAGTCCGGCTGGCGGAGCATCCGCTGATTGAGTTTATTAACCGGGTACAGATGGAGCTCTCCGGCGCTCCGATCTCCAATACCGCACTGTTCGACAATGTATCCCCTGGCTTCCCTGAGCATATTACGATGCGGGATATCGTGTCGAATTATATATATCCGAACACCCTACAGGTCATCCGGGTTAGCGGCCGCGATATCGAAGCTGCTCTGGAACAGACGGCGGGTTATTTCGACACCTATGATGGTCAGGGCGAGATTCGTGTCAGTCCGGCTTTCAGCGATCCGAAGCCCCAGCATTATAACTATGATATGTGGGAAGGCATTGACTATAAGCTGAACATCTCCCGGCCCGTAGGTCAGCGCGTGACCGAACTGTTGTACAACGGGCGGCCGCTCGATCCGGATGGCGAGTATGAGGTCGTTATGAACAACTATCGTGCGGCGGGGGGCGGTAACTACGCGATGTTCCAGAACAAGCCGGTCGTCAAGGATATCCCTACGGATATGGCCGAGCTGCTCGCCAGCTATATAATGGAGCGGGGAACGATTCAATCGACGCTCAATGGCAATTGGGAGGTCGTGTGGGACGGGAAGGCCGGCAGATAGGCGGGCTGGCGCAGGATCTTGGGGATAAAATAGCTATAAATATTCTTCACCTTGCGGGAGGACGGCCCCCCGTGCGTTAATAGTAGGTGTAGCAGGCCAGCTAACACTCTACGAAAGGAGTGATCGGAAACGATGATTACAACAAACGAGGTGGTCTCTGCGTAAGCAGGGACTGCAAAAGCTTCAAGGGGGCCTTCGGGCTCCCTCCTACATACTTTCCGTCCATCCTGCTATAGTCCGATGGACATTTTCGGAAGCAATGGGTATAATAAGGGTCGAACTAGGAAGTATGATACAACTGACTATGACTTATGATCGCTAAGCCGGGAGCTTCGGTTTCAGGCCTTAAGCATATATTCTGACGAAGGGAGTGGCGTGTAATGTTGGTATTGAATAACACGACTATGATGAATATGACAAGAGGATTTGATTACAAGTGAATAAGCATTTTCTCCATCACCGTCACCTGAACCCCGTCTTCTACAGGAACAGAACATAAAGAGGCATTCGGGCACGTATCGGCAGATCGTGTTTTTTTAATTTTATGCCCCTCAGACTATCAATCCTGTGTATCCAAGGGCACATTCATAGGAGGTGTGAAGATGAAAATGCTGACGACTTTCGGAAGTAACGCCAATCCGGCGCGAAAGGAGGCATTCATCGGTGGGGTACAAGAACGGGAAGGACATTTTGCCGCCTAACCTGCTCAAGCAATTGCAGGATTATATTCAAGGCGAGATCATTTATGTTCCTAAGAAAGACCAGACCCGCGCAGGCTGGGGTGAGAATAACGGCACCCGGCAGTCGATTCAAAAGCGGAATCATGAAATATTCAGACTGTATCAGAACGGGTATTCCGTTACAGAGCTGATCGGCAAATTCCACTTAAGCGAAGACAGCATTCGCAAAATTATCGTCAAAACCCGCGGACTCGCGGCTAGACCCTAATAGAGGAAAGTGCGGTGAGCAGGCGGCATCAAGCGGAGCATGAGTAATCCAGCAGCCGCCCAGCATCGACTTATACCATAGCGAACGGAGCCAGAAGTGGATGCTTTTGGCTTTTTTCGATGCTCAGATTAAAAGACTTGAATGCCGACCAGCTTGATACCGCTGATCAGGATGATGGTCGCCATAACGGTGCGCAGAGGTTTGGCGGGGACTTTGGCGGACAGGCTGCTGCCGATGAGAACACCCGGTACCGACCCGACGAGCAGATTCAACGCAAGCCAATAATCAATGTTGCCGAAGCCTGCATGCATGAGCCCCGCAGCGGACACGAGCAGAAAAGCATGCACAATGTCGGTGCCGACTAGCTCGGCGGCTTTCAACCGGTAGAAAAACATCATAGCGAGGGCGAAGAGAGAGCCGGAGCCGATCGAGGTCAGTCCGACGATAAAGCCAAGCAGGACGCCGATTAGGATGGAGAGCCCTTTCTTATCGGCGAGGGATTTGTCTTGTACGGCATTGGTGCGGTTGGGTGTGATCCAGACCTTAGCCAGACTCAGGATGGCGACCGCGATCAGCACGATACCCAGCGAATGCTTGATAATGGCATCCTGGTAGCCCTGTAGCGGAGGATAAAATTTCAACAAAACAATGGCGATTACTGCGCTTGGAACGCTGCCCATAGCGAGATGCCTGACGAGTGTCATATTTACCGTCTTCTGACGCACATGCTGGATGCTGCCGAAGAGCTTGGTGATGGAGTTGTAGAAGAGATCCGTGGCTACCGCTACGGTAGGCTGGATGCCGAGGAATACGAGCAAAGGGGTCAATAAGGCCGCCCCGCCTACGCCGGTAAGCCCGACCAAGAGCCCGACAAGCGCGCCCATGAATACAATATTCAGTTCCATATCGTTCCCCACCTCAAGTTGTCTTGTCGGTAAGTCTCATTATAATCCCTAGTTAACCTATGCGCAATTATAAAATTGAACTTTTTCCTTTTTTTCGTGTTTTATTTTCACTATATGTAGGCTTAGGGAGGTCTGGTGCCCATCCGGCACAATAATTAACAGGCGTATTCCAAGGATTGTCGATTGGCGGAAGCTGGGCTTGCGTCGTAAATATAGTCCCGTCTTCCTGAGGAACGTTGAGGGGCTGTATGATATAGTAAAAGAGAGATGACAGGACAAAACGCATGCTTTGGCTCAAAGGAGTGGTGTTCTTGATCCCTGTATTTGTGTATGGAACCTTGCTGGTAGGTGAATCGAATCATCATATCGTGGCCCCGTATGTATTGTCCGTCCGTCCCGGCACGGTGCCTGGCTGTCTGTATGACGCAGGGGAATACCCTGGACTTGTACTGTCCGGACCGGGAGGGGGAGGCATGGTCAGGGGGGAATGGATCGTGATCGAGAGCGAAGGCCTGGCCGAGCTCGACAGGCTGGAGGAATACTACGGCCCGGGAGGACCCAATAGCTACGAGCGCGTATGGATCCGCGACGGCATAAGGGAAGAGCGCGAAGGCTGGACCTACGTATGGGGACATTCCCAGGGGTATCCGGCTATCGAGGGCGGTTCGTGGCGGGAGCGCGGCCGGCAGCAGGAATAAAAAAACCGCAAGCCTCTATAGGGCTTTGCGGTTCCAGGTAGAGATCAGCCAATGCGGCTTACGATATGTGACGATGGAATCGGCTGCAAGTGGATTTCCCCGCAGCAAGAGAGGTGCTACAAAGCGCGCCGCGAGAAGGGTCTCCAGTCTTCCTTCTCGGATTTCTTGATAATCTCCGTGATTCTCATCATCACGGCATTCGCATCTTCTTCCCCAATGGCAACGATAAGCTGCTCATAGTTCAGATTATCAAGGTGAAGCTTGCGCGTGACCGTGCTGTCCTTGTACCAGGCTTCGGTGACCGCGAAAGAGCCTTCCTGCTTCAGCCATACCTCGTGATAATATTGATCCTGCTCGTTCTGAGCTTTGAGTGATAGATAATAGGCCTGCATAGGAATACGCGGGTCTGATATGCGCTGGCTGACGACAGAACCAGAAGAAACCGGCTGGCCGAACGAAACATATCGGGAAACTTTGCGTATTAATTGATCAATGGATTGCATCATAACCATCCCTTCGATAGGACGTAATTCCTAATCATTCGAGTAATTTTGCTAAAAAAATCTTTATGATGATAATAACATAGTTCCAATGGATTATACACCCTACTTTTGACTCATAGACAATTGTTTTTTTCACCCCTATTCCATGCGGTTCGTGGTATAATGAAGCCATACGAAATTGCATGATTCAGAAGCGGAGAGAATGTGAATGTCCCCCTATAAAATTTTACTTGCGGACGACGAGGAGGCCCTCCGGTTTTTGCTGACGGAGACCCTGGCAGACGAAGGATACGACATTACAGAGGCTGCTGACGGCAAGGAAGCGGTCGAGCGGCTGAACGATGAGCGGTTCGATCTGATCATTTTGGACTATATGATGCCGGAGCAGACCGGTGTCGAAGTTTGCGAATGGCTTCGCAGTCAAGATAATCCCAACCGGGAGGCTCCGGTCATTCTTCTGACGGCCAAGGCTCTCGACAAAGATCGCGAGCGCGCCAGGGAAGCAGGCGTCACCCAATACATAGTAAAGCCCTTTAGCCCTTTGCAATTGATCGATACCGTGATTGAACTTATTGAGCAGCGTTCGAACTAGAACGGACGCATGATTATGCTTAGAGATCGGGAGTGAGCTTGGTTTGCGTCATAGCTCTGGAGAAGACAGAACCGCCAGGGAACATCGTCTGATGAAAGAGGGCAAGCACAAGTATGTGGCTGAGCTTGCCAAGCAACTGGCTCAGCTCCGTGAGTGGATGCTGTCCAGCCAGCCCGATGATCCGTTCGAGTCGGCCAAGCGGATTTACAGGATCGTACATACGCTCAAGGGAAGCGCCCCAATGTTCGGCTTTGTCCGCGTAGGCATCGTTGCACAGAAGCTGGTTGACCTGTGGGAGTGGACACAGGCCGATGCAGAGCAAGACCAGGAACCCGGCAGCATGGTCCATTACGACCGTTGCATGGAGCCGTCTGGTCCCTTGCTGCGCGAGCTGGAGCTGGAGCTGGATATCTATAAACGCGAGCTGGAGCTGGATGACCATCAGGAACGGGTGCAGTGGTCCTTCATGCAGCCGTCCGGGGAACGGCTGCTCGTGATCGATGACGATGAGGTTCTCCGTTCCTATCTGGTCCGGAGACTGAGGATGGATGGCTATGAGGTGGACGAAGCGGCTGATGTGGTGGCAGCTGAGAAGCTGCTGCGGGAGAACACCTACCATCTGGTGACGCTGGACCTGATGATGCATCCGGCGAGCGGTTATGAGCTGTTCGAGTTTCTGAAGGATGATCCTACTCTGAAGTGGCTTCCGCTGATTGTCTTGTCGGGTCGTGAAGATGTAAGCGATAAGGTACGGTGCTTCTATCTGGGAGCGGATGATTACGTGACCAAGCCCTTCCAGTATGACGAGCTAGCAGCACGTATCTACAGTCTGCTGAACCGGACGAAAACCTTCGAGCAGATGGCATTCCGTGATCCGCTCACGGGGGTATATAACCGCCGGTTCTTTGATAATCAGATTCAGGTTGAGCTGCAGCGGAGCGCCCGGTATCCAGGGCCCGTATCGCTGGCTTTTATCGATATTGATCGCTTCAAATCTATCAACGATACATACGGACATCACATGGGCGACCTGGTGCTGCAAGGGCTTGCCCATCTGCTGCAGGATAATTTACGGAATACGGATGTGCTTGCACGATTTGGCGGCGAGGAATTCGTGGTCGTGTTCCCCAATACGGGAGGGTCCGACGCCAAGAAGGCGCTCGAGCATATTCTGCAGATGGCCCAGCTGGAGCCGGTTGCACAGAATGAAGGACAACCTCTGCGCATCACATTTTCGGCGGGCGTATCGGAGTGGGTACCTGACATGGATGTCAAGCAGTGGATCGGAGCCTCGGACAGCGCCATGTATGAGGCTAAGCAGAGCGGACGGAACCGAGTCGTGCTACGGATGGCGGGCGATAACCAGGAACCGGCTGAACGGCCTGTCCAGACGAGCGCGCGCAAGCGGGTGCTCATTGCGGATGACGATAAAATACTGCGCTCCATTCTGATTGCCAAGCTGAAGCATCTGCCAATCGACTTCCAGGAGGCGGTCGACGGCGAGGAAGCTTATGAGATCATACAACAGCAGACGCTTCATCTGTGCATCCTGGATAGGGTGATGCCCCGTCTGGACGGTTACGGGCTGCTGCAGCTTCTAAGCGACAGGGACCAGCGTCCGCCTGAGATGAAGGTCATGATCCTGTCCGGACGGAACCGTGAGGAGGATATCGACCGCGGCCTGCAGCTTGGAGCGGACGGCTATATGCACAAGCCCTTCTCTATGGTTGAGCTCGAGCTGCGGGTCAAGGAGCTATTGGAGCTGGCATAACGCCTGCTTCTTCTTGACTCGGGCTGCGGCTTGTTGATGCATGACATGCATGTAAAATTCCAAAGGATGTGGGAGATTTGACTGAAAAACCGCTCGATATGCTCACCATCAAAAACAGAATGACATTGCCTGTTACTTTGGGCACCTTTATGCTTGCTCTCTTGACACATGTACTATTCCGCTGGGTGGGTGTGTTTCACTCTCAGCATAATGTGGATTTGACCGCTTACGGCTTTGTGCTGAACTCTTTGCTGGTTGCTCCCGTTCTTTTTCTGATTGCAGGCGGTATTGCTTACGCGATGGGGCAGCAGCGCTTAGTACCGCTGGCCAATGCGTTGTCGATGACGCTGTCGAGCGTAGCTATGATCTTCGTAGCGGGCGGTATGCTGGAGTTCTTCTTCTCGATTTTTATGGTTATCGCCTTGATGGCCTTTTATGAAAGCACCAAGCTGATCTGGACCATGACCGGAGTTTTCGCGCTGCAATATGCGACGGCCTTTTTGTTTTTCCCGGAGCTGGTCTTCGGATCGGAAGGCTACGGCATCACGCTCTTATTGGTTCATCTCGTATTCCTGCTGTTGACAGCCGGAACAACGGTCTGGCAGATTTCCAAGAAGAAAGTCACGCTCGGGCTGCTTGAGGCGGAGAAGCTGCAGAAGCAGGAGCTGCTCAAGCAAACCTTGGACCGGTTAACGACAAGCTCAGGCCAGCTTGTTCGTTATGTCGAACATCTGAACGGCAATGCGGACCGTACACTGGTCGAAAACCGCAGCATTATGGAGTCCATGGAACGTATGGCAGCCGCTACCGAGGATCAGGCGCAGAACAGTAACGACAGTGCTCGCGCCATGGAAGAGATGTCGATCGGCGTACAACGTGTGGCTGAATCGTCGGGCGTCGTCACCGAAGCCTCGATGGGCATGGTCCGTGAGGCAGAGAAGGGCAATATCACGATCAATCATGCCGTATCTCAGCTGGATTCGCTGCAAGTCACCTCGCAGAAGGTTGGGGAGGCGCTGGAGCGTCTGGAGCAGCAGTCGCTGCAAATCGGAGAAATTGCAACGATCATCTCCGGCATTGCTTCGCAAACGAACCTGCTGGCGCTGAATGCCGCCATCGAAGCGGCCCGTGCGGGAGATCAGGGGAGCGGCTTTGCCGTCGTCGCCACCGAAGTGCGCAAGCTGGCTGAACAGTCGGAAGCGTCAGCCGGTCAGATCAGCGAGCTAATTGAGGAGATCCAGCGGGCCACCTCCTCGGCAGTTCAGATTATGAAGGTTGGCGGAGCCGAAGTCGAGTCCAGCCATCAGGCGGTCGGCGAGGCGGGTCAGGTGTTTAACCTGATCGTGGAGGAAGCTCGCAGGGTTTGTGACCAGATTCAGGAAATATCGGCTTCAGCCCAGCAGATGTCGGCAGGTACGGAGGAGGTTTCCGCTTCCTTGAACGAGGTGGCGCGGTTGTCCGGCGATAATGCAGGCGGCGCGCAGCGGGTATTGTCTTCCAGCCAGCATCAGCTCATGGCGATGGAGTCGATCTCGGAAGCGACAGAGGGGCTGAACCAGCTCGCCCATGAGCTGGAGAAAATCTGTGCCGGGATTAATGAAGAGGCACGCAAGCGCATCTAAGCATCCAGCATCCGGTGTGCGGGCCAAGTGAAACGAAGCTCAAATAAAGGGGTTGTTCCGTAAGGTTCTCTAGGACCTTGCGGGACAACCCCTTTGTATATTCAATCGGATTAGCTTTTCAATAGGTCTTACAAATCATCCCAATTGAGGTTGGACGATTTGCTGTAGTTCGTAACCTTTTGCTCGAAGAAGTCGGTCTTCATGCTGTTCATGTTGCTGAAGCTCTCGACCCACTTCATCGGATGCTCGACGACTTCCGGGTACAGAATCTCGAGGCCGAGCTTGCGCAGCCGTTCATTGGACAAGTATTTAATATACTGATCCAGAATTTCATTGCTGAGTCCGTTGATCTTGTTGTTCGTGATGTATTGACCCCACTCGATCTCATGCTCGACAGCCGTACGCATCATACCGCGCAGGTCTTCGATCAGCTCTTCCGTGAACACCTCAGGGTTTTCCTTGCGGATCTCCCGGAAAATATTCTGGAACAGCGCCAGATGTGTCAGCTCGTCACGCTGGATGTACTTGATCTCCGAAACGGTCCCGAGCATCTTGCCTTGACGTCCGAGCGCGTAGAAGAAGCTGAAGCCGCTGTAGAAGTACAAGCCTTCAAGAATATAGTTGGCCATAATCGTACGCATCAGGTTGTCGGTTGTCGGCGCTTCGATGAAGCGCTCGTACAGATCGGTGATGAACCGGTTGCGTTTCAGAAGATGCTTGTCTTCGCGCCATTGATTGTAGATGTCGTCACGTACCTCGGCCGAGCATACGCTGTCCAGGATGTACGAGTAGCTTTGGCTGTGCACGGCCTCCTGGAACGTCTGAACGGTCAGACACAGGTTGACCTCGGAAGCGGTGATATACTCGTTGATATTCGGTAGATTAGCCGTCTGGAGGGAATCCAGGAAGATCAGGAAGCTGATGATCTTGTCGTAGCTCTGACGCTCCTCGGGCGAGAGGAACTTGTAATCCTTGGCGTCCTGGGCGAGGGGGATTTCTTCCGGAATCCAGAAGTTATTCATCATCGTCCGGTACATCTTCGTAGCCCAGTCGTATTTCACATTGTTCAGCTCGATCAGATTCGTCGTGTTGCCTCCGATCATGCGGCGCTTGCCCCAATCGCGGTCCCCGTTTTCATTGAACAGCTTTTTCTTTTGCAGATCCATATGTAGACCCTCCTGTGAGTAGAAGTCGTGTAAATAAAGGAAACAGGGGCAGAGGCCCCTGTGTAGGATTTCAAAATCAGGTCGCTGCTATTCACAGCCCTGGCCGCAGTCCTTTCAGGTTTAGGCGCTGCAGCTTACGCAGTCTTCAACCTCAAGGCTCTTGTTGCGGACGTAATACACGGTCTTGAGGCCATTCTCCCAAGCGGCCATGTACAACTCCAGGAACTCCCTTGCGGACAGCTCTGGCGTGATATAAAGGTTGAAGGATTGGGACTGGTCAATATGACGCTGGCGCGCACCGGCTGCTTTGATGCTCCAGAGCTGATCGATCCGGTGAGCTTCCTTATAATACCACATTGTGTCGGCATTCAGGTTAGGCGCCGTTTGCGGAATGACTGCGTTTTTCTTCTCTTCGACGAAGAACTTGTTGAAGATCGGATCGATCCCTGCGGTCGAGCCGGCGATTAGCGACGTCGATGCGGTCGGCGCGATGGCGAACATCCAGCCATTGCGGACGCCGTGCTTCGCAACCTGTTCCTTCAATTCCTGCCACTCGGGGCTATCATAGCCGCGGGAGTCGAAGTAAACGCCTGTCTGCCATTCGCTGCCCTCGAACGCCGGGTAGGCGCCTTTTTCACGGGCAATCTCCATGGAAGCCTTGATGGCGTAGAAGTTCATCCATTCGTATACTTCTGCAGCCTTGGCCACATGCTCATCCGATTCCCAGTTGATTTGCAGCTGGGCCAGCATCTGATGGTAGCCGCTGGAGCCGAGACCGACGGCACGGTATTTCTTATTCGTAATCTCCGCTTGCGGTACCGGGTAATAGTTCAGATCGATGACATTATCCATCATCCGCATCTGGGTCATGACGACGCGCTCGATATCCTCTTTGGTGTATACACGTCCCAAATTCGTGGAGGACAGGTTGCATACGACGAAGTCGCCACTCTTCACCTGCGAAGTGATGATCCCATCCTCGTGGGTCGTTTGGATGATCTCGGTAGCGCTCATATTCTGACAAATCTCTGTGCACAGGTTAGAGCAGTAAATCATGCCCTTATGCTTGTTCGGGTTAGCGCGGTTAACCGTATCGCGGAAGAAGATGAACGGCGTGCCGGTTTCAAACGAGCTGGTCAGGATGCGCTTCATGATGTCAATCGCCGGGATCTCATCCTTGGAGATGTTCTCGTCGTTGACGCAATCGAGGTAACGCTGCTCCCACTCGTCTCCGAACGAATCCTCCAGCGAGTAGCCTTTGTACTTGCGGACCTCATGCGGATCGAACAGGTACCAGGAGCCGCGCTCCTGCACCGTGCGCATGAACAGGTCCGGAATACAGACGCCAGGGAAAATATCGTGAGCCTTCATCCGGTCGTCGCCATTGTTGGTCTTCAGGTTCAGGAAGTCCAGGATATCCTTGTGCCAGACGTCCAGATAGACGGCGACTGCACCGGAGCGAACACCGAGCTGATCGACGGCGATAGCGGTGTTATTGTAGTTCTTGATCCAAGGCACGACGCCGCCTGCGACGCCCTTGTACCCGCGGATGTTGGAGCCGCGGCTGCGCACTTTGCCGACATAGATGCCCATGCCGCCGCCATGCTTGGAGACCTGCGCGAAGCTTTGGTCCACGTTATAGATGCCCCACAGGTTATCCGGCACCGTATCGATGAAGCAGCTGGACAATTGATGCAGCGGCTTGCGCGCGTTAGCTAGGGTAGGTGTAGCGACGGTCATCTCCAGGCTGCTCAGCACATCGTAGAACTGCTTGGCCCAGCGCAGCTTGTCGGACTCCTTCATGGCCAGATGCATGGCCACGCCCATGAACAGCTCCTGCGGCAGCTCCAGCACTTCCTTGTCGTGGCTGCGGATCAGGTAGCGGTCGGCGAGTGTTTTGAGCCCTATGTAATTGAGCAGATAATCGCGCTCCGGCTTGATGTAGGCGCCGAGCTCCATGATCTCTTCACGGGTGTAATGCTCCAGAATATAAGAGCCGTACAGTCCGGCATCGGTCAGATAGGTGATGAGCGAATACAAATCCCCGTAGCCAAAATGACCATATTTGCGGTTCAGCCGGGCTTCCTTATACAGATCGTAGGCCAGCAGCTTGGCGGCAACATACTGCCAGTTGGGCTGCTCTACGCTTGTTTTCTCTACTGCCACTTGAATCAGTAAGCGTTGGATTTCCTTAGTCGTAATGCCGTTGCGGAACAAAGGCAGCAAGGCTGTCTCTAGCTCCAGGGGATCGCATTCCGGATAGCTTTCACTTGCGAAATCGATCACCTTTTTCATTTTGGAAAATACGAGCTCTTCCTTCGTGCCGTCGCGTTTGACGATAATCATGATTTTAGCTCCTCTGCAAGTAGTTCAATCGGCCAGCGAATAAAAAGCACGCGCCTGTCCTATTGCGGGCAGCAGCATGCTGGTGATGATGTCCTAAAGGGTGTTCCAAGACATGATGAATTTTGTCGAATAAAGGGGAAGAACGGACTAGCCGAACTCTGTAATAAAAGACTTGACTTTTTGTAAAATATACTACATATCGTGTTTAACTGATATTCAATCTACAACATATAGTTTATTTTCGAATGAGACAATAAAAAGAATGTACATGATAAGGGGACCTTCTGTCAATCTATTTGCGAGAATTGACATGTCATAGAATCGTAGATTTCGCGGTCCAAGTCCTGTGGTTTCGGGCCCTGCTTTGTGCTACATTTAAGGCTGACAGGTTGAAACGGAGGTTAACGATATGAATGTTTCTCGGCTTCATCGAACGCGTGCCCGGATCTGGGTCTATGTGTGGATGATTGCACTTATGGTGTTTTGGATGCTGCCGGCAGACCGTGTTCATGCGCACGCCAGTCTCGTGCAGGCGGTGCCGGAAGCGGGCAGTGAGCTGGAGAGGTCTCCGGAGGCCGTGACGCTAACGTTCAACGAGCGCCTCGAAGAAGGGCTTTATTATGTGCGTGTCTATGATAAGGACAAGCATAAGGTAACGGATAAGGTCGCAGTCATGAACGAGTCCAGGACGGCGGTGATCCTCGATCTGCCCGAGCTCGCGCGAGGCACTTATCTGGCGACGTATCACGTCATCTCAGCGGACGGGCACCCGATTCAAGGGAGCTATCTGTTTGCTGTCGGGCAAAGCCTGGATGCTCCCTCTGCGGCGAGCAGCAATGAATCCATGGAGCATATGCACCGGCATGCCAGCGACTTAGGCGGGCTTGGCACGAAGGACGTCCTGCAATTCGCGGCCCGGATCGCCTTCTACGTCTCGATGCTTACGCTGACGGGTTGGGTATTGTGGCAGCGCTGGTTCGGGCTTGGCCAGCCGGAGCAGACGCAATCCTTGCTGCGCAAGGTCACAGGAGTCCTGCAGCAGGCCTACACGGTTGTCTATATTTTATTCATGGGCGCGCACTTGGGCGATCTTGTCGGAGATGGGGGGACGGAAGGCTTGATCAGCCTGTTCACCAAAACGACGATCGGACCCGCCTGGCTGGCTGGGCTTTTGCTGGCACTGCTGTCCTTCGTATGTCTGCAGCGCGGACCTTGGCTCGCTTATGGCTGGGTAGCGGCTGTCTGGTTCAGCAAAAGTCTGCTGGGCCATGCGTCGGCCTTCCAGCCCAAGAGTCAGACGCTGCTGCTCGACTGGCTGCATCTAGGGGCTTCAGCCGTGTGGGTCGGAGGTCTGGTGATGCTGCTCTATCTATGGCGTGTCCATCAGGAGGGAGTCCGCAAGCTGCTGCCCGTGTTCTCGACCGCTGCGCTCTTGTCCATCATCGTGCTGGCTGTGACGGGGACTTTGTCCACGCTGATCTTCCTGCCTGACATCGAATACGTGCTGGAGACGGCTTGGGGCCGCTGGCTGATCGCCAAAACGGGGCTTGTCCTGCTGGTCATCCTCACAGCAGCCGTCATCCGCTATACGCTCAAACGTAAGAAAGAGCGTGCTCTCGGAGCGCTGATTCGGGTCGACGCCGCGCTCATGACCTGTATTCTGGTCATTGTCGGGATCTTCACCTATCTGACCCCGATGCCTGCCAATACCCCGCTGCAATGGCATGTGATGGGGCAGAAGATTCATATGACCACACAGATTACGCCCAATGCGCCGGGTGTCAACCGCTTTACCGTCAAGGTATGGCTGCTGGAGCAGTTGGGTCCTCCGAAGCAAGTGATCTTGAAGCTGCAGTCACCGGATATGCCGGATATCGCTCCGTTTGAGGTACCCTTGGTACCGGCTGAAGATGCGAGCGTAGACGAAGATTATGGGATGAAGCGCTATACCTATAAGGCGCAGGGACCTTACTTGCCTTACGCGGGAAGATGGAATATCGAGGTTCGGGTCATGGACAGCAACGACGATGAGACCGTCTACCCCAATGAGATTAGGCTCTATTGACGGGATGTTCGACATATTTCTGCTCAGTTCGTGCGAACTTTAGAAAAATAGGACTTTACGACCAAGTTTTTCTTGTCGATTTGTAGCCGTCCCCTTACAATAGAAGTATACCTTTAAAGAGGAAGCAGAGGATCGACAATGGAAAAAGCGCAACATGCTCCAGGCCCTTACAGGGAGCAGGGGGATAATACGAGGAGTACCCTTGCCCGGTATGGATTGCTTCTGCGTCTGTGGGGTGTAATGGCCGGAGCCGCATTGGTCATGCTGTCCATGAAAGATCTTATCGGATGGTCGAACGGTCTGTTCGATTACTTGAAGGCCTTAAGTCTGAGCTTGCTCGTTCCTCCTGCTCTATACGGCGGTATCAAGCAGAGAGGAGCCTTCCGCCCGGTCAGAACCGTGCTCATCGTTGCGGCTCTGTTCGTGGCCATAGAGGCCATCGACATGATGTTTCGGTTTATGTATACCGGCACGGTTAATTGGTTCGCGGACACGCCCGAAACGCTTCTCTTGTTCCTGCTGACCGGTCCGTTGATGTTTCTGGTCGCCACGGATATCCGTCAACGCGATAGGACGGTCCGCCAGCTGACTTATCTGGCGTATCACGATTCACTGACGGGGCTTCCGAACCGGCAAATGTTCCAGGAAACGCTGGGCCAGTCGATTGAGGTAGCCAAGCAGTCACAGCGCAAGCTCTCCGTTATGCTGATCGACTTGGACAGGTTCAAGAACGTCAATGAAACGTTCGGGCATACCTTTGGAGATCAGCTTCTGAACGAAGCAGCCCAGCGCCTGCAGCAGGGTTTGCACATGGGAGATGTAGTAGCCAGACAGGGTGGCGACGAATTCACGCTGCTGATCAAGGATACGGCACTGAGTGACGATGCCGAGAAGGTCGCGCAGAAGATTATGCGCTTGCTCAGCCAGCCCTTTTCCATAGAAGGGCATGTGCTCAGAGTCGGGTGCAGCATTGGCATTGCCATGTATCCGGACGACGGCGACGACTCTGTCACCTTGATGAAAAACGCTGATACCGCCTTGTACCGGGCGAAAGACCGCGGCAAAAACGGTTACCAGCTGTTTCAGGCCGAGATGAACGATACGGTGATCAAGAAGCTGGTGATGGAGGAGTGGCTGAATCAAGCGCTGGAGCATGAGGAGTTTGTTCTGCATTACCAGCCGCAGGTAGATATTTTCACGAGCCGATTGAATGGCATGGAGGCCTTGATTCGCTGGAACCATCCGAGTCTGGGTTACATCTCTCCGGGTGAATTTATCCCGCTGGCGGAGGAAACGGGACTGATCATTCCGATCGGGGAATGGGTGCTTCGTATGGCTTGTAAGCAGAACAAGGCATGGCAGGCTGCAGGGTTCCCTGCGGTCAAGATGGCCGTCAACATCTCTCCGATCCAGTTCCATCAGCAGGACTTCATCCAGGTGGTATTGAGGGCGCTGCAGGACAGCGGTCTGGAGCCGCAGTATCTGGAGCTGGAGATCACGGAAGGCATCGCGATGGTTCACGTCGATCAGGTGATTCAGAAGCTGCAGGAGCTGAGGAATCTGGGCGTCCATATCTCGATGGATGACTTCGGAACGGGCTACTCCTCGCTCAGTTACTTGAAGAAGTTCCCGATCAATAAGCTGAAGATTGCGCAGCAGTTCGTCCGCGATATTACGGATGATCCGGATGATGCAGCCATCATCCGGGCGATTATGGCGATGGCGCACAGCCTGAAGCTGAATGTGATCGCCGAGGGCGTTGAGACTGAGGAGCAGCTTTCCTTCCTGCTGGACGTCAAGTGCAGGGAGATCCAGGGCTATATTTACTCCAAGCCGATTCCGGCCCGGGAGTTTACAAGTCTGCTGCAGCGGTTATCCGCCTAACTGTATACGGAACTTGAAGAAGAAGCCGCATCCGAACTGGATGCGGCTTCTTGGACGTTTACCGGGCTAGGCAGCCGGACGCCGGTGCAGCTGCTACTCTACGCTTCCTGCCAGGTTTGCGGATGGCCGTCTCCGACATAAGCGGCTGCCGCAGCATTCGCAATGACCTGCTCGGGGCTCTTGCAGCCGGGGATAACGGCGGTCACGGCCGGGTGCTTGAGGCACCAGGCCAGTGCCCAGGCGGACATGTCCATGCCGGCTGGAATTTCTTGCGTGCGGATGCGTTCGACTTCCTCGAGCTTCAACCGCGTCTGCTCAGCCTCGTGACGGTGACGCACGTCATTGTCCGGGAAGACGGCTCCCGGCTTGTATTTGCCGCTCAGGTAACCGCTGGCGAGCGGTACCCGGGCCAATACGCCGAGCTGCTGCTCCTCGCATGAAGGGAATACACGCTCCTCCGGAAGACGGTCCAGCCGGTTATATACGACCTGGATGACCTTGGAGCCGATGCGCGTGGACGCTTCGACCTGATGCAGGTTGTCGTTGCTGCCGATTGAGGTGCCGAGATGGCGGATCTTCCCCGCCTGGACCTGCTTGTCCAGCATCGTCCACAGCGCATCCTGATCGAAGACTTCGTCCGTACCGGAGTGGAACTGGTAGATGTCGACATAATCGGTACGAAGCACCTTGAGCGATGCTTCCAGTTGGGACAGCACTTGCTCCGGTGACCATTCCTGCGATCGGGTAAAGTTTTCATGGAAGTGGTGGCCAAACTTCGTAGCCACGATCCAATCCTCGCGGCGGCCGCGGGCCAAATATCCGCCGATCAGCGACTCCGACGTATGATCGCCATAGCATTCGGCGGTATCGATCAGGTTGATGCCGCTTTCTCTGGCCTGATCGAGAATCGCGTCCGTCTCCTGCTGCGTGTACGGCTTGCCCCATTCGCCTCCGAGCTGCCAGGTGCCGACGCCGATCACCGAAACCTTAAGACCGGTTTGACCTAATTGTCTGTATTTCATGGCCGATAGCCTCCTTATGTAGACTGGATTCAATCTCTATTGTAGGACAAAGAACAGGCTGCTTCAAATAAAGGTTCGGTGGACGGGCTACTGATGTCCCGGCTATAGACGCAAAAGCCGGTTTGTTCGTTATATCGAACAAACCGGCGTGTTCATCAAGCTACAGAAGATACAACTAGATTGTAAATTTGCTCAGCCCTTCGTTGACCTTATCGGAACTTGCGCTTAATTCTTCGACCGATTGGGTCATTGCATCCATTGTCTGCACCTGATGGTCGACTGAAGCGGCTGCCTCCTGGGCATTCGCTGCCGCTTGTCTGGAGATACGTGACAGCTCCTCCATCGTCGCCGAGATTTCCTCAGAACTGGCGGATAATTGTTCTGTAGCTGCCGAAATTTCTTCGACCTGGGAAGTAATCTGACGGACGGAGCCAGCAATCCGTTCGAAGCCATCGTAGGTGCGGCGGACGATCTCAGCCCCACTGGTCGCTTCTTGAGCGCCTGCCCGCATGCTGGTTGCGATGCTGTCCGTGTCTTGAGTAATACCGCCAATCAGCTCGGCGATCGACTGGGACGACACCTGGGATTGCTCAGCAAGCTTGCGGATTTCTCCTGCAACTATGGCAAATCCACGGCCATGCTCGCCTGCGCGCGCCGCTTCAATCGAGGCGTTGAGCGAGAGCAGATTGGTCTGGTTGGCAATGTCGCTGATAATGCTGACAATTCCACTGATATCGCTAGAGCGCTCCAGCAGCCGTTCCAGTTTTTCCTCGGACTCATGCACGCTTTCGTTGATCCGCTCCATCTGCTCTACGGTCTGAGCCATCAGCTTCTGGTTGGTGCCGGTTTCCTCGGCCACCGCGAATACCTGCTCCGTCACATCGCCTGCCGATTCGGCAATCCGCTGTACGCCTACAGCCATTTCTTCAATCGCCCGCTTCGTCTCGGCGGTGCTATGCTGCTGCAATTCGGCCCCTGCGGCAATCTCCTGTACCGCGTGAGCCATCTGACGCGTGGTATCCAGGCTGCGGGTCGAGCCTTCTTGCATCGCGCGCGAAGCGGAAACCGCTGTTTGCGAAGAAGCGGCTACATCGTTCAGCAGAGCGGCTACGTTGACCAGCATCGAATTGAAGTATTGCTTCAACCGTCCGAAGTCGTCTTGGCGGGTGACAGGAACCTGGAACGAGAAATCGCCATGGGCTGCACGGTTCGTAGCTTCGGTGAGCTCCTTGAGCGGAGCCAACTGCTTCAAGATGGCAAACCAGCTCAGCACAGAGAACAGGATACCCAGCAGCAAGGCGAAGCCGAATGAGTAAAAGATTTCTTTGGCCAGCATTGTTTGGATATTGTCGTACTTGAAGTCCAAGCCGAAGATGGCAAGTGTATTTCCTTTGTCATCCCGGACTTTGGACAACGTGCTTATATAATCCACCCCACTATCATCACGGTATGTGTCGGTCAGAGCGACGTCGAGCTTATCGAGCTCTAGTACTGCTTTTTTAAACGCATCAGGCAGCGTGTAAGGACTTTTCGGCGGCTGCAAGCCGGATAAGGACGTATTCGTCACAAGAATGTTCAGGATATCCTTGCCGCCCTGGGATTGGATGTCAGGGCTGAACACGTAGGCGTTCTCCACCAGTTCCTTCTTCACCATGGAGTCGAGCACGCCGGCCAGTGCAATATAGTTCTCGTCCTTGAGCAGCTCGGCGGGTGTTTTTTTGCTGTCTCTAATACTTACGATATAGGAGCTGAGCAAGGTGGCCATCAGCTCATTGGTTTCGTGGATCGTTTTGACGTTGTCGATGTACTGGCTTCGCATCCCTTGGTAGGAAAAGAACGCTGAGGAAAGCGCGAAGGCGAGCATGATACTGAATAACATCAGACTGAGCTTGCGTGAAACGCTTCGGGAGATGAAAGTGGGCATAGCGGGTCGAATACCTCCAAATATTGTTGTATGTAGTAGATCTGTAGAACCGAATAGGAGTATCTTCGGTCTGATTATAGCATAGGGCTTAAAAAGGTAGAGTTAAGTTAAAGACATATTTATAAATAAAATACATTTGAAATACTTAGACCTTGGAGGGGATCACTCGTTTGTTTGTTATGTTCAGGATGATGGGGTGTCCTTTATGCCGGCAAAGCTGAGGTAAATGGAATAACACTAAATGATATGCTCGTATTTGTGTCAGTGAATATGCTGGTGGCCACTTTGACAAGGTCCAACATTCACAATGAAATAGGGGGGAGGATTAGAGGCGGGTCCTTATCTATGGATTTCATTAAACCCATAAATTTTAAATGGGAGCTATCGAATTAAATTGGAGAGAATTTGTTTATGCGAATAAGGCCGAGCTGCTGCTCGGCCTTATTCGGGTACGTTAGCTCATCGCGTGTTTATTTCTTGACGATGCCTGGATTTCACTCCTATTTTGAAATAGAAAAAGGAAGCTCATCCCGCTCATAAGAACGATAGCTTGGAGCCAGACCGAGTCGGAAGCTCAGCTCTTTGCCCGCCATGATATCCTCATGGGTAATAAATAGCTTGGTGTAGCTCTCGCGATCCAGCTTAACCTCCGATACAAAGTTAGACTGGGGATTATTATTATCGGTCGTAATTGACATATACGACCCATTAGGCAGCTCAATCCTCACCGTGTCGAACAACGGAATGCCGAGCACATACTCGCCGCTGCCGGGGCAGACCGGATAGAAGCCCATGGAGCTGAAGATGTACCAGCCGGACATGCTGCCGTTATCCTCATCGCCCGGGAAGCCGTCGAAGCCGCTGTTGAACAGATGAGTTATGATCTGCTTCAGAACCACCTGCGAAGAAGCAGGCTGTCCGGCATAGCTAAACAGATACGGCAAGTGAAAGCTCGGCTGATTGGAGATCGCCAGCTGTCCAAAATCGACCGCAGCCATTTCGCTCATCTCATGGATTTCAAAGCCGTACCCTCTGACATCAAAGTGCGGTGCCTTGTTGCACAGCTCTGTCAATCTGTCGAAGAATCTTTGCTCCGACCCATAGGCGTCGATCAGGCCGGCTACGTCCTGGTAGACGGCAAAGCTGCTTTGCCAGGCGCTTCCTTCGGCATAGTCGAGCCCCCAGCTCGTATCGTTGAAGTCCTCCCTGAACCGGCCTTCGGCATCCTTAGCCCTCATAAATCCAGTCTCCGAATCGAATATATGTCGGTAATTCAGCGCGCTGCGCCGGTACTGCTCCGCCAGCTCCTGCTTGCCCAGCTTATCTGCGACTACGCTGATGCAATAATCGCTGTATGCATAGTCGAGCGTGTGGTTCACGCTCTCGTGGTAGCTGCTCGGCACATAGCCGTATTTGGCATAATCGTAGGTACCTTGGCGGCCGTAGATATTCTTCTCGCTCTGCGTAGTCGCTCCGGCCAGCATGGCTTCGAGTAGCTCCGGCATGAGCTTATCCGCGATGCCTTTGACCGCGGCGTCAGCGACGACGGCATCGATCAGCGTTCCCGGCATCAGGCCCCGCTCATCCGGAGACAGCCACTTGGGCAGGAAGCCCGTCTCCCGGTAGGAGTTCAGGAAGCCCTCCAGCATCTCCTCGTATTCACGGGGAGCCAGAATTGAATACAGCGGATATACCGTCCTGAACGTATCCCAGAAGCCGTTGTTCGTATAGAGGATGCCTTTCTTGACGGTTTTGGACGTCGTATCGTAATGAACAGGCTCGCCATTTGCATCCAGCTCGTAGAATTTTTGTGGGAACAGGAACATGCGGTATAGGCAGGTGTAGAACGTCCTTAAAGCTTCCTCGCTTTGGTGAGTAACCTGAATTTTGCTCAGATAATGATTCCACTGGTCTTCCGCACTGTCCTTCAATTGGTCAAAGGAAGCCCCGATTTCCCGCTGCAGGTTGAGCTCCGCTTGCGCGTAGCTGATAAAGGAAGTGGCCAATCGGATATTCAGGACGCTCTGCTCGGCATCCAGGAAACGGATGACATAGTGCTGGTTCTCCCCTTCCAGGGATTTACAGCTTACGAATTGCTTATCTGCGTTGTAATACCCTGTGTTCCAGAGATCGATCGGCTTATCGAAGGTCATGACCAGGTAGATGCCGAAGTTTTCATCTTGAGCTCCCGCGTAGTTGTTGACGAAGCCCCGCAGGGTCCGGTTGTCGGCATCTAGCTGAAAGGCGCTTTTTTTGGCTGCGTTGATGACAAAGCCTGCTTGTTGATTAGACTGATAGGTAAGGCGAAGCGCCGCTCCATAGCAGCTTGGAGTCAGCTCGGTCACGATGTTGTACCGCTGCTGCTTGAACCGCAAGTAGTGCGGTTTGAATACAGCTTCTTCGGGACGGTAAGAGCTCTGGCAGGAGAAGGGGGTTCCTTTGATCTTATCATCGGCAATGGGTGTCATGAGAAAATGAGCAAAGTCGCCCATCCACGGACTCGGTTGATGAGTTAACCGAATTCCCTGCGTCACGCGGTCGTTGGGATTGAAGAACCAGCTTCCTTCGGCTTGGGTTTGCAGCACATAGTGGTTCATGCCGAAGGGAACATTCGTATACGGCAATGTGTTTCCGTTGGAATACGTATATTTGCTGTTCGTGCCTTGCCTCGTATCGATGTAGTGCAGCATAATAGTCTCCTTCTTATATGTGGATTGAGGGTGAAGCGGTCAGGGCTTCGACGGAGGCGCGCTGCAGGAGAGCTACAGGCACCTGCTGCCGGACACTCTCTGGCCATTGTCCTCTTTCGATGCGGTGTACCAAGCTCTCGGCGGCCAGATATCCCAATCGGACAAAATCCTGGGCGACTGTCGTCAATGGCGGTTCGATCATATGGGTCATGGGAATGTTATCGAAGCCAATAATCGAGAGATCTCCGGGAATACGGATATGCTGCTCTTTCGCTTGGGCGATCAGATCGATGGCCAGAATGTCATTCTCGGCCACAATGGCCGTGATCTTGTGCTGCAGCAGCGAGTGAATCGTGTGCTCCGTGGTAAAGACGCCGGGCAACTCCTCCTCTTCAGGATAGGATATACCGTAGTCTGACAAGGCCTTCAGGTACCCGAAGTAACGGTCTCGAATGGATGACAGCTGAGAGATGGGATTGGCCGTGAGATACGCTATTCGTGTATGCTGATGCTGAAGCAGATATCGGGTTGCTTCGTAGCCCCCATTGAAATTGTCGGATACGACAGAGGGAAGAGGAATCCCGCTGATGCTTTTATCCAAAGTAATCAAGGGAAAGTCTTGCAAGTAGTATTGGTACAAAATATCCAGATCGGCCAGACTGCTATGCGGGTACAGCAGCACACCTGAAATGGAGCTGCGCAGGGCTGCCTGGAGCAGCTTGCGCTGTCCTGCCGCCGTATTCGATTGAATATGAAAGCTAAAGTCCGTATGGGACAAATAATCGCTGGCACCTTTGATGTAGTCACTAATACCGGGATTGTCGGCGAAAGGAAGAATCAGCAATATTTCTTTGCTCGAAGTCAACGAAGAGCGGAGGGGCGGATTCCGAGGGCTTACGAAGCTTCCTTTTCCTTGCACGCGATAGATCAGCTTGGCATGCTCCAGCTCGCTTAATGCCCGTTTGGATGTAATGCGGCTTACTTGAAACGCTTCAGACAGCTGTAATTCGGTAGGAATCTGATCACCCGGCTGTAATTCTCCCGATCGAATCTGCTGCTTCAACCTATTCACGATATGTTGGTAAAGCGGCACACTTGGCATAGGGGACTCCTTATGTAAATTTGATATATCTTTTGTTGGCATCTTAGATGGAAACTATATCCGGTTAACGAAATAGATTATATCGCTTAAAATATGGAAATGTAAATGATTTTTATTCACATTTAATATATCGAATATGTGATAGGATTAAATATATGATATACCAAATTAAATGATGAAATGGATGTTTAAAACTGAGCTTTAATGGGGTTGTTGCGGCGAGTTGTTCTTGATAAAGTACAATGTGTATATTTTGCTCTGCGGGAATGGTTCTCAAAAACCACATATTCCTGTTTGCAGAGCTGCTGGATGCATCCATTCAACATGCTGAAACAATCCGCATAATCAACAGCATGACAGGAGTGTCTCTGACAGTACAAAATCGACATATTTACTCGGCAGGCCGTGAAGATTAAACTTCAGTTTGTAAGCGCTAGCAGCTTGATACATACCGGACATCGAGAACCTGGAGATGTCTTGGAGGAAAGCATGTTGCAAGCGTGATCATAATAGCGGAAAGCATGACCTGCCTTCGCTTATTATGACGGCTTTCATATATAACAATAAGGGAGGACATGCAATTGTCTAACAGAACAAAGAAAGTAGTAGCGTCCGCAATGGCCGCAGCTATGACACTGACCGTGCTGAGCGGCTGCGCCAGTAATAAAGAGAACGGCGACGCCGCCAAGGGAAGCGGAAGCTCCAAGGAAAGCTCGATCAACAAAGAAGGGTACCCGATCGTCAAGTCCCCGTTGAGCTTATCCATCATGGCTCCTGATATGGGGCTTCAGAATTGGAAGGACATGGCGGTCATGCAGGAGCTGGAGAAGCTTACAGGGATCAAGATCGAGTACCGGAACGCTCCGCGGGACAGCTTCGATACGAAGAAAAACCTAGTATTCGCCAGCGGCGACTATCCGGACATTTTCTTCGCTGCGAAGCTGACGCAGGCCGAAGAGCTGAACT
Organism: Paenibacillus filicis; assembly: GCF_038070315.1. Lineage (NCBI taxonomy): Bacteria > Bacillati > Bacillota > Bacilli > Caryophanales > Paenibacillaceae > Paenibacillus > Paenibacillus filicis. The sequence continues at coordinate 42,230 of NZ_JBBPCC010000029.1, read as the reverse complement.
ATGGAACTCAAGGCATTCTGCTTCCGCTGGAGAAGCTGATCGATGAATATGCACCGAACATCAAGAAGGTGCTGACCGATAATCCGGATATCCGCAAGTCGATCACGGCGCCGGACGGACATATTTACTCGCTTCCGCGCATCGAGCCGTACCAGCCTTGGTACCGTAATCCGATGTGGTACAATGGCAAGATGCTGAAGGAGCTGAATGTGAGTAAGCTTCCGGAGACGACGGATGAGCTGTACGACCTGCTGAAGCGGGCCAGAGATACAGATCTGAATAAGAACGGCAAGAAGGATGAAATTCCACTGTCTTCCTCTGCAGGCATCAAGCTGAGAGATATCAGGACCTGGCTTCTCGGCGCATTCGGCGCGTATGAGGAAGAGCTGTATGTAGACGACAAAGCGAAGGTTCATTATACGCCAGCTGAAGACGCATACAAGGGCTATGTGACGTACCTGAACAAGCTCTGGGCCGAAAACCTGCTGGATCACGAGTCGTTCTCGCAGACGGATGACCAGAAGAAGGCGAAGATCAAAAACGACCAAGTGCTGCTGTTCTCCGACTGGCATGCGTATATGGCGCATGGCGGGCAGCCTAACACCGAAGACGTGATGTTCAGCCCGGTCCGCAGCAGTGCGGTGAGCGCTCCGGCAATCGCCCGCAACAAAGGCTTCTCGACCGGTACGTTCGCTATCTCCAAGTCGAACCGCAATCCGGAAGCATCGATCCGTTGGGTAGACTACATGTACTCGCCAGAAGGCCAGATGATGCTCAACAAAGGTCCTGAGGGCATTCTGTGGAAATACACGGACAGCGCCAAGTCCAAGATCGAGTACCTGCCTGTACCGAATGGAGAGGACAGAGAAACGTACCGCTCCAAGATTACGCCTAACTTCGGTATCGCGTCTCCCATGGTCGTGCCGGACGAGCCTGTGAAGGATGAGTTTGCGAAATGGGTGGAGAATGAGTCCAAGACCAAGCTGCTGGATCGTGGCGCACGCGTGCCATTCCCGGCGTTGTTCCTGACGGAGGCCGAATCTGGTGAAGTAGCGGCTTTGCGTTCCGATCTCACGACTTATGTGGCTCAGATGGAAGCGAAATTTATTACTGGCCAAGAATCGCTGGACGGCTGGGATAAGTATGTGCAAACGCTGAAGAAGATGGGTTCCGACCGCTTCCAAGAGATTTACCAAAAAGCTTATGATCGTTGGAAAAACAGCTAAGTATATCCTTCATACAGAAAGTATACGCGCCAAGAGCGGAAGCCAGGTCTCTTCGACCTTGTCTTCTGCTCTTTGTGCTGCTGCCTGACTTCCAGGATGAGGTAGTCCAGCAGAGCCTCCAAGGGGCTCTGTCGCTATTCATTCCCCGATTCAAGGGGGAAGATAAGGCATTGCTAAGTTAAAAGGCTGTAAAGCAGCTCTACACGTCTTGTTATCGGAAAGGAGTACAACAACAAACAACGCTCCTCCAAGCCGTTAGCGGTCTGGAGGAGCGTTGTTTTGTTGCCTAGCTCTTAGTTACACGAGGCCTTCATCCATCGCCTTGCAGATCAGCGTAGCGAACAGACTGTTGGACCAGGCGAACCAAGGTCTTGAGAAGTCGGAAGGATCGTCTGGATGGAAGCCTTCGTGCATGTAGCCGGTATCGGCATCCGTAGCGATCAGGGTCTGGATCAGCTCTTTGATTTCCTCCACGTTGTTGGAAGTCAGCGCTTGAACGGACAGGGCCATATGCCAGACATAGCCGCCTGGTGTATGCGGGCTGCCGATACCCTTGGCATACTTGCCTTCGAAGTAATAAGGATTGTCGAAGCTCAGTGCAAACCGGCGTGTATTCTGGTAGATCGGATCGTCGATGCCCGTGTAGCCGATGTAAGGAATCGTGATCAGGCCTGGCGTGCCTGCATCGTCCATCAGGCAGTAGTTGCCGTAGCCGTCTGTTTCGTACGCGTAAATTTTGCCGTATTTCGGATGATCGACAATCCCGTAGGTTTGAATACCGAAGTCGATCTCCTTGCGCAGCTTCTCGGCGCGTGCTGCAAGGCGCACATCGTTGTAAATCTCCGTAGCGATCTCGATGATATGGCCGAGGATCACGACGGCAAACATGTTGCCCGGGATGTTGTAGCCGTACAGGTTGGCATCATCGCTCGGACGGAATGCCGACCAGGTCATGCCGGTGTAGTTGGACGGCAGGCCGCGCCCATTGTTCTGCAGCGTCTCCGTATGCAGCTTCGTCTGACGCGTAAAGTGGTACAGCGACTTCTGGTCATGATGCTGCTCGGTGATGAACAAATTCACGATCGAAGTCAGCGCCTGGTAGACCGAGTGGGTGAAGACATCGGTGAGCCCGGTTTCTTTCCAGTAGGAGTACAGCAGCTGTACCGGGAAGCACAGGGAATCGATCTCATACTTGCGCTCCCACATCCATGGGTTCAGATCGCAATCGTCGGTGTCGCGGTAGTGCTTGTCGCTTGCTGTCTCGTTGAAGGCGTTGGTGTAGGGATCGATATTAATATAGAACATTTGCCGCGCGATGAGACCGCAGATGATCCGCTGCAGGTCCTTATCGTTCTTAGCGAACGGGATGTAGTGGCGTACTTGCTCGGTTGAGTCACGCAGCCACATAGCCGGGATATCTCCGGTAAAGACGAAGGTCGTTCCGTCATCCAGTAATTTTGTCGTCGTTTCCAGCGTGTTGGGGAAGCAGTTTCTGAACAGCTTTTGCAGCTTGGGATTGTGTGCGAGCTTCTGGTCGGCTTCGTTCAGAAATTCAGTAATGGAAGCGGGTAAGTTCATGATCAGTAGATTCCTCCTACAGCCTGATTTTAGGGTTATTTAGTTTGCAATGCGTACGTGATGATTTCGCATTTGCCTGCCGTGGACCGGATCTGCCCGTCTGCAAGCTCGGCTTGCTGGTGTCTGCGTTCCAGAATATCGCTTTGATACGCGGATGCTACCTGGAAGGAAGGCTTCAGCGTCACGTCTTCCGTCTGGTGAGCCAGGTTGTATAGACGGACGATGACGTCATCGTGATCCAGGGACATTTTGAACGCGGACAGAGCTAGCGACGGGCCGTTCCAGGCCAGCGCTTGATACGTAGTAGGCAGCGAGCCCTGCTGGTATGGCGTTTGCGTATGGAACCAAGGGGACTGGAATTGATACGCTTCGGCAAAGGTGCCCGATTCGACTACGGTGCCTGGATGCGGATAGACAGCGAACTCCACCGTTTGATCTCCGAGGCATTGCGCCTCCGGCGTCGGGAATACGCCCCAGTCTCCCAACTCCGACACGCTGCGAAGCAGGGTAACGGCGATGGTGTTCTTGCCGTCGCGCAGGACTTCATATTCATTCAGCCCTTTGTTGGCAACCGTCAGGCCGACCTTGCCGTCCGACACGCTGACGAAGGCTTGCTGATGCTGTGCATTGCTCGGGTTGATCCATTCCTCGGCCGGCGTCGTATCGCGCTCTGCAGCCTCGAAGATCGAGTCAGCCAGATGCGTAACAGCAGCGAGACCCGTCGGGAACAGCACCCGGAGGCGGTGATCCTTGGCTTGGTTATGGAAGGAAACGGACACCTGCACGCCCTTGCCGGATTGCTCGAGACTGATGCGGGTGGTCAGCTCCAGGGTCACCATCTCTGCCGACCGCGAAGCTGTGCGCTTGCGGAAAGGAACCATCTTGCGCTTCTCTTCCTCGAACAGCTCCGAAGCGGAGGCCGGGATTGAGAAGGCATGCTTGATTTCATAAGTAATCCGATAAGGCTCGGATTCCACCAGCGTCACTTGGGCCTGGAGGCCTTTGGTAGTCAACGCGACATCCCCGTCCGGTTGTCTGAAGACGTATTCGTTGCCCAGATCTCCACAGTCCTCATACACGCCCAGACCTTCATAGACTTGGCCGGTCGACTTGTCAATCAGATCGTAGGAGCCGTCTGCATGGATGCGTACTTCCACATGCGCATTGGCCATACCGGATTCCGTCACGACAAGCGAGCTCCGCGGAGCCTCGGCTTGTTGGGCTGCCAGCCCGTTCACCCAGGCGAACGTCTTGAAGCCAAGCGCCGGAACCAACTGCGCTTCGAAGGTCAAGGCGATCTTGTGAGCCATATATGGCTGTCTGAACTTATCTTTGGGCAATTCGTAGCCGAATTGCACGCCCAGATCCTCTACCTTGGCCGCAATCGCATGGCCTTGATCATCCAACAGCACACCGCCATCCAGGTTCAGCGGAAGCTGAGCCAGACGCTCGGCGATCGCCGGAGGGTTCGGGCCTTCCTTGAAGTAGGACTTGGCTGCGATCAGCTCGACACGGACGGTTCCCGTACGTGACCAGCCCGTCATATTGTAGATGGTGACAGGGAGGCTGGATTCGGACCAGGCCGCGACGCTAGCCGTATCCATCTGTCCTGCGATGGCCTGCAGGCTTTCATCGATGATGGTGTCGGTCATGTGTCTGCTCTTGTCGAACCGCGCCACCATCTCGCGGTGAACCTCATCCACACTGCAGCCGCAGATGCTGTCATGAGGGTGGTTCTGCATCAGCGTCTTCCACGCATAGGTGAGCAGCTGATGCGGGTAGGCTTTGCCGCTCGCCAGATGAGCCAGCGCAGCCAGAGGCTCGGCGCCCTTCTCCAGCAGCGTCTGACCGAGCTGGTTGAGCTGCTTCAGATAAACGCGTGCTGATGCGGTATTCACCAGGGTACCCCAGCCGTCGGTATGCTGGCTGCGCAGCTCTCCCTGGATGGTCACCAGATCGTCAGGCAGCTGCTTCTTGAGCGCGTCGATATATTGCTCGAAGCTGGAATGGACGAATTCCACCTCCGGATACAGCGCCTTGGCAGTATCCATCGCATCGCCGAGGTCACGCTGGATCGGCTGATGATCGCAGCCATTCATAAATAACAGCTCTGGTGTGGAGGCGTACTTCCCGGCATCGCCCAGACGCTTGTCCCAGAATACCTTGGCTGCTTCGGCCTCGACCGGCACCTCGTTCCCGTTGCTGTACCAGTTGGCGAATAAAATCCCGACTACGGTAGAGCCGTCCGGAGCCGACCAGTACATCTCTGAGTAAGGCGACTCGTAGCTGGAGCTGATCGGATCAATAACCACATTGTCAAAGCCCGTAGGCTTGACGCCGCGTCCGAATACAGCCGTATCGATGTCAGCCTGCTTCAGCAGCTGAGGAGCTTGTCCCATATTGCCGAAGGAATCGGGGAAGTAGCCCAGCTTGGAGATGACGCCATACTTCGCGGCATCTTGATGCCCGATGAGCAAGTTGCGGACATTCGCCTCCGAGCTGGTCAGGAATTCATCCTGCAGGATATACCAAGGGCCGATAATGATGCGGCCTTCCTTAATATAAGCCTCCAGCTGTTCTCTTCTCTCCGGATGAATCTGGAGATAATCCTCGATAATAATGGTTTGTCCATCCAGGTGAAAATAACGGTACCGGGGATCTTGGTCCAGCGTGTCGAGCAGATCGTTCATCAACTCTGTCAGCAGATAATGATGATGCTCATACGGCAAGTACCATTCCCGGTCCCAGTGGCTGTGCGAGATCAGATGAGCGACTTTCCGGGTCATGAATGGAATCCTCCTTTTAAATGAAGAAATCGTTCAGATGTATGCGCGTTCAAACACGTACAACCTAGAGGCTTTCTTGCTTATAACTTCGTAAGACAGATTCACATATCTTGCAGCGGTTGACAATATGTATGATTTGCACGCAGATAGGAGCATGTAAAAACAACATAGCGCTTCCGGAAAATGAACCCTGCGATCCTCTGCCAAACCGTCACTGTCCTTGTCATTCCGGAGTGTGAGGGCGAATAATTCCTTGATTATCAAGGCGCGGAGCAGCCGAGTCATGACAATGCAGATTTCACATATTTACGGAAGCCCTCTGTTTTCTCTAAAATTTTGCTTGTAAGCGTTAGCAGTCCAACACAACCGGACAAGAACATGTAGAGAAAGGAGAGGATAGAGGAAATGAGTGCAACCAGTAAAGCAGCAGCTATAGGAACGAAGAGAACGAAGCCTTCGGGCAACGGCTCCCTGCGTTCGAGAATTTTGAAAAACTGGGAGCTGTATTTGTTTATCGCCCCGGCCTTTTTGTACTTCCTGGTCTTCCAATATGGACCGATGTATGGGATTCAGATTGCCTTTAAGAACTTCACGCCGTCCAAGGGAATCTTAGGGAGCGATTGGGTAGGGTTTGCGCATTTTGAACGCTTTTTCAATTCCTATTACTTCTGGGAATTATTGTGGAATACATTGAGCCTCAGCCTGTATGAGCTTGTGATCGGGTTTCCGCTTCCCATCATATTGGCGCTTGCCTTTAACGAAGTGCGCAATGGATTTTTTAAGAAAAGCGTGCAAACGATTACGTATGCTCCGCATTTTATTTCTGTCGTGGTTATGGCGGGGATGGTCATTACCTTCTTGTCGCCATCGTCAGGGATGATCGTCAAGCTCATCGGCATGTTCGGCATCGACGCACCGGCCTTTCTGACGGACCCGAACTGGTTCAAGACGGTCTACGTGATGTCAGGCGTCTGGCAAAATGCAGGCTGGGGGACCATCATTTATCTGGCTGCGCTATCCGGAGTAGATCCGCAGCTGCATGAAGCGGCGATCGTAGATGGAGCCAGCCGGTTCAAACGCGTCATTCACATCAATCTGCCGACGATCGTTCCTACCATTACGATCTTACTGATCCTGAATGTGGGCAATATTCTAGGTGTAGGATATGAGAAGGTATTGCTGCTTCAGAACCCGCTGAATATGAATTCATCCGATGTGATTTCAACCTTTGTATATCGTTCTGGGCTTGTCAGCGCGCAGTACAGCTTCTCTACCGCCGTAGGCTTGTTCAACTCGCTGGTGAACGCCATCCTGCTGATTACGGTGAATAAAATTGCCAAGCGCACAAGTGAAACAAGTCTGTGGTAGACAGAAAGAAAGGAGGAATAGGCTATGGCTGCCAGCGTCATTAGGGAATCCAAGCGAGACAGACTGTATCTGATGTTCAACTACGTGTTCCTCGCGTTAGCGCTCATCGTTGTCCTGTATCCCGTACTCTATATCGTCAGTGCATCGATCAGCGATCCCAAATATGTGAGCTCCGGTGAAATGTGGCTGTTTCCTAAAGGATTGACTTTGAAGGGCTATGGGCTCGTATTTGATAATCCGAAAATTTGGACGGGCTACGGCAATACAATTATGTATACCGCCATCGGCACTTTGTTAAATCTCGTGGTTACGCTGCCAGCAGCGTACGCGCTCAGTCGAACCGATTTTGTAGGCCGTAAATTTTTCATGGGCATGTTTCTGGTGACCATGTTCTTCAACGGCGGTCTCATTCCGAGCTATTTGCTGATTAAAAATCTTGGCTTGATCAATTCCATCGGAGCGCTTATTTTGCCTGTGGCGGCATCGGTGTGGAATATCATTGTAGCCCGGACGTTTTTTGAATCCAGTATTCCCAAGGAGCTTCATGAAGCTGCTTATATAGACGGTTGTACGAATTTGAAGCTGTTCCGCCTGATTATCATTCCTTTATCGGCACCGATTATCGCGGTTATGGCGTTATTCTACGGTGTGAATCATTGGAACAGCTATTTCCCGGCCTTGATCTATCTCAATGATGAGACCAAGTATCCGCTGCAGATGGTGCTCCGCCAAATTCTCGTTCTACAGGAAATGTCTGCAGAGACGACAGGAGCAGCCGTCAGCGGCGATATGGCCATCGCGATGAACAACAAGGCCGAGATTGCAGCGCTGGTGAAATATGCGGTCATTATCGTGTCGACGCTGCCTATTATCGCCGTTTATCCATTCCTGCAGCGCTATTTTGTACAAGGTGTCATGATTGGTTCCGTTAAAGGATAACTGTAGTTGAAACGCATAATTTTAGGAGGCCATACGCATGAAAATCACAAGACATCCTAATAACCCGATTGTCGTTCCGGGCGATTACGAATGGCGGAAGGTAACGGTATTTAACCCTGCCGTTATTATCGACAATGACAAATTCTATATGATCGAGCGCACGGCCGGCTCGCTGACTCCGTGCAAGAACTTCCTGGGCCTCCTGGAGAGCGAGGATGGCGTGAACTTTACCCACGTGAAGGACGACCCGATCCTCACTCCCGACGAGCTGGGCTTCCCGTACGGCAGCGTACAGGACCCGCGTGTCGTCAAGATCGACGGGACCTTCTATATGAACTATGCGCTGCGTCCTTGCGCGATGAGCTACTACCCGACCAACCGCGGGGTTCCTGAACGGTCCATCCCTAAGTATCCGGACGGCTGGGGCGAACAGGAAGGCCACTGGCTGACCCGCTCCTCAATCGTCAAGTCCACGAACCTGATCGACTGGGAGTTCGTGGCCGATACGACTCCACTGGAGATTAATGACCGCGACAACATCCTGTTCCCGGAGAAAATTAACGGCAAGTTCGTCCTGCTCCGCCGTCCGGAGGAGTATGTAGGGGAAGAGTACGGCACGGAGAAGGCTGCGATGTGGATCACTTACTCCGAGGATCTGATCAACTGGGAAGAGCCTAAGCTGCTGGCCAAGGGCGAGAATCCGGCTTGGGAAGGCAGAAAAATCGGAGGCTCCACGCCGCCGATCAAGACGGATAAGGGCTGGCTGGTGCTTTACCACGGCGTAGATGAAGAGATTGTTTACCGCGTCGGCGCTTTGCTGCTCGATCTGGAGAATCCGGAGAAGGTCATTGCCAGAACCAAAAACTTCATCATGGAGCCTGAAACCTATTACGAGAAATTCGGCTATCAAATTCCGAACGTCATCTTTCCGACAGGGAACGTCGTGAAGGACGGACTGCTCTATATCTACTATGGGGTGACGGACACGGCCATCGCACTCGCGACGGTACCGCTCGATGAGCTGGTGGACTATATCTTGAACGAGCCGCAATAAGCGGTGGCGATACAAAAAGCTTGAATTCTCTTGATAGGAGAATTCAAGCTTTTTTGCTGCCGTTCTAGGCTATTCCAGTTCTTTTTTGGATGAGGCGTACAGTTTGCGGTATTGTCCAGGCGTATAGCCGGTCTCTTTCTTGAATTTACGGATAAAGTTCGGGGCATCCAGATAGCCCACTTGTTCGATGATTTCCTTGAGCGGGGCTGTCGTGTGTACGAGCAGCCGGATCACTTCTTCCATCCTTCTCTGCCAGATGTATTGAGTGAAGTTATGACCCATCTTTTCTTTGAAGCTGCGGCTCAGGTAGGAGATCGACACGGAATATTTCAGGGCGACATGCTCCAGGCTGAGCGTATAGTCGGCGAATTTCTGATCGATATAAGCGACGATATCCTCAATCAAGGAAGGCTGTTCCGTCTCCGTATTGCGCTCGACCTGCTGACAGATGCTGACAGACAGGGAGGTTAGACGGACTTCAAGCTCCTCCAGCGTTTCAAATACAGTGAAGTTATTAATGCTCGTGAAGACATCATTCACGCCCAGCTCATGGGCGGTGCGCAGCAGGGAGTTCAACAGGTCGAAGCAGATGCAGCGCAGCAGAGCGGCCGGCATCGAGGCTTCCTTGATCTGGGCAATGATATCGGCAATCATCTGATTCGCTACCGTTTCATTGCCTTGCTTCAAGCTTTGCTCCAGCTTCAGCATTAGCTTCTTGGGAATCCAGAAGGCTTCCGAAGAAGCCGATGTGATCATCTCCTGCAGCTGCTCAAAATAGGTGACCCGCCCGCTCGCACCCAGAATCCGGTTATCGATGGCTGTTGCTGCTTCGATAAACGACTGGTTAATACTAGCGAGATCGGGATAGGGCAGTCCGACGCCGAAATACGGCACGATCTGGGCGTTTTCGATGATAATCACTTTAACGGCTTCAATGACTCTTTCAATTCGTTTCTGAACCGGCTCCTGGTCTTCAGCAGGTATGGAGATTAATAGGGCAAGCTGATCTTTGGTAGAGAATTCAACGCCATACACAAGAGCGTTCAAATTCGGAAGCTCCAGCTCACTGAGCATCTCTTGCAAGTGCTGCCTAAGGTTAGAAGCGCTATCGCCCTCCAGCGCGTCATCCCAGGCCAAGATCAGGGATATATATAACCCGGGTCCGTTCGGATATTCAAGCCCGGCGCCTGCCACCATGCGCTCGATTTCCGGATCATCCGGTTTACCGTGCTTGAATAGCAGGAGCAGACACTGATTACGGACGAAAGGCTCCTGGGTGTCTATTCGAGCGCTGTATTCATGAATGGTCTGCTTGATCCAATCCCATTCATTGCGGGTTCGGGAAATGTCGTGATCCGGACTCTTCAGCTTCGTGAATTCGATCAAGTCCTTGATCGGGTGATATTGCCGCTTGGCCAAAAACATCGCGACGATAATACCGGTCAATACCGTAATACAGAACACCAGGAGAATCAACGTCTGGATATGGACCACTTTGCTGAAGAATTGATAGCTGGGCATCGTGGTGACGTAGTTCCAGTTGTTTTCCTTGGATCTCACCGACACGACGGAATGCTGAACGCCGTTCAGCTCCATGCTGTGTATGCCCGGCTCCAGGGAGGACAAGGTTTCCAGCACATCAGGAGGAAGACTCGTTCCGTGATTATTGGAGGTAAGCAGCTGTCCGTCTTGTTTGAAGATATAGCTGCTTCCGGAGAAATTGTTCAGGATGGTGTCCATCACGCCGGTCAGCTTCGTTTCATCTACCAAATAAACAACCGTACCGGTCGGATAGAGGTCGTTCGGCTTGATGGGAAACAGCATGGTCAGCATGGAATCTTTGCGCGAGTTAACGTTTACATTCTCGGCCGGGCGGATGAGCGGCTGCTTGATCTCATTCAGATCCCGGTAAATTTGCTCGCTGCTCCAGCTCTTATATTGGTAAAAAGTCCCAAAGGCCACATGCACATTCGTTAATCCGCGGTAGGAGTAGATATTTTCATCGTTATGGAAATAAAGGAATAAATCTTCAAGGATGCTGCTGTTGGCCTTATAATTGCCCAAGGCTTCAATCGCTTCCAACTCGTAGTAGGGATGATGGACCATATAGGAGCTGAGCTGTTTGTCGTAAGCGATCCGGCTCGTAATTTGCTGCAATTCATTCATGCGTTCATCTATGGTTAATTTGAATTGATTCAATTGATTGACGTTGGTCTGCTCGACCTCTCTGCGCAAGTCATTGACTGCGTTTTCATAGATGAAAACCGTAACGCCGGTTAGAGGGACTAAGAACATCAGGATATACGACAACGCATACTTAAAGAGCAGCTTCGACTTGAAGCTGTTCCAGGACATACGGAAGCTGGACACGACGGATGACTTGAATGGTGATGTAGGCATGAATGCGCTCCCTCTCCCGGTTCTATGGAACAAACAAAATAAACGTTTCAATTGTATGCATCTCACCATTATGGAGGAAAAAATGACTGATGTAAAGAAGGGCCAGCGCTAGGCTCAGCCTTGTGTGGCCTAAAGAAATTCATTCAACGAAGCAGGTCTCCCTATTCATCTACCATCCGACTATGCCGATATACCTAAAGGACAGCTAGATCAAAGGGACTATGGGAAGGAAGATGAAATTGGTTAAAAAGCTTACATGGGTAACCCTGATATTGGGGCTATCGCTATTATGGTTTGGTGATGCTATGGGCGATCGTCCGTTCACAGCCGAAGCGTCATCGGTAACAAACGCAACCTACGACACGGCGAAACAATATGTAAGGCTTACGCCTAGCCTCCAAGAAATCCGGGTAAGCGAAAATACGTGGATCAACGTAAATTGCTTTGCCTATGACGATAAAGGTCAGTTTACTCTGGTGACGTCGTCTTGCAGTTTTCGGATGGATGACTCCTCCGTCTCCACGGTAACCAGCAATGGAGGGGTATACGGAGTTGCAGCCGGATCGACTACACTGCATCTGGAATATAACCATCTGTCTGCCTCCATTCCTGTTGTGATAACGAAGAAAGAACGTGATACGAATCCGGGGACGAATCCGTCAGAGCCAACCGTCCCTTTATCCACGTTGGATGTTTATGTTGGTGTCGATAGGAACCGGCTCGACTCCCATCGCTCCGCGTCGCTGAATTTGATCAATGCCGTCAGGAACGCAGTAGGCGTCGCTCCGCTTACACTGAACGACAACCTAAATAAAGCGGCTCAAGCCCATGCGAACTATCAGCACATCGATAAGCGAATGGGCCACTACGAAGTAGAGGGTAAGCCGGGGTTCTCGGGTGTGACCACAGGCAATCGGCTGCAAGCATTCGGCTATTCGTACTCCACCTATGGAGAGACGGTTGCCTCAACGGCGACATCACCTGATGGAGCTACGCAAGCGCTGATCGATGCACCTTTTCACCGGTATATTTTGTTAATGCCTCCTTACCGTGAGGTGGGGATTGGGGTGTCGCAAGGATATACGGTCATCAATCCCGCGGCGAGTCGAGGCAGCAGAGTGTCTGAAGACGGGAAGCTGGTCTATTATCCGTATCATGGACAGAACGATGTGCCGGCTTCATGGCTGGCCTATGAAACTCCGAATCCGTTGCAATATTACGGTAAAGAGGGCGCAAACGTCGGCTATCCGATTACGGTAAGCGGATCTATGAGAGATAAGCTTGCTTTTAAAAGCGCCCGTATTACGAGCCCTTCGGGCAGTTTAGACTATTACTTGGTTGATAGCACCAGAATGGGGTCCGAATACGGAATCATGCTCATTCCGAAAGAGCCTCTGCAAAATAATACGACCTATACTGTTATGATCGACTTTACGCAAAGCAGTACCGTTACATCCGGAGGTGCGGCTGCCAAAAGCCATACATGGAGCTTTACGACGAGGTCCGATACGCTGCAGTCGATATCGCTAGACGGCTGGAAATCTTCAGTCGGTAAGGGACAGAGCGTGAAAGTACCGAACGTTACGGCTTATTACGTTAGCGGGGCGAAACGGGACGTAACCTCGCTTGCTACATTTGCATCGGATTCGGCGAATGTAAGCATTCGTGACGGCCAACTGACCGCTGTAAACGCAGGGACGGCGACCGTCACGGTCAGTTTCGAAGGGAAGACCCATACCTTTCAGGTCATTGTAAAAGATAAAGCGGAGCAAGTGTCAAGTCCTACTCCTGCGACCCCAATTGCGAATGAAACCGGCGATTTAGCTCCTTCGTTCAGCGATATTGGGTCCCACTGGGCGAAGAGCGCGATTTTGTGGGCACAAAGCTTTAAAGTGATTGACGGGTTTGAAGACGGCACGTTTCGACCGGACGCTCCGGTGACGGAAGCCCAGTTTGTATCCATGATATTCCGGATGTACCCGGACAGCGTGAAGGATTTTGCAATGACCGGTTCTGCAAATCATTGGAGCGATTTGTATTATGAATATGCTGAACATTATCAGCTCGGCCTGGAGCCTGGCAAAGCCGATCTTGCACTTCGGGATGCTGTCCTGCTGCGAGCGGATGTAGCCCAGATCATCGCCAGGTTAAGCGGGCAAAAAAACTTGAGTAACGATCAGGCCATCCAATATTTGCTGAATGCGAAGTATTCGGAAGGAAAAACGGCGGCAACTGTTGCTGGTTATGCCGGCCAAGAAGAGCTAACTCGCGCAGAGGCGCTGCAGTTTTTGAAAAACTTGAAGGATAAGAAATTCGATATCCCGGCCGTCAAGCAGGCAACAACAGTAACGACCGAAAAGCCGGAAAAGCCGGAAAAGCCGGAAAAGCCGGAAAAGCCAGCAAAGAGCGAAACGACGAATGCGCCGGAAACGAACAGACAGCCCAATGTGGACAGTCATCATGATATTACGGCTACTTTCCTGAATGACAGGACGGTTACGGTCGAAGGCATTTTGACCGATTTCACGGGTAACACGGTGCAGATTCAAATCTATGGACCGAATCCGCCGGAAAGCATCTTTACAGGTCCGCTTATACAAACGTACTCGGTTTCAGTCGAGACCAACGGGCGGTTCAAGTTGAAGAGCGACCCGATGAGCGAGAATGCAGTCAACATTTATGTAAAGGCTAATGATGACTTGTCGTATTATTATGGAGTCCGTTTGAACTAATGGACGTGATATAGAGCGTTGCTCTCCCGATTACCCGGTGTAAGTCACACAAAAAAGCCCACCTTTCATCAAGGACCTGGTGTCCGAGATGAAAGGTGGGCTAACTAACTTGTAATGTTGAACTACTCGAAACTATTTAATTTTGACGAGTACTTTTCCTTTGGCTCTCCCTGATTCCAGGTATTTCATAGCTTGATCCGTATCTACAAAAGGAAAAACTTGATCAATCACCGGCTTTATTTTTCCTTCTTCAATGAGATCCTTGATCTGATTCAATTGAACGCCGCTTGGCTTCATAAACAAAAAATGATAGTCTACATGGTATTTCGATTCCAAAGCCGTGATCTTCCTACTTGCGATAGACAGCAATGTCGTTTTGAACCAGCCGAGTTGTTGTTCTCTGCCGAATCTGGCGTTAGGGAGGCCGGAGACCGACACAATTTTTCCATGGGGTTTAAGCACTTTGAAGGATTTTTCCAAAGCTTCTCCCCCTAAGGTGTCATAAACGGCATCGAATCCGGATAAAACCTCTTCGAATTGTTCTTTTTTGTAATTAATAATTTGATCGGCACCCAAGGACTGGACGAGGTCATATCCTTTCTCGCTTGCAGTTGTAGCTACATAGGCTCCCATAGCCTTGGCGAGTTGAATTGCGAAGGTACCGACCCCTCCTGAGCCTGCATGGATCAAGATCTTCTGATCTTTCTTGAGATTCATGATATCGGAAAAAGCTTGCAGGGTCGTAAGTCCAACCAGTGGAATGGATGCCGCTTCCTCGAAGGTTAGGTTTTTTGGTTTTAGTGCGATCTCCGTCTCATCAATGGAAATATACTCCGCGAAAGTTCCAATGCGAGTTTTCCGAGGTCTCCCGTATACTTCATCCCCTGGCTTAAACGCTTCTACCTTAGTACCCACTTTCACGACGACTCCCGAAAAATCATTTCCTAGGATTAAAGGAAATTGATGACGGATGAGAAGTTTCACTTTCCCCTCTTTTATTTTAAAATCGATAGGATTTAAACTGGCGGCATGGATTTCAACCAGCACATCATGAGCTCCAACCACTGGGGTAGGCTGGTCGGTCATCCTCAAAGGAACGTTTTTTCCGTATTGATCAATAGTGATAGCTTTCATTATGGTTCGCAACTCCTTTATTTGATTATTAGTTTAAACATATAAACGAATAGTGTAAAAAAATTAGAGTTTCATCTAGGCTAAGATCCCTGGCACTCATTTTCAATATTGACAATCAAGGATTTCAGCTTTTGTAGCGGTTCTCGAAGGGTCAATAGATAATAATTTTCTACCCCTTTTTTCTCTAAGCTGATAAAGCCAGATTGCTTCAGAATTTTTAGATGATGGGAAACGGCCGGTCTGGAAAGATTAATATGTTCAGAAATAGTATTTACATTAAGCCCTGATTTATGCTGGGATAGCAGCATAATAATGGCCTGCCGATTGGCATCTGTTAATACTTCTAATAGAGGAATGCACGACTGAAATTGTAATAAAATATGAGCATGCTGAGAGGTCATCTTGATCCCCTCCTTTAGTTTATTGGTTTGATCTTTTGGACGTAATGATAATATACGGCTTCTGTTTTGTCAAGCGTACGGTGTGGTTGCAGGTGGCCAACTACATCGAAATAACAAAAAACACACTTTCCGATCAGGCAAGCAGTGCCCCGAAAGGTTCGTGTGTTGGCTTAAGCGGGTGAAGGGAATCGAACCCTCGCTTCAAGCTTGGGAATTTTATCTTTCTTACCCGATCTATCCTTATGTGAACGGAAAAAGCTTGATGTATCAGGCTTTCCGCTTTTTTCTGAACTGACTGATAGGAGCGATTTGGCCCTCACCCGATGTGTCTCGTCCCCATTTTGTCCCCACTCCGTCCCTAACTTTTTGGGGGTCGAACTTCTCGAGTCGGTCTGCCACACCTCGGCTGGCTTTGGGGGTTACGTGTGCGTAAAAGTCTCCAGTAGTTTCTAATTTAGCGTGTCGAAGTCGTTCTTGGATGAGCTTCAGATCAACGCCGTCCTCAAGGAGCAGCGTGGCAGCCGTGTGCCTCAGATCGTGCAGGCGGATATGCTTCAATTTATGTTTCTTGAGAAATCTCCTCCATGTTGCTGTTGGAGTGTCGTGATAATAAGGCTTGCCTGTCCTGTTATGGAATACGTATTGGTGATCTTCACCCAACCAGTCGTCAGGATGGATTTCTAGGTGTTCCTCATTCCAAGCGAGGCGGAATTCTTTTAGCTCCCGCATATACCACAGTGGCATGTCTACCCAATCCTCATTATCTTCCTTGGTGCCTTTAACCGCGGCCGTTCCGTTCTCTGTCCATGAAATGCTCTTGTCAATGTAGAAACGGTTCTGGTCGAAATCTACATTCGGCCATTCGAGCGCAAGCAGCTCGCCGCGGCGGTATCCCCCAAACATTGCACCAAAGAAGTAAAGACGCCAAAGAGGTTCCAAGTCCATAAGAGTCAGTACTAACCTTGACAATCATTGTCTCTACCTTAGCCCATGGCTTAAATTGCGCCATCGTGTACGTATCGACCGCATGCCGGATGATATCGTGTCCGTATGGGAGGGGGTGGGTCATATCCGTTACAAAGGCCGTGCTGCGGAATCCACCGGTGGTGCCGGACAAACCTACAGGGCTGCGCGTGGTAATAGCTGGCACCAATGCCCTGATTGCTTGGGACAAAAATCCGAGATCAGACTTTTTGATTCTTGGATACAACGTCTACGTTGACGGGGCAAGGTTAACAGCGATGTAATCCCATACTGCAAACCTGGATACATCCACCCGATGCCAGCTACTGGATCGCACAGTATCACCGTCAAGGCTGTGTCTATCTTTGACGTGGAGAGTGCGGCCAGTGACGCAGTGTCGGCGTCCGTTGCGGGTAAGGTCATTGCCGTTAAAGACACATTTGATCGACCGTCGAGTGCCAATCTAGGCAATGTGGAGGTTGGTGTAGCTGGGGCATTGGCGTGGGAGCGGACAAACGCGGATCGCTACGATATCTATAACCCCGAAGGCACTAACGGCAGCTTACGCCGTACAGGAGCCTCTGGCATCGGGCAATATGCCGTTGTACAGACAGGGGTAGACGATATGGTCATGACGATCGATCATACCGCCTTAGCTGCCAACAAAGGTCCAACGGTAGTGCTGCGGTTCGCAGACAATCAAAACCTTATATCCGTGTCATTTTCACTCAAAGCAGGCTTCTCGACAAGGATCGCCAACCAGCTATCGAGCAACATCATAGAGTCGCCTAACATCAGCCCGAATGTTGCGGCAGGCGAAAAGCGGACGTATACGATCGGCGTCCTTGGATCGACTGTTTTTGTCTTGATCAACGGGTCACCACTTATGGTGGATTACGACGAGCGTCTGTCCCAAGTCAAGGGCCGTAAGGCTGGCGTCGGGTCGTCTGACCCTAATGATTTATTCGACAATTTTGAGGTGACAGCACGATAGGATTCAAGCCCCGAGCAATCGGGGCTATTTTACATGCTCGGGAGTCGAGCGGGAAGGATGAATATATGACTATAGACGAAACCAAGAAGCTCTCCGAACAACTCACCGGAGTCCGACTTGATTTAGCCCGTCTGGAAACAAAGCTCGACGCCATCAAGGATCTGAATAAAAAAGTCGAAACGATAGAGGACATCGCAAAAGAGGCGCTGCAAAGCACGAGATCAGCTCATAAGCGCTTGGAGGACATCAAAAACGGCGAGATCAAGACGCTTACAGATAATCAGACTTGGCTTTGGAGGACTGCTATTGCTGCTCTAATCGGGGGGCTTATCAATCTGCTCTGGAAGGGGCTTGGTCATTAATGGAACAATCATTTTTCACCTGGGAGGCGTTGTCCACGATGGGAGGCGCTTCTTTGCTGACGTTCTTCATCGTCCAGTACACAAAGGGAATGCTTGACCGCTACCTGCCATGGCCGACCGATTACTACGCGGTTGCCATCGCCTTCGGCGTGCTGCTGGTGGCGCAGCTTGCCGTGGGAGCAGACGGGAGGGATTGGCGGCTTTATGCTCTGACGTTCGCAAACGCCTTCCTGGTCGCCGCTGCCGCCGCTCAGATGCAGCACAAATCCATTAAGCCTCCAGGTGCGAGGCAGGAGGGGGACAAGCAATGAAGCCATCAGAGTTTATTGCAATCATCGCCCCTATCGTGGCCAAGCTGCGCGTCGAGGGCTCGCCGATCTTCCCGTCTGTTCGCATCGCGCAGGCGATGCTGGAGACCGGCTGCACCCTGCACAGCTGGAACAACCTTGTTGGGCTAAAGGCCGGCAGCGGCCTGCCCAACGCCTACTGGAGCGGACGCAACGTCTCCACGAAGACGTGGGAGGTGTACGACGGTGTCCGCCACGATGGCGTGACGGCGTACTGGCGGGCATACGATACGGTTGAGGATTGTTTTAGGGATCAAGACCTTCTGTTCACGTGGAGCCGCTACGATCGGGTGAGGGCCGCGAAATCACCCCAAGCACAGACGGCAATGCTGCTGGCCTGCGGCTATGCGACCGATCCGCGCTATACGGACAAACTGAACAGCCTGATCGCCAGCAATGGGTTAGACAAATATGATCAAATGGAGGATAAATGGGATATGGCAATGAAGCTTGCTGAGTGGCAATGGGATATGCTGTATGAGGTGCTGGGCAAGGCGTACAATGAGGACAGGTTGGCCTGGGAATGGCTGCAGAAGATCAAGGACCGGACGATGACGACCGCGGAGCTGGTTTTCATCAATACGGTGCTGGATGGCCGGATCGATCGGAAGCTTGAAGTGTAGGAAAAATTACCTTACCCCGCTGGCGTGTGCTGGCGGGGTAACTGTTTATTTAAATTTCAAAGTTAAAACATTGAAAATCCCCGCTGATTCTTCGTGAAACACAGGAAAAAGCGAACAATTTCCATAGGAATAACCTCCTCCCGCTTACTGGCATAAGAATGGTGGGGCAAGTCCATGCTATAAGGGCAAGTAGCAAAACCAAACTTAATTATGCGAAGGGAGATCTCTTACAACATGAACAAGTTCGGTAAAGCAGTGCTTACATTCGCTCTGATGGCAACTGTAGGCTTTGGCGGACAGGCTATGGCTGAAAGCAGCATGGGGACAACAGGAACGACCGGATCAAGCCAATATGGAACCAGTACGCACAGCGATGGGACCTACGGCACCTCCCCGAGCGGAACCTCGCTGACAGGCACAACGACAGCCAATGGTACCGGATATGGCGGCAACTACAGCACTAATTCTTACCGCACCAACGCTGCTGATGATAATGGCCGCAGATCTAACTGGGGATGGCTTGGTCTGCTCGGCTTGATCGGGCTCGCAGGTATGCGTGGTCGCAATCGCGAAGAAGGCGATTTCCGCAAATAATTGCTCCATTAATTTAAAGAATAATTCACTCAATCGGACACATACTAAATTTACTGCCTTGTAACAGCTTATGAAGGAGATGACTGAACTTGGGAATTCTTAGTGGTAATCCTAAAGATGAGCCTTTACATTATGGAGAGGTTTACGACCTATGGCAATTTTCGATGAAAGCCAAAGGGTGCATTTCTGCTTATCGCGCTTATCAGTATCATGCTGGAGATAAGGAGCTTAAGGACATTCTTGCCGATATGATTGATCAAGCGGAGTTGGAAGTAAGTGAATGTGATGAAATACTTATTCAGAATGGAGTGGCAACTTCTCCAAAACTGCCCCCACGGCCAGAGGTTAAGCTTGAAGAAATCCCCGTGGGAGCGCGTTTTACAGATCAAGAGATAGCGGCCTTGATAGCTACTGATAGTGCCGCTGGACTGGTTGTTTGCAGCCAAGTAATGGGTAAATCCATTCGTGAGGACATAGGAGCTCTGTTTGGAAAGTATCATATGACCAAAGCTGCAACAGGGGCTAAAATTTTGCGCACATTTAAGAAAAAAGGATGGCTTATCCCTCCACCCCTTCAAGTAAAACGCCCTGAACTTGTAGAGGCTTAAGCAGTTGCTGAATATCTGAAACAATTTATACCCTCGCTTCTGCGGGGGTATATACATAATGTGGTTTGAAGGTGAGGAAAGTAAGTTGACGTTTGAGATCAAACCCAAACAGCCTAAAAAATGCAAAAACTGTATATGGGGCAGGTGGGATAACGTGAGTCAATATTGCAGTAAGATTCATTGTATTAAGACTGATGAGCACTTTGACCTTTTACCAAACAGTTAAGTTTTCGCGGCCTACTTGGACAATCGGATCTTCACCGGTCACACTATTGCCATTGATAACCTGCGGCAGTGAATCAATAACAGTCTAGGAAAAATTTCCTTACCCCGCTGGCGTGTGCTGGCGGGGATTTTATTAATTTTCCCAAGCGTCTGGGATTTTCAAATGAAAGAAAGCTGAGCCGATTTCTCAGCTCAGCGCTTCAGCCGGTTCCTTTCCGTCTATCGTCAGGCGGTTAACTTTAGAAGGATTATGATCAGCGTAATAATGCTGATGACTAAGGCAATCACGCTGATCGTCATCGTTACTTTTTGGAATTTCATATCATCGGCCCCTTTGTGATATACTTGAGAAAAGAAAGACAGCACCTTATTTTTCACCCACCTTGCCGGAGGCCCCTTTCGGAGCCTCGGCTTGGTTCTGGCTCTAGCGCACCAGTGTGAGGATGAGGAGAGCGACCGTGTTGATCAAAGTGATGATTGCAGTCATCATCTTGAATCTTTCGATACGTTCCTATTGCTGTCTTTCTTTTCTCGTTTTATCCATCTCTTGTTCACCTCCTTATACTCTTATTATATACTGGTACGCGTATATTTTTTATGATAAAATGCTAATTAAGGAAGGTGATAGCGATGGATGAAAAGAAAGGAACAGCCGCTACTCGAGCAAAAGATAAATATAACGCGGCAAATTATGATCAAGTCAAGTTCACAGTAAAGAAGGGGGAGAGGGAGAGGATAGATGAAGCCGCTGTCCGTCTGGGCCTTAGCCGCAATGCATTTATACTTGAAGCAATAGAAGAAAAATTAAGAAAAGCAAAAGAGCAGCAGGACTAACCCTGACTGCTCTTTTTCGTTACTTGCCCATTTAGAATGGCGTCCAATTTTTGTGAATATGTCAATCGTCGGCCTTTGTCCCCATTCTGTCCCCACTGGGCTTCTCTGGGGCAAAATTTAAGAAAGATATGACTCTGTAGAAAAAGAAAAAAACCTTGCGCCGCAAGGGTTTAGAGTCACATTAAAGATAAGCGGGTGAAGGGAATCGAACCCTCGCCTCAAGCTTGGGAAGCTGGCGTTCTGCCATTGAACTACACCCGCACAATGGAACTACCAACAAACTGTAGCATAAATGAGAGAGAAAATCAATGCTAGGCGCCAGACTTCCCTTAGGAAAGTCCGAATTCTTCCTTCATGGCCCGGGTCAGCTTGCGGCGGACCAATTGATAGGATTCCTCCAGCATGTCCAGCAGTTCGGTCTCTGGCAGGAGCCCGTTCAGCACGACGGTGTTCCAATGCTTCTTGTTCATATGATAGCCGGGCAGGACGGTGCCAGGGTACGTTTCCCTTGTGAGCCAGACCGTATCAGGATCAGCTTTGAGGGTCACGCTTTGGACACCTGAGGTTGTGCCCAGAACAGCAAACATTTTGTCGCCTACGAATAATATGGGGAGATCCGGATCGAACGGGTAGCGCAGACGCGTTCCCGGCTTGGATAGGACGTGAGTGATGATGGCTTGGTGGTTCATAGTTTTTGATTCCTTTCCTATATAATACTCTACTCTAGCATTCCAGGATAACCCCAGCATATACGAAGAGCAGGGAGTTGGCAAAGGTTTGTGAAGAGGACAGATGAAGGTTAGCTGGAGTAGACGCAGAGAACGCTAGAGTCAGTATTTTCGATTTCTGTATCTTGGAGGGGGCTTCCGGTTCAACTGGAAACGGTGGACAGTCCCGAAACGAACATGCTATCATTAAGGTTGATGATAACACATAAGATCAAGCTATTCATTTCATAAAGCTATTGTTCTGATGAACAGGTGCCGGAAAGGGAGGTCACGCTCCCGGACGGTTAAAAGGGAAGCCGGTGAGAGTCCGGCACGGTCCCGCCACTGTAAGCGAGGAGCTGCTCTCTGCATGACGCCACTGTCACAACCGGATGGGAAGGCGCAGGAGAAGCGAAGAGACGCGAGTCAGGAGACCTGCCTGTTGCACAAGCGTCATGACGCGGTATATTCCGTGTGGACATGATGCAAAGTCACCGTATAACCTACGAGGATAGGGAGGTGTACGCCGAACGGGTTCTGGCTCGATGCGCACTCGGCCGCTGCTGTTGTCGCCAGACATCGGCTTCGGACGGATCGTTTCATCGGCGAAAATCTCCCTGTCGTTCAGCGTCCTCCTCATTTTTGAGGGGAGACGCTTTTTTGCGTTTAGGATCATGATCCGAATCGGACAGTCTGTCGTTGAGATGTGCTTGAACGATTATTTTCGTCATAAGTTTGGTTAGTGTAGGCAGAGGGAGGAACAAGCGGATGAGAGGAAAATTGTTGGTCGTCGGGTTCGGTCCCGGCAGCTTCGACCATATGACACAAGCGGCGAAGGACGCGATTCAGAACAGCGACGTCATTATCGGCTACAACACG
The DNA here is from genome assembly GCF_038070315.1 of Paenibacillus filicis. NCBI lineage: Bacteria > Bacillati > Bacillota > Bacilli > Caryophanales > Paenibacillaceae > Paenibacillus > Paenibacillus filicis. The sequence goes on along the minus strand of NZ_JBBPCC010000029.1, from coordinate 19,476 downwards.
TATGTCGATCTGATTCGCGGTCTGCTGAATGGTCAGCAGATTGTACGCACGGGGATGACTGAGGAGGTCAGCCGGGCGCAGGAGGCAGTGCGTCAGGCAGAGGCAGGACGTACGGTTGCCGTTATCTCAAGCGGAGATGCAGGCGTTTACGGCATGGCCGGACTGATCTATGAGGTATTGATGGAGAAGGGATGGCGGCGCGAGAGCGGGGTTGAGGTTGAAATTATTCCGGGCATCTCGGCGATCAACTCGACAGCCTCCCTGCTCGGAGCTCCGATCATGCACGATGCCTGCACGATCAGTCTGAGCGATCATCTGACTCCCTGGGAGCTGATTATTAAAAGGGTGGAGGCTGCGGCTGCCGCCGACTTCGTCGTGGCTCTGTATAACCCGCGCAGCGGCAGACGGACGCGCCAGATCGTGGAGACGCAGAACATGCTGCTGCGCTACCGTTCGGCTGATACCCCCGTGGGAATCGTCAAGAGCGCCTATCGGGACCGGGAGGACATTGTCGTGACTACGCTAGGCCGTATGCTGGAGCATGATATCGGCATGCTGACGACGGTTATCATCGGCAATTCGTCCACGGTCAACTATGACGGCTTGATGATTACACCACGCGGCTACCAGCGCAAATATACGCTCGGCGACGATATTCAGCCGCTCAAGCCGCATCAAAGACTGCAGGTTGCAGCAGAGCCGTGGTCGCTGGAAGCGCAGCAGGGCGCTGAGTCAGGTCCGTCCGTACCGGTGCAGCCAGCGACGAGCGGACCATGGACAGGAGGTTTAGGCCCGCTGTCCGGTACTGGCGCGTATGAAGGAAGCCCGGCAGGCGTGTCGGTCGCAGAGCGCGAGCCCGCCGCTGGAGAGGCCTCTAGGGGGGCGGGCTCGGCTGCAGCAGCTGTGGCAGAGCCGGTGTCACCGCTCGCACTTGCGCTGGAAGCGCTGTGGCTGGTCGATAGCCACAAGGGAACGGCGGAGCCATCCGGAGTGCCTTCCGCAGGCGAAGCCGCAGCGCCATGGCTTCAGCAGGCGTCGGCCTTCCGCAGGCAGGAGATTCTGGAGCTGGCCGTTAGCCCGGGGCTGGCGGAGAAGAAGCTGACGAGCGCCCAGCTGATGCTGCTGGCGGATGTGGTCGGCGAGGAAGGTACGATCGAATACACGCCTCATCATCAGATGCTCGTGCGCATTGTGACTAGCGAGCCTAGCGAGGCGGTTAGCCGTCTGAAGGCGGCCGGGCTGCTGCTGGCTCCGATCGGCGATGTCGCGCAGATCAAGGCTTGCGATTTCTGCAACATGGATAAAGCAGATTCGGTTCCGTATCTCGAAGAGCTGCAGAGCCGAATCGGCGGCATGAAGGTTGCCAAGGAGCTGCGCATCGGGTTCAATGGCTGCGGGATGGCTTGCTACGGCGCAGTCAAGGAGGATATCGGCATCGTGTACCGCCGGGAGAAATTCGATCTGTTCCTGGGAGGCAAGACTGTAGGCAGAAATGCGCATGCAGGTATTCCTGTCGCCGAAGGCGTCGAGCCCGAGAAGCTGCTCGATACGGTTGAAAGCATCGTGCGCAAGTATGCGGATGAAGCCCATCCGAATGAACGGTTTCATAAATATTTCAACCGGGTCAAGGAATTGGAAGGCTACCGCCACCGTGAGGTGCCGGTTTTCAAAATCGAGAACGCCATTTGCGGCGATTGATAGGAGAACATTATTATGGATGCATTATTGTTTGTCGGGCACGGAAGCCGTGACCCGGAAGGGAATGAAGAGATACGTGAGTTTGTTAAGGCGGTCGAGCAGGGACTGGATGTGCCGATCGTCGAAACCTGTTTTCTGGAGTTCGAGCGTCCGACGATGAGGGACGGATTCGCAGCCTGCGCCAGACGCGGAGCCACCCGCGTCGGCGTCGTGCCGATTACGCTGCTTGCGGCAGGTCATGCCAAGCTGCATATTCCGGCAGCCATCGATGAGGCCAAGAAGACTTACCCGGACATCACTTTCAATTATGGAAGACCGATCGGCGTACATGATCTGTCATTGGACATTCTGCAATCTCGTCTGGATGATGCAGGGGTGGATGGACTTGCTGAGTCGCCAGACACGGCGCTCCTGCTGATCGGACGGGGCAGCAGCGATGCTGATGCGAACAGCGATCTGTTCAAGATCTCGCGCCTGCTCTGGGAACGCTTGAACGTCAAGTGGGTCGAGACGGCGTTTATCGGCGTCACTTCCCCGCGCGCGGATGAAGGCGTGGAGCGCTGTGTCCGGCTCGGAGCCAAGAAGATCGTCCTGCTGCCTTACTTCTTGTTTACGGGCGTTCTCATTAAGAGGTTGGAGCAGCTGAAGGAAACGTTCGCGGCTGCCCATCCTGAAATTGAAATCACGCTGGCCGACTATTTCGGCTTCCACCCGAAGCTGCAAGATATCCTGCGCGAGCGCGCGCTGGAGGCGCTGCAGGGCGAGGTCAAGATGAACTGCGACATGTGCCAATTCCGTCTGGAAGCGATGAAGCATCATCACCACGATCACAACCATGATCATGACCACGGGCATCATCACCACGACCATGATCACGGTCACGATCATCATCACGAACATGGACATGATCACGGCCACGATCACCATCACGATCATGGGCATGACCATGGACACGATCACCATCACGATCATGGGCATGACCACGGTCACGATCACCATCATGATCACGGGCATAACCATGGACACGATCACCATCATGACCATGATCACAGCGCTGAAAGCCAGCAAGCCGGCAGCAGCGAGGCGGCGGCAGCAAAGGAGGACCGCTCATGATCCTGGTCATGGCCGGAACGAGCGATGCCCGGGAACTGGCCGTCCAGATCAGCCAAGCGGGCTTCGAGCTGCTGACGACGGTGGTCACCGATACGGCCGCCAAGAGCTTGGCGGAGGTAGGGTTGCCTGTACAGGTGGGAAGGCTGCCTGAGCCTGCGCTGGTCTCTTTAATACAGGAACGCGGCGTTCAGGCGGTAGTTGATGCGACGCATCCGTTCGCCGAGGAAGCTTCGCGCAATGCGATGGCAGCTGCTCAAGCGGCCGGCGTCCCGTACATCCGCTACGAGCGGGAGCATGGAAAGTATGCGGCGCATCCGAAGCTGACGTTCGTGGACGACTACGAGCAGGCTGCAGAGCTGGCCGCTGAGAAGCGGGGCGTTGTCTTCCTGGCGACGGGCAGCAAAACGCTTCACGTTTTTGCCGAGAAGCTGATCGGCCTGCCGGATACGACGCTGGTAGCGCGGATGCTGCCGCGTAAGGATAATATGGAGAAATGCGAGCAGCTCGGCGTCGAGCAGAAATATATCGTCGCCATGCAGGGGCCTTTCTCCAAGGAAATGAACCAGGCGTTCTACCGTCATTACGGTGTTACGGTTCTGGTGACCAAGGAAAGCGGACAAGTGGGAGCCGTCGAGGAGAAGCTGTCCGCAGCGCTGGAGCTGGATATCGACACGATTGTCATCGGACGGCCTCAATTGGATTATGGACTCGTCTTTACCGAGTTTGCCGGCGTCATCGCCGAGCTTGCGACTACTGTGCAGGAGGTGCGTGGTTAATGGATTTTCAGACGGAATTTAAGCCGCTGACCGTTCAGCCCCAGGAAATAGAAGAAAAAAGCTTCGATATCATCACCGAGGAATTCGGTCCGCATGATTATCCCGAAGAGCAGTACAAGGTAGTGCAGCGAGTGATTCACGCCTCTGCGGATTTTGAGCTGGGCCGAAGCCTGGTGTTCCACCCGGATGCCGTACGTGCGGGCATTGAGGCTATCCGTCAGGGACGCCCGGTCATCGCGGATGTGCAAATGGTGCAGGTCGGCATCAGCAAGCCGCGTCTGGAAAAATTCGGCGGCGATGTGCGCGTGTATATCTCCGATCCCGATGTGATGCAGGAGGCCAAGCGTCTGAATACGACGCGCGCGATTATCGCAACGCGCAAGGCGGCCCGCGAGGCCGAGGGTGCGATCTACGCGATCGGCAATGCGCCCACGGCACTGCTGGAGCTCATCCGTATGGTCAAGGCGGGCGAAGCGCGTCCAGGTCTGATCATCGGGGTGCCGGTCGGGTTTGTTTCTGCCGCTGAGTCCAAGGAAGAGCTGCTCAAGCTCGATATCCCGTTCATTACAAATATCGGCCGCAAAGGCGGAAGCCCGGTAGCGGTCGCTACGGTCAACGCGTTGTCGCTGATGGCTGAAAAGCTAGGGTAACCGCGATGGCGCAGGCTGGTGGAGATAACGGAGAAGCAAAGCCGCTGCGTCATGGGTATACGACGGGATCTTGCGCGACGGCAGCCGCCCAGGCTGCGCTGGAAGCCTTGATTATGCAGGAGACGGTTGGTGAATCGACGATTCGGCTGCCAATCGGCCAGGTTGTGACGTTCCAGATCGTCAGCTGCGTCTATGAATCCGGCCGAGCCAGCGCGGAGATCATCAAGGACGGGGGCGACGATCCCGACGCGACGCATGGTGCGCGCATCATCAGCGAGGTGTCTTGGCTGGAGCAGGAGGGCATCGAGATCGACGGCGGCATCGGCGTTGGCCGCGTGACCAAGCCGGGCCTCCCTGTCGAGGTCGGACTGGCGGCAATTAACCCGGTCCCGCGCAAGATGATCCGCGAGGCCGTGCATGGCGTACTAAACCGGTTCGATCTGCTTCACCGAGGGGTTCGGGTGGTTGTATCGGTGCCGGACGGCGAAGAGATCGCCAAGAAGACGCTGAACGGCAGACTGGGCATTATCGGGGGCATTTCTATTCTAGGCACGCGGGGAACCGTCGTGCCTTTCTCGACGGCTGCGTATAAAGCCAGTGTCGCGCAGGCGATCCGGGTCGCCGTGAAAAGCGGAGTCCGTCATATCGTGCTGTCTACGGGCGGAAGAACGGAGAAGTACGGCATGGACGTATATCCGTCTCTGCCGGAAGAGGCGTTCGTGGAGATGGGAGATTTCGTCGGCTTTGCCGTGCAGCAGTGTGTCCGTCAGGGAATCACCCGGATCACACTGGTCGGGATGATGGGCAAGTTCTCCAAGGTCGCGCAAGGTGTGATGATGGTGCACTCGAAGAGTGCGCCCGTCGACTTCGGCTTCCTCGCTCAATTGGCGGAGGAAGCGGAGGCTTCGGAGGACACGCTCGACATCATTCGCGGGGCGAATACCGCTGCTCAGGTCGGCGATCTGATGCAGACTCAGGGGAACCGCGCTTTTTTTGAACGGATGGGGACCTACTGCTGCCAAGCGCTGCTGAAGGAAGCGGGGCGTGCCATGGACATGCGGGAAGGCGGCATACACGACATGGAGCAAAGAGAGACTTCGGGGGGCTCGGCAGGCGAAGCGGAGATAGAGACCATCATTATTTCGATGAAGGCTGAGCTGCTTGGACGGTCGATCTGGACCGGAGTGGCTGATAGGAAGGGGAAGGACGGAACATGAGCCATCAGATTACAGTGATCGGCGTTGGGGACGACGGCAAGGCGGGCTTGCCTGCCGCCTACCTGGAGCGGATCGAGCGCTGCGGAGTATTGATCGGAGGCGAGAGACAGCTGTCTTTTTTTGAAGACAGTCCGGCTGAGAAGGTCGTGATTCGGAGCAGTCTCTCCGAGCTGGTCAAGAAATTGGAGCAGGAGAGCCGAGATACAGTCGTTCTGGCATCAGGCGATCCGTTGTTTTACGGGATCGGCGGTTATTTGGCAGGGAAGCTGCCGGGTCGGGTCAGCGTTTATCCGGCAGTGAGCTCGCTGCAGCTCGCCTTCGCCAGAATCGGAGACAGCTGGCAGGACGCAGCGATTCTCAGTCTGCACGGCCGCTCTATCAAGGGGCTTGCCCAGCGGATCGACGGCAAGCGCAAGGTAGCGCTGCTGACCGACGAGATCAATAGTCCGCCGGCTATCGCCCGCTATTTGCTCGAATTCGGCATGACCGAATATGAAGCTTTCGTCGGCGAGCATCTGGGCGGGGAACGCGAGCGTACCGGCTGGTACGGCCTGCAAGAGCTAGGCACCGTGGAGGAGGCCTTCTTCGCTCCGCTGAATGTCGTCGTGCTGCGGTTCCGGCGTGACGCCGAGCGTCCGGCCGTATGGCCGCTTGGGATCGAGGATGGCGAATTTGCCCAGCGCAAGCCGGATAAAGGGCTTATCACGAAGCGGGAAGTCCGTGTGCTTAGCCTGGGCGCGCTGGGCCTTAGGCCAGACAGCATCGTGTGGGATATCGGCACCTGCACAGGCTCCGTGGCGATCGAGGCTGCCCGCCTCTGCCGGGAGGGCGCCGTCTATGCGATGGAGAAGAATGAGGGCGATCTGGCCAATGCCGTAGAGAACTCGCGGAAGTTCCGCACGGATCTGACGCTGGTGCACAGCAAGGCTCCGCAGGGGCTAGAAGCGTTCCCGGACCCGGATGCCGTGTTTATCGGCGGCAGCGGAGGAGAGCTGCGCGAGCTGCTGGCGCTGTGCTGCTCCCGGCTGCGTCCCGGCGGGACGATTGTCCTGAATGCGGTGACGATCGAGAATCTGGCGGGAGCTCAGCAGGCGTTTGCCCAGGAGGGCTTCACGACGGACATCACGCTTGCCCAGTTGTCCCGCAGCAAGCCGATTCTGGATATGACGAGATTCGAGGGACTGAATCCCGTCTACATCATTGCGGCCCGCCGCAAACCGCTGGAAGCGGAGCCGGCTAACGATTAAGAGCTGCCGGAGATGGGGCTCTACATAGCCTGCGCCGTGAAGACGCAGTGAATAACGTATCAGCTTACGATGGCCCGGCAGCAGGATACGCCGTCCATCGGCGATTAACGGATAGAGGAAAGGAAGCATAAGCATGACAAAGCTAGGCACGTTATACGGATTGGGCGTAGGGCCAGGGGACCCGGAGCTGATCACGGTCAAGGCATTTCGTCTGCTGAAACAGTGTCCCGTCATTGCGTATCCACGCAAGAAGTCGGGAGCCAAGAGCTACGCGCTGGCAATCACAGAGCTCTATGTAGATACGCGGGAGAAGGTCATGCTCGGATTGACCTTCCCGATGACCAAGGACCGCGAAGCGCTGGAGAAGCATTGGAACAAAACGGTTGAGACCGTCTGGGGCCATCTATCCGAGGGCCGCGACGTGGCATTCGTTACCGAGGGAGATACGATGCTTTACAGCACCTATATTCATCTGATGCGGCTGATGAAGCAGCATCATCCTGAGGTGGAGGCTGTATCGGTGCCAGGTATCTCGTCGGTCATCGCTTCGGCTTCCCGGCTGGGGATACCGCTTGCGGATGGCGACGAGCAGGTAGCGATCGTACCGGCTACGGACGACTACGACGCGATGCGTACGGCGCTTGAGACGCATGATGCTGTCGTCTTTATCAAGGTGGCGAAGGTTATCGATCTGATGCTGCGCGTGCTGGGAGACCTGGGACTGACGGACCGCGCATCGGTACTGACCAAGGTGACGTCGGGCGAGGAGCAGATTTGGCGCGATGTCACGGAGCTCGCAGGCCGTGAGCTGGAATATTTAACATTGATGGTGGTGAGAAAATGAAGATCTATATTATCGGCGCAGGCCCGGGCGATCCGGATCTGATTACGGTCAAGGGACTGAAGCTTCTCCAGGAAGCGGATGTCGTCATGTATACGGACTCTCTCGTGAATGCGGATCTGATCGCCAAGGCGAAGCCCGAAGCGGAGGTCATCCTAAGCGCAGGGATGAGTCTGGAAGAGATGGTCGAGGTGATGGTCGACCGGGTGAAGGCAGGGAAAATGGTAGCCCGCGTGCATACGGGCGATCCGTCGGTCTACGGCGCGATCATGGAACAGGCCGCGCTGCTTAAGCGCGAAGGCGTCTCTTATGAGGTCATCCCCGGCGTGAGCTCCGTATTTGCTTCAGCAGCGGCGATCGGCGCCGAGCTGACGATCCCCGAGCTCACGCAGACGCTTATCCTGACACGGGTGGAAGGACGCACGCCGATGCCGGACCGGGAGCAGCTTCGGGATCTGGCCGCGCATCATTGTACGCTGGCGCTGTTCCTGAGCGCTACGCTGACCAAGAAGATCGTCCGCGAGCTGACGGAAGCGGGCTGGAGCCCGCAGACGCCGGTGGCGGTCGTGCAGCGCGCAACCTGGCCGGACCAGCTCATCGTGCGCTCCACGCTGGAGAATCTGGATGCGGACATGCGCGCCAACGGCATCCGCTCCCACGCGATGATTCTGGCGGGCTGGGCATTGGACCCGGACATTCACAGCCGGGACGAGTATCGGTCCAAGCTATATGATAAGACATTCACACATGGCTACCGCAAGGGAGTGAAGGAGTAATGGCAGAGCAGGAAGCCGGCAGAACCGAAGCAGAAGCCGTTATTCCGGCAAGCACCGGACCGATCAAGCTCCAGGAGGGCGTCGTGCCAGTGGTCCGCCGCCAAGGCGACTATGCGGTCGTGGCGATCACCAAGCATGGCGTGGAGCTGGCCAGACGGCTGCAGACGTCCTTCGAGGGCGTAGCCGATGTCTATTATATGTCCAAGTTTGCCAAGGGGGACGAGGAAGCGCGTGGCATTCAGCTCTTCGAGGGCAGCGTCAGGCTGTTGTTCCCTGCCTTGTTCCCGGCGTATTCGGGCATCATCTGCATCATCTCGCTCGGCGCGGTTGTGCGGATGATTGCCCCGCTGCTCGTGGACAAGAAGAAGGACCCGGGCATCGTCGTCATCGACGACAAAGGCGAGAACGTCATCAGCGTGCTGTCCGGTCATCTGGGCGGGGCCAATGAGCTCACTGGCGAGGTGGCTGCGGCGTTGAATGCCCGGGCGGTCATTACGACGGCCTCTGACGTGCAGAAGACGATCGCTGTCGACTTGTTCGGCCGCCGGTTCGGCTGGACGTGGGAGAGCGCGGATAAGCTGACGCCGGTCAGCGCCTCGGTCGTCAATGAGGAGCGTGTAGCGGTCGTGCAGGAATCGGGCGAGCCGAACTGGTGGCTCCATCAGACTCCGATGCCCGGCTATATCCGCGTGTATGACAACATCAAGACCGCGCTGGCGGATGAGCCTCAGGGCGCGCTCGTGGTCACGCACCGGCTGCTGGAGGCTGACGAAGAAGCCATTCTGTCCAACGGCGTGCTTTACCGGCCGAAGTCCATCGTACTCGGCATCGGCTGCAACCGGGGCACGGAAGAAGCCGAGATCGAGTCTGTCATCCGTGAGACGCTCGAGGAGCTGCGCTTCTCGATCCGCAGCGTCAAGGCCATCTGCACCATTGATCTGAAGAAGGACGAAGCGGGACTGCTGGCGGTCTGCGAGCGTCATGACTGGCCGCTAGTCTGCTATACGCCGCAGGAGCTCAACGAGATGACAATCGAGGACCCGTCCGATACGGTCTATAAATTCACGGGAGCCTACGGGGTCAGCGAGCCTGCGGCGAAGCGTTATTCGGGCAACGGACAGCTCGTCCTGACTAAGAAAAAGAGCGGCAATGTCACGATCTCCGTGGCACTGATGACCTATGCCTAACTCACAATCAGGAGGAACCCCTCAGATGGAAAACACGCAAGCTGCAGGGCGCAGCCTCGTCATCGCAGGGACCGGCAGCGGTGCCGGCAAGACGACGGTCACGCTCGGCATCATGGAGGCGCTGCGGCGCAAAGGCTTGACCGTGCAGGGCTTCAAGTGCGGGCCGGATTATATCGACCCGACCTATCACAAGGCGGTTACATCAAGGCCTTCCCGGAATCTGGATAGCTGGATGCTGGGAGCCGATGTTCTGCGGGAAATCTATGACCGGGCCTCAGCCGATGCGGATATTTCTATCATCGAGGGCGTGATGGGCTTCTACGACGGCAAGGACCCGAAGTCCAACACAGGCAGCACGGCTGAGGTCAGCCTGCTGCTGGACAGTCCGGTGCTGCTCGTGGTCAACTGCCAGAGCATGGCCCGCAGCGCAGCGGCAATCGTCAAGGGCTTCCAGCTGCTTGATCCGCAGGTCAGAATCTCAGCCGTCTTCGCCAATAAGGTCGGCAGCGACAATCATTACCGGATCGTGAAGGAAGCGATCGAGCAGGAATGCGGCATCCCTGTGATCGGTTATATGCTGCGCAGCGACGAGCTGTCCATGCCGGAGCGTCATCTTGGCCTCGTGCCGTCTATCGAGCGGGGAGAGCTTGCCGGGTTCTACGCGGCGCTGGGAGACCGGATTGAGGCGTCGACAGATCTGGACCGTCTGATCGAACTGGCAGGGACGAAGAGGAATGTGCCGGATGAGACGGGTGTACAGGCTTCAGAGGCTGGTTATAAGGCCAATGTGTCTGACAATGTGAATAAGGCTGAGCCGACGGGTGCAGACCCCACAGCAGCGTCCGGGGCCTCTTCTGAGGAGCTGCCCGTTGGCTCCCGCCCGACCGGAGCCAGACCGGTCAAGCCGGTGCTGTTTGCTGAGCCCGATCGGCGCTTTGCGGTCAAACTGGCTGTAGCACGGGATGCGGCGTTTCATTTCTACTACGAAGAAAATCTGGAGCTGCTGCAGCTCTATGGGGCTGAGCTTCTCTTCTTCTCGCCGCTGGTCGGCGAACTGGTTCCGGCAGATGCCGATGGCCTGTACATTGGGGGAGGCTTCCCCGAAGAATTTGCCGAACGGCTCGCGGCTCAGACAGAGGTTGCAGCGTCCATCCGTGCAGTGATTAACCGGGGAATACCGGCACTTGCAGAATGCGGCGGGTACATGTATCTGACTGAGTCGATCAGCGACACGAAGGGCCAGAGCTACCCGATGGTCGGGATCGTACCCGGGCATGTCGTGATGCAAACCAAGCTGGCTGCGCTGGGTCTGCGCGAGGTGAAGGGTTTGCCTGGCAACTACTTGCTACCGGACGGAGAACGGGCGCGCGGGCATGAGTTCCATTATTCGGTCTATAAGTCCGGAGAAGGGGTGCTCTCCACCGCTTACGAGACCCAAGGAATGCGAGGGGTCAAAACCGAGGGCTGCCTGCTCCACCGGCTAGTAGCCGGCTACACGCATCTGCATTTTGCTTCCAATCCGGGGCTTGTTGCACGTTGGCTCGAGGTTTGCCTGCAGTACCAGGGAGAGCGGAAGCAGGCTTTGCAGACTTAATCGGCAGCGTGCCTATCGGCCTTCAGCCCGCAGTAACCTGCACAGACTTATACTAGGAAAAGACCTGGCCCTCCGGCCAGGTCTTTTCCTATGCCAAGCACAGTGCAACCTTCCGGTCATAGAAAGCGCTCCGTGCCGCATATCTTTACGTAGTGGACAAGGATGACTGGTATCGAAGCAGCCGTGAAATATTCCTGTAGTGATCGCGGAGATGAGATGAACGCGCCCGCTCTTCTTCGCCAATGGCGCGCAGATTGGTCGTGTGCATGTTGAGGCAGAACGCGCATCCGTTAATTTGGGAAGTCCTGATTTTGATCAGCTCATAGAGCCGCTTGTCGAGCCCGTATGTGCTCATGAAGCCGAGATCAAGCGGCTGCAAGAAGGAGGGAATGAAGAAGTGAACCAACCCGTTGTCTATCACATGACCCGACCTGGCAGATGGGGAGCCTGGATCGGCGGATTAACAGCAGTAATCGGCATCGGACTCATGGACACCATCAATCATGCAGGCACCGGGTATGAGCGAACGCTTCTATTCCTGGCGTTAACGGTCTTGATCGTCGCTTCCGTAGGGCTGCTTATTCGAATGGCGCGCAAGCGCTATGTGCTGCGCATCGAGCAGGGGGCGATCGTCGTGCCGGGATACCGGGCTTACCGGCGGGAGGAGATTACGGAAATCAGGCTTCTGGAGAAGAAGGGAGTGATCTCGATCAAGAGCAAAAGGTACTGGGGATGGGGCAATCTAACGGTTTCCCGCCATCAGTCGCAGGCGGCCATGAACGTTATCGGGATGTGGGCCAGGCGCAACGGCATCCGGCTGACCGCAGGGGATGGGAACTGAACGAAGCAAGGCACAACCTGAGTCAGGCCTGGTCTGTTCCCAGGGGCCCAGCTGATACCCATCAACCGGTCATTCCCAGGACTTGGGCTTGGTCTTGGGCTTGCGGGAGAGCGTGATCTTCTGCCACCACTTGCGCTTCAGCTTGTTCTCCCGGTATGTGTACAACTGCTGCATGACGAGCTTGGCCCGGTCCTCGTCCTTGAACTTCACACGCAAATCATCATAAAAATTGTTGGAGTCCATTCGTATCACCTGTTATCGCAATAAATTCTAAGATGAGAATAGGAATATATGTTCCCATTATAAGGCGAAACCTCCCCCAATGGCAAGAGGAAACGCCGCAAGAGGGCGCAGCTCAGCTTGTGCTGCTGTCTGCGCCTGTGCTTACGATGGTTTTGACACGCCCTACCTGACCGCTCTGCAGGCGTACTTTTATGCCATGCGGGTGGGTGGGGGAATTTGTCAGTAGGTCCTTGACGATTCCGCGTGTGGTTTTTCCGGTGCGCTGATCCTGCTTGAGCACGATATCGACTTCAAGCCCCGGGCGGATCTGGCTTCTCTGTTGTCCGGCGTGCATCTGGATGCCACTCCTTTCCTGTACGGCGTTCTTCACTGATCCGTTGTACTCCGTTAGCCAAGCTACGGACGGCGAAAGCCCTCTTCCTGCAAATATTGCACGGCTTCCTCATACGTTTCAAATGCCGATTCCAGATTAAGGCCCGAATAGACGTACCACAGCTCATCCTCATGCACGAGCAGAAGGGTCTGGTTATCCGGACCATGCCAGCGTTCCTCGTCATCGGCAGTACCGCTGACAGCCAGCTCAGCCGCCGACTTCGGAGCAAGCGACAGGATGGAAGCCTTGATCAGGGAGCGAAGCTCATCAGCTTCGTAATCGCGGATATTGACAAGACCGCGCTCGTCGGCGTCCACTCCGGTCAAGTGACCGGCGTATACGAAGCCATTGCCGTTCGGGTGAAGATGATAAACGACGATCTTCTTGTCGTAGCCGCTGTTCTCATAATGATAGTTCGCACGGCCGAGCGATACTTCTTTGCGAGTCAGCTCGGAGAACGAATCGATAATCGCTAATTTTTGCTCATAGCTTAACATAGGGTAAACCTCTCTTTTCATGGACAAGTATTGGGTGTGGTTGATTATACCATAGAGAACCGGGTTCTCAAAAAAAGAAGTCACAGACCCTCTTTAATTATCAGAATATTCATACTATAATAAGGCTATGAAGATAGCTTCTCAAAGGGAGTGATCGCAATGAGCGGTCGGCCAATCCTTCTTCTTTTTACCGGTACGGGAGGCTCGGGACGCAAGTCGGTTGCATGTAAGGTCGGGGAGGCCATGGGGCTTCATCCGGTCGTCTCCTATACCACCCGGAGTCCTAGACCTCGCGAAGCTAATAATGGCTTTTACCGGTATATTAATGAAAGCGATTTCGAAATGTCATTCCAAGCCGGAGAATTTATGGAAACGGTCACGATCAACGGATACCGGTACGGCATCAAGCGATCCGAGCTGGACAAGGCTCTGGCTGGAACCCGGGGAGCTTATCTCGTCCTGAACCGGGAGGGAACGGAACTGTTCAAACGGATGTACGGCGAACAAGCCTTCCGCGTCTTTATTTACGTCAGCAAGCAAACGGTTCTGGAACGGCTGACCGCCAAGGGGATGCCTTACGAGGTGGTGGAACGTTACATGGCCCAATATTCGGATGAGGTATCCTACCGAAAGTCATGTGAAGCTGTCGTGGAAAATATGGAGCTCTCCCTGGCGGTGTCCAAGGTACTGGAGGCCGTGCGCTCCAGCCAACTGGTGATCTGAACGCCGGTCGCATGCTTGCGAGTCGCGATGCATCCGAGAGAAGCCCCTTGCATCCGCGCCAGGGATTGCATATAATACTTGGTAAATCCATACCACAAATGCGTGGACGGAGACAAGTAAGCAGTGCTTCTTCACAGGGAGGAACCGCCGGAGACTGAGAGCGGGACCGTTAGAATCAGGCTGCCGAAATTCGCTCCCGAGCAGTCCTTTGAACCCTCTGGCTTTGCGTCTGTGACGCGTACCGGGGCAAGTAGAGGGTTACCGGTTCTCGAACCGTTATGATCAATGAAGTGAGAAGGCTAGCGGATCGCATTTTGGGATCAGCTGTTTTCTAACAAGGGTGGTACCACGGCTTTTTCGTCCCTTATCCGGGATGGAGAGGCCTTTTTTGCGTGTTTGGAAACAGGGATCACGGCTATCTGGAGAGGAGAGTCCACCCATGGAGTACGAGGCGAAGAAGCAGTTGATTGACCGGTATCTGGAGGCGTACAACGGCATGGATATCGAGGGCATGATATATGTGCTCCATGAGGACATTGTGTTCCGGAATATCGCGGACGGCGTAGAGAACTCGAGCGCCAGGGGACATCAGGCCTTCCGCCAGTTGGCCGAGCGGAGCGCCGGTCTCTTCGTCAGCCGCCGACAGATTCCCGGTCATCTGGTCATGCACGGAGGCCGGGTGGAGGCCCATATCAACTACGAGGCCGTACTCGCGCAGGATCTCCCGGATGGGCTGAGGGCGGGCGATACCTTGCGGCTGCAAGGCAGGACGGTTTTCGGTTTCCGTGAAGGGGCCATCTCCGAGATTGAGGACCACAGCTAACTATAACCTTTAGGAGGGAGCAGGAACATGAAGGAACGTTTGTTGCAGTTGAAGGAAGAAGCGCTCGCCGAGCTGGCGGACGTACAAAGCCAGCAGCAGCTGAATGAGCTGCGGATTAAGTATTTGGGTAAGAAAGGACCGCTCACCGAGATTTTACGCGGGATGGGAGCGCTCAGCGCGGAGGAGCGTCCGGCTATCGGTCTGGTCGTCAATGACGTACGCGGCGCGATCGAGGCCGTCATCGAGGCGAAGCAGGCGGCCTACAATCAGGCGGAGACGGAGGCCAGGCTGGCATCCGAGACGATCGACGTCACGCTGCCAGGCCGTCCGTCTGCACAGGGCGCGCAGCATCCGATCAACAAGGTCATCCAGGAGATCGAGGATATCTTCATCGGTATGGGCTACACCGTGGCTGAGGGCCCGGAGGTTGAGCAGGACTATTACAATTTCGAAGCGCTCAATTTGCCGAAGAACCACCCGGCGCGTGACATGCAGGATTCCTTCTACATCACGGAAGATATTCTGATGCGGACGCAGACTTCGCCGGTTCAGGTTCGTACGCTGGAGAAGAGCAAGGGCAAGGTGCCAATTAAAATCATCTGTCCGGGACGCGTATATCGCCGGGATGATGACGATGCGACGCATTCCCATATGTTCACCCAGATCGAGGGACTGGTCATCGACCGCAATATCCGGATGAGCGATCTGAAGGGGACGCTGCTGAGATTTATGCAGGAGCTGTTCGGCAAGGAAACGAAGATCCGGATGCGTCCGAGCTTCTTCCCGTTCACGGAGCCAAGCGCTGAAGTCGACGTGACCTGCGCGATGTGCGGCGGCAGCGGCTGCCGGGTTTGTAAGCATACAGGCTGGCTGGAGATTCTCGGCTCCGGGATGGTGCATCCGCGCGTGCTGGAGATGGCCGGCTATGATCCTGAGGAGTACAATGGCTTTGCCTTCGGCTTGGGCGTCGAGCGGATTGCCATGCTCAAATACGATATTGAAGATATCCGGCATTTCTATACGAACGATCTGCGTTTCTTGAAGCAGTTCGTTCACTTGTAAGGGAAAGGGGCGAGTACGAGCGATGAATGTATCTTATCAATGGCTGGCACAGTATGTGGATATTGCTGATTTTACGGCTGGAGAACTGGCGGAGAAGCTGACCCGCAGCGGCATCGAGGTCGATATCGTCGAAAGCCGGAATAAAGGCGTCACCGGCGTTGTTGTCGGTTACGTAACTTCGAAAGAGAAGCATCCGGATGCAGACAAACTTAACGTATGTAAGGTAGACGTAGGAACGGGCGAAGAGCTGCAAATCGTGTGCGGGGCGAAAAATGTGGATGCGGGCCAGAAGGTGCCGGTCGCAACGGTCGGCGCCAAGCTGCCGGACGGACTGAACATCAAGCGGGCCAAGCTGCGCGGCGTGGAATCCCAGGGTATGATCTGCTCGGCCAAGGAGCTGGGCCTGAACGACAAGCTGCTGCCGAAGGAGATTCAAGAAGGTATTCTGGTGCTGCCGGCGGATACGCAGGTAGGCGAGAGCATTCTCGATGTGCTGGCGATCAACGACGAAGTGATGGACCTGGATCTGACGCCGAACCGCTCCGACTGCTTGAGCATGCTGGGAGCTGCTTATGAGATTGCTGCGATCCTCGGACGCGAGGTGCGTCTGCCGGATAGTGAGGCCGGACTTCGTGACCGCGAAGCAGCAGTGAAGGCGGCGGACAAGATTTCTGTGGAAATTACGGCCAAGGACGCCTGCTCGCATTATGCGGCCCGCTTGATCGAAGGCGTGAAGGTAGGTCCATCGCCGCTCTGGCTTCAAAACCGGCTGATGGCTGCAGGTATTCGCCCGATCAGCAATATTGTCGACGTGACGAATTACGTGATGCTGGAATACGGTCAGCCTTTGCATGCCTTTGACGCGGATCAATTGGCAGGCGGTCACATTGACGTTCGTTTCGCCCGGGAAGGCGAGAAGCTCGTAACGCTGGACGATAACGAGCGTACACTGGAGCCGCATATGCTGCTGATCACTGACGGTACCAAGCCTGTAGGCCTCGCCGGCGTGATGGGCGGCGCTAATTCCGAAGTCTCAGAGGGCACTTCCCGCATCCTGCTGGAATCGGCCAAGTTCGAAGGCGGTACGATCCGCAAGACGAGCCGTCAGCTCGGACTCCGCTCGGAAGCCTCGCTGCGCTTCGAGAAGGAAGTCAATCCTGAGGCGGTCATTCCTGCTCTGGACCGGGCGGCTGCGCTGATTGCCGAGCTTAGCGGAGGACAAGTCGCTGTAGGGATCGTAGAGGCAATATCGAGCGAGCATCGCCCGGTGCAGATTGAAATTACGGCGACCCGGATCAATACGTATCTGGGAACAAGCTTGTCTGTGGAAGAGATCACGGCGATTTTCGGACGCCTGCACTTCACGGTGGAGCCACTGGAGCAAGACGGTCTGCTCGTGCATGTGCCGAGCCGCCGCGGCGATATTACCCGCGCTGTCGATCTAATTGAGGAAGTTGCACGTCTGTACGGCTACGACAACATCCCGACGACGCTGATGAATACGGAGACGACACCGGGCTCCCTGACGCGAGAGCAGGCGATCCGCCGGACTGTCCGCAATCTGCTTAACGGCAGCGGACTGCATGAGGCGATCACTTATTCGTACACGCATCCGGACCAGGTTGCTGCATTCCCCGGACTTTACCGCGAAGCGAAGCCGGTCGCTCTGGCTATGCCGATGAGCGAGGAGCGCAGTGTACTGAGGACCAGCCTGGTGCCGCATCTGATCGATGCCGCTGCTTACAATCGCAACCGGAATACGGATGATGTCGCATTGTTCGAGATTGCCCCGGTCTTCCTGACGGAGGAAGCTTCCTTGACCAAGCAGCCAGAGGAAAAGCTGCTCCTATCGGCGCTGCTGACCGGCAAGCGGAGCGAGCTGCACTGGACAGGCAAGCCTGGAGACGTGGACTTCTACGACCTGAAGGGCGTGTTCGAGAATGTCGTCTCGTATCTCGGGGTTGAAGGACTCCGTTACGTGCAGGCACAGGTAGAAGGCTTCCATCCTGGCCGTACAGCTGCGATTGAGGTCGAGCTGGACGGCGTCCGCCGTGTCATCGGTACGATCGGCCAGCTGCACCCTGCGCTGCAGCAAGCGAGAGATTTGGCTGATACCTACGTGCTGGAGGTGGAGCTGGAGGCTTTGACGAAGCTCGCTTCCGAGCGCTTCGCTTACAGTCCGCTGCCTCGCTTCCCGGCGATTTCCCGGGATATGGCTCTGGTCGTAGACCGCGGTGTCGCTGTCGGCGATCTGATCGCCAAGGCTCAGGAAACGGCTGGAGAGCTGCTGGAGTCGATCCAAGTGTTCGATATCTATACGGGTGACCGTATTGGTGCGGATAAGAAGAGCGTAGCGATCGCACTGGTATACCGGACAGCCGATCGGACCCTTACCGACGAAGAAGTCAGCGGGACGCACAGCCGCCTCGTGTCTGAGCTGGAAGCTGCTTACGGAGCTGAGCTCCGTAAGTAACGGCAGGAGCCGGAAGATAGGGATAGCCTTCGGACAGACTGGGCTGCGGGTCCTGAGGTCTCCTTGCCGGGACTCTGGTCCCGTGAACAGCGTATTGTGCGGCAGAGCGGTTATATCGTTTTCATAAATCAAAAGGAGGGGGGCGCCCCTCCTTTTGCGTACCGTTTTCATTCGGCAAATCATGGCTTGAGGCAGCAGGAAAAGCGATTCTCCGTATCGAATAGTTGAGGATACGGAGAATTTTTTGGTGTATGGAAAGGGGACAACCTGAGTGAACGGTGAAGAAAAAGTACGCATGACCGTCGACATCTATGGCACCCAATACAAATTGGTTTCAAGGTCCAGTCCTTCCTATATAAAACGAGTCGTCGCTGTGGTCAATGATCAGATGCACCGCATCGCTTCCGGAAGCCCTAGGCTGGATCTTCCCAAAATTGCGGTATTGGCTGCTGTAAATATGGCGGATGAATGGACGCAGATGCAGGAGCAGATCGATCTTCATAAGGACCAGCAGCGTCAGCTGGATAAAGCGCTGGTGGATGTAGCTGCTGCAACCGAGCTGTTGGAGCAGCTTCAGCAGGAGCTGACGGCGGAGCGGGAGCAGCTCGCGACTGTGACGGCCGAACGCAGCGATCTGCAGGCGCGCAAGGATGAGCTCGAGGCACGAGGGGCAGAGCTTGCCAAGGAGCTGGAATCGCTGGCCGAGCATAAGCAGGCCATTGAAAAGGAATTCGCGGAGACGGCCGAGCGGCTGGAGCGGCAGTTGTCTCTTCAGGCGGAGCTGGAGGCCAAGCTGGCGGCTGCGCTGGAGCGGGCCCGCGAGTACGAAGGCCGCAGCGCGGAGCAGGAGCGCGAATTGGAGCGGATCGGCGGGCTGCTGCGCGAAGGCGAGAAGCTTCGGTACGAGCTCGAAGGCCGGTTGGAAACCGGGCTCGCCGAATGGGAACAGCAGCGTGCGGATTATGAGGAGCTGCTGGCCGTCGGCCTGGAGGACCAGGAGCGCCAACGGGCGGAGTTTGAAAGCAAGCTGACCGCCGAGCAAGCCGAGCTAGAGCGTCAGCGTGCAGAGCTTGAGAGCAAGCTGGTTGCGGAGCGGGCCGAGCAGGAGCGCCAGCGTGCAGAGCTTGAGAGTAAGCTGGCAGACGAGCGGGCCGAGCAGGAGCGTCAGCGTGCAGAGCTGGAGAGCAAGCTGGCAGCAGAGCGGGCTGAGCAGGAGCGCGAACGTGCAGAGCTGGAGAGCAAGCTGGAAGACGAGCGGGCCGAGCAGGAGCGTCAGCGTGTAGGACTGGAGAGCAAGCTGGCAGACGAGCAGATCGAGCAAGAGCTTCAGCGCGAGGAATTC